>QWOO01000191.1 GCA_003669615.1 Planctomycetota bacterium
CTGAAAAATGCTGTCGAATCGATGTGCTTGTGGCCTTCGTCATCTGCAACTTCCTTGAGTGAAATTCTCATCTCGCAAGGCCGCTCATCAGCCTCACAAATCAGCTTCACTTATTGTCGCAGATTACCTATTGTGGCGCAATCGCCCTGCCTGCGAACCTGTGGGGATCGAAATTATCCAGGCTCTGATCACAAAGATTCGTCCGCCGCAGCAAATCGCAGATCCCGTCCGCAAACGCGAAATTGCCAAGCAGCAGGAACTTCAGTATCAGCAACAGGCGCTTCAGCAGGAATCGGAACAGAAACTCGCTGTTGAAAAAGCGCTCGTCCTGCAGAAGCAGGCTCTGGTGACAGCGGATCAGAAAATTGTCATCGTCACAACGCAGGCGATTCAGGATCAGGAAGTCGCCATCACCAAGGCCAATGAGAACGCTGCGGTCTCGCAGTTGAAACTGGACGCTTCCCTCGACGAAGCGGCTGCCATCGAAGCCAAAGGCAAAGCGGCGGCCGATGTGGTTCGCTTTGACAACGAAGCGGAAGCGGCTGGCTGGAAGAAGGCGGTCGAAGCGTTCGACGGAGACGGTCAGGCGTACGCTCAGTATGTGCTGTACCAGAAGCTGTCGGCGTCGTACCGAAAAATCATGGTCAATACAGCAGACAGCCCCATCATGAAAATCTTTGATTCGTTTGCGGAGTCTGCTGCAGCATCGCAATCAAAGTCGCCCGCCTCGGCCACGACAACAACCTCAGCGCCTGCAACAACACCAGCGGCCAACTAAACCCGATTCATCAGGCTATTAGGGGGACTCATCATGAACATAAACTCTTTGATCCGAACGTTGAAAACCAGAGCCGGGATGGCAGTGCCCATGTTCCTGCTGCTGGTTCTGGGCTACGAAGCGTTTGAGTGGACCTTCAACCGGGTATATGTGCCGGAAGGCTACAGTCTGGTCATGCGATACAAAGGACCTCCGTTGCCATTCCTGCCGGGAAATTGCCCAGCCGCAGCGCCTGGTCAGTTTGCAAAAGTGGATGACAACGGTCGTCCGCTGGAAGTCGGAATTCTCAAGGACATGCTCGGTCCGGGCAGACACTTTCGCTGGGTTGGCTGGTGGGAAACACGCCTTGTGAAAGACACGGTCGTGCCGCCTGGCTCGGTCGCTGTTGTCTCCAGCAAGATGGGGAAGGATCTGACTGACGGCGACTTCCTCGTCGACGGAGATCTCGACAGCACAGAAGAGAAGGGCATCCTGCGTCAGGTGTTTGCTCCGGGTACATATCGAATCAACGACTATGCCTACAACGTGGAAGTGATTCAGGAAAAAATTCTTCCCTCGGGCACTCAGACCAAACACGCTGGCTGGGTTTCCATTCCCACAGGCTATGTGGGCGTTGTGACGAACCTGACAGACAACAAGCTGACAAAAGCGGTGGCCGGCATTCAGGACAAAGTGCTTCAGCCCGGACTTTATCCGGTGAATCCTAATGAGCAGCATGTGGACATTATCGGCGTTGGCTACGCGGAGAAATCGATCAAGTCAAATCTGGTCAGCCGGGACGGAGTGCCCGTGCTGGATGAAAGCGGTGAGCCCTCCGTGATGGACGACGAAAGCGGCATCGCATTTCCTTCCAATGACGGTTTCAAGATTCACATGGACTTCACGGCCGTGTGGGGCATCATGCCTGAACAGGCGGCCGATGTGATTCGAAAGTTTGGAAACCTTGAAGCCGTAGAAACCAAGGTCGTCGTTCCGCAGATCGAAAGCATCTGCCGAAACAAGGGATCGTCGCTGGGGGCTGTGGATCTGCTGGTCGGAGATACGCGACAGGTGTTTCAGGAAGAAGTCTCCGATGCCTTCGAGAAAATTCTGGAAGACAAAGGACTGACTCTTCTGCATGGCTTTGTCCGCAACATTCACATTCCTCTGGAAGTGCGAACCCCGATTCAGGAAAAATTCGTCGCTGACGAACTGAAGCTGACTCGCGATCAGGAATTGCTGACGGCGCGCACCGAGGCCACTTTGCGTGAGGCGGAAAAGATGGTCGATCTTGAAAAAGAACGCGTCGACGCGGAGACCACAAAGATGGTGGCTCAGGCCGTTGCCGAGGGCAATAAAGAGGCAGAAGAAACCAAAGCCGAAACGATCAAGAAGGTTGCCACAGTGGCTCGCAAGACGGCCGAACTGGACGCTGAAGCGAGTGTGACGCTTGGAAAGGCCAAAGCATCAAGCAAACAGCTGGAAGCCGAAGCAAAATCCGAACTGTTCAAACTGGCCGTCGATTCGTTCGGTTCGGGAAGTGCTTATAACCAGTGGGTCTTCGCCACCGGCTTGCCCGAAGATGTTGAGTTGAATCTGTTCTACGCCGGCGAAGGAACTCTGTGGACCGATCTGAAAGGTTTCACAGATGTTATGGTCGGCAAGGAAGCGGCCAAATCAGCGTCCCCAATCAAAACCGGCCCGCCGCTTAAACCGTAATCGGCCATTTCTTGTACGAGAAAACTCTGACTCAGGCGAGCGTCCATTGAACGCTCGTCTTTTTTTATCAGACACATCACCACGAGCGCCACAATGAAGATCGCGGTAGTGATCTGAAGCGGTAGAATCACTGGCGCGAACAAAAGTCTTCCCTTTCAAATGCAGCAAACAAATCCAATGACAACAGCGGTGTAGACCATTGATGACACTCGGTGCTCTGAGAAACAACTAAGATCAAATGCGGCGAGAATTGTATTGATGCTTGAGGTTTTTCGCAGGGATGCAGACCGCGTGTCATTAACTGTCTGGAGGAAGCGAGTCAGTTGAGGTTTCGCTGATTTCCGGAGCAGGTGCCGGTTTGCGATAGCGTTGAGTCACCACGGCGAAGACTTTAAGGCCTGTGCGAAGGCCGGTCGTGAGTATTCCAGCGCCGGCTTCGTTCATCAGTGTGAAGGCCGTCAAAGTCAGTCCTGCTGCAGCGGCCAGAAGCCAGTGCCGGTGTGTCTGGTGACTTGCCAGATGGTAGACCAGGTCCGCCACGGCCGGTTGCACAACGTCCGGCTCTTCATGTGTTTTTCTGACCGATCCGCCAAACAGCAGGTCGTGAGAAACCGGGACGAATTCTGAATCGTTCTCGCCGGAATTCTGATTGGCTCGCACAAGGTGTCCAGCGAACTCGGGATCACTCTTTAATGCCGCAGCTACGCGTTCCAGATAATCGGCTTCGTCTTCCAGTTCCTGCAACCGCATCGCGTTCGACAGGTACTGCTGCCGGACGTTGATCCAGTCGGCCAGCTTTGGTGACAATGCCACGCCCGCATACATGGTGGCTGCGATAAGTAATGACATCCAGAACGCCAGCGAAATCAATAAAGAACCGGCCGTCTGAGAAATCATTGCTGATTCTTCAGAGGCCGGTTCAGAAGTTTCGATGAGTTCCACTTTGGCCATGATTGTTCGTGAGGCACGAACAGATCCGTCAGCCGATCAGATCGTGCCACCAAAAGTTGCGGAATCGCCCAGCATTTCTTCGATGCGGAGCAACTGGTTGTACTTACAGATTCGGTCCGTTCGGCTGGCAGAACCGGTCTTGATCTGGCCCGTGCGAAGTGCAACGGCCAGGTCGGCGATCGTGGTGTCTTCTGTTTCGCCCGAACGATGGCTCATTACAGCGGTGTACCCATTGCGGTACGCCATCTGAACAGCCTGAATGGTTTCGGTGAGTGTACCGATCTGGTTGACCTTGATGAGGATGCTGTTTGCGATTCCCTTGTCGATCCCGCGGGTCAGGCGAGTCACGTTGGTTACAAACAGGTCATCACCGACAAGTTGCAGACGGTCTCCCAGCTTATCGGTCAGCTTCTTCCATCCGTCCCAGTCGTCTTCTGAGCAACCGTCTTCAATTGAGCAGATCGGATACTTGTCGGCCCACTGTTCCATCAGTCCTACCATGCCGTCAGCATCGACAGTCTTGCCGTCAACTTTGTAGAGGCCCGTGGCGGAATCGAAGAATTCTGTGGCCGCACAGTCCAGAGCAATCTGAATCTGTTCGCCAGGTGTGTAGCCAGCCTTTTCGATGGCAGTCATGATGACCTGCAAAGCTTCTTCGTTGGTCTTCAGGTCAGGTGCGAATCCACCTTCGTCGCCAACGGCTGTGCTGAGCCCCATGCCGGCGAGCACTTTCTTCAGGCTGTGGAAGATTTCCACGCCGGCTCGCAGCGAATCACTGAACGAGTCAAAGCCCAAAGGCATGACCATGAATTCCTGCATATCAATGCCGTTGTTGGCATGAGCACCACCGTTGATGATGTTCATCATCGGGGCTGGCAGACAGTTGGCTCCAACGCCGCCGAGATAACGGAACAGCGGCAGACCGGAGATCGTCGCTGCAGCGTGGGCGGATGCCAAAGAGCACGCCAGAATTGCGTTCGCACCCAGACGGGATTTGTTCGGAGTGCCGTCCAGCTCGATCATGGTCAGGTCGATGGAGGACTGGTCGGTAACGTCCATATCGACAAGTGCGTCAGCGATTTCATCGTTGATGTTTTCAACAGCCTGCAGCACTCCCTTGCCCAGGAAGCGGGACTTGTTGTCGGTGTCGCGGAGTTCGCAGGCTTCGTGAGCCCCGGTGCTGGCACCGCTTGGCACGGCGGCGCGGCCGATGGTGCCGTCTTCCAGCAATACGTCAACTTCAACCGTCGGATTACCGCGGCTGTCAAGAATTTCACGGGCATGCACGGCGGCAATCGCAAGACTCATAGATCAAACTCTCCGTCAACAAACTTTGAAAGGTCAACTGATTGGTGATGTCGCGGTTAATTTCGCCAGAACGGGTCGAGCAGACCTGTTTCCAGCGTTCAATACAAACCTCGAAAGGACCATGATTGTAGCAGGATCTGCGGATTTCGTGTGAGTGAACCGGGGCCACGATTGAACCACAATTTCCCGAAGTTCTCATCGGCGGCACTGAGTGCCCGATTTTCCAGCCTCTGCCGTAGCCATTTTTCCAGCATTTTTGCTCAGGAACTGCCACTCAAGCCGGCGGAGCGGCTCGACAACGTATTAATCACCGATGCAATACAGCCGCGTGAATGTGCGCAGGAACAGATGTCCGTCGGCGGCCGATGGAGATGCTCGCATGCCTTCGGTCAAATGATTCTTCGAAACAAGCTCAAAGGTTTCCGCAGCCTTCACAACGTAGCAGTCGCCTTCTTCATTGCAAAAATAGATCAGGCCATTGCCAGCGATAGGTGATGCGGTAAACGTCCCTTCGATTCGGTCCTTCCAGACTTCTTCGCCGGTGTTCACATTCACGCAGTTCA
>QWOO01000206.1 GCA_003669615.1 Planctomycetota bacterium
AATCGATTCCAGCAGCGGGAACGGGTTGGCCACGGTTTCGAAATTGCCGTTGATCATGCGCAATTTGGGCGCGACGATCCGGTTCAGGTTCGTATTCACCCGCCAGTCCGGCTCGGTGATGGTCATCAATTCCATGTTTGCCGCGTAGAACGTTCCGCTGGTCGCGTAATCAGGCCGCTCGATCTGCCGGAACTTGCCGTGATAGATCTGGTCAAAAGCGACAGCACCGCCAGTCTCCATGCGAATGTTCAACCCGGCCGTCGTCGTCGATTCGGCACGGACGACGCCCTGGCCACCGGCGGAGAGCGTCATTTGACCAGCCAGTGCAGACGAGCTTTGCTGGATGTTCATGACCGGAATTCGAAGCGAGATCAGGCCGCCGAGGGCGGTGTAATAGTAACCGGAGGCATTGATCAGGAACTTGTATTGATCAGGAATCATGCCTGACATCTCATTCGCCCGAATTTCGATCAGGCCCGTCTTGCCAGCGGAATGATAGCCCGTTTCGTACTTTCCTCGCTTCGATTCGTCGAGTTCCTGAAGGGCGCTGCCCTGGTAAAAGAATTTCGAAACATCGATTTTATCGACGGCCGGGAAATAGACCTTCGAGCCGGTGACCTTGATTTCCGTCTCGTCGATTGATTTGACTTTGTCGAACGATTCGACAACGTCCGCGCCTTCCAATTGCAGAATCGAGCTGGTCAGCGAGGTCATGTCGGCCGTGTTCCAGTCCGAGTGGCGAACCCCGTCGTCCGTCGGATCGATGATCCGGATATAAGCACGCGAAATTCCTGTGAGTTTGGGGCTCGAAATCCAGGAGTTGTCGATTGTGACGTAAATCAGGTCGCCCGTGAGTGTCTTCAACTGCGGCAAGTCGATTTCAGCACGTTTTTCAGCCGTCAGCCGAACGATGGAGCGGGAAAAGTTGGCACGTGGTGTCGCCAGATCCACTGCGGCCAGGCTGGGGAAGATGACCCGCGAGCCGCCACCGATGGAGCGGATGTCGAGTTCAATCAGACCAGGATCGAACTTCGCCGTGTCGTGCACGAAGAGCCAGGAACCGTCAGCCGCGGTGAACCCGGCCTTCGCCGGTTTTGTCTCCGTGTACTTATCGCTATAGGGATTTGTAATCGCGCCTTCGACCTTGGTGGAGCCGTAAACGTCAAGCGTTGTACTCGAATAGAGGGTCGCGATTGTGGCGTCTTTGAGCGTCACACCAGCGTGGAGGATCGAAGCCCCGGAGGTGACTCGAAGCGTAATCGGCGAACCGATCAGGTTTGACGCAAGTCGCAGTGGTTCATGGCTTTCAATGCGGCGAACCTCTCTGTTCGCGTCGATCCGAATCTTGTTCCAGGCGGCTTGGGCCGGAATGATCACAGTGGTGTTCGGGCCGGGGATGTGGTCGTCCGACCAGTTGGAAGAATCGCTCCAGAGATTCGTGCCCGCGCCGCCGTCCCAGGTGACGGTGCGATAGGCGGGGAAAACGGGTGAATTCCAGCCTTCCAGGTTGAGGAAATCACTTTGGACGCTTTCCAGCTTTGGCGTCACCAGGCTATGAGCGTCGTAAAGATTCGTATTGTAAAACTTGCAACCTTCATACAATGTTAGAGCGTAAGTATCCACTGTCAAGGACTTCATCTGCGAGCCATAGAGCTTGCCTGATTTGCCGTCCCAACCACGCAGCATTTTGAAGCGGGCATCGACCGTCTGGTCAAACGCGGCCGTTCCATCTCCGTGAAGATCAAGGTTCGTGCCGCTGGTGTTCGCCACGTTCACGCGTAGCACTCCGCCGGAGTCAGACGTCATGAAAATGCCGCCATCGGTTTTTGCATAGTTGTCGTCGATGAGAGTGGCGGTGTTCAAATTCACCAGGCCGCCGTTGGTGGCGTTGATTCGAAAGAAGTGCCCCTGGCCCAGTTGGCCGCGTATTTGAGGCGCGGTGATGGTGAGGGCCGACAAATTGCTTACGCTACTCCAGTTCGTATTCCAGTGCATGTCGCCCAGGTCGATCGGTGTCGAAAGACGGATTTCGACGAATCCCCACCCTGCGTAGAACGACGTTTCCGTAATATTCGTCATCGCGTCGAACTTGATCGTCTTGCCAGACACGCTCCAGCGGAAAGAGCTTCGGGTGAACGAGTTCAGTTTAGGCGCGATCCAGTCCGACTGAGTGAACCCGACGCTCGCGTTGGTCAGGGATCGCAATTCCGGCGTATCGAGCCGTGAGCCGGTATCCGCTGCGATGAACGTTTTTGTCGTGCGGCCGTCCTGAAAATCTTGGATCGAAGTCAGTTTCGGAAACGAAAGGGAGCCCGACTTGTAATTTGTCTGGCCCTTCAGTCCATTGTACCACCGGTCGGATTCCGTGTAGGAAGAGGTGATGTCGAGCCGGTCAGCTTTGGCATCGAGGCTGATGGTGGTCAAATCGGGCATTGAGATTGCCCCGCCGTCCGAAGCGGCCAGCATCATGCGATAGTCGGTTTGAAGCCGGGAGAGCCCAGCGATTTCGATGCGGGAGCCCGCGTTCAGGGCGATGATATCGACTTCACGCATCATGGGCAATTCGGAAGTGTTAAGCCGAATTGTGGCCCCGGTAAGTGCCTTCACTCTAAAATAAGGACTAAAAGAAGATGCGATTGGCGTAGGGGAACCGGGATACGAATTCACAAAATTCAGCCCATTGACCGTGAGGCTCGTCGTGGGCCCGGTCGCGTATAACCAGAAGCTATCCTGCTCGTTGGAGTCGGCGTAAAGGCCTTTGCTGAGGTTCGATGCACCCGCAGTGACGAGGAGTATCCCGTTAAGTTCTTCACCGGGTAAAATGTATTTGCTAATGCCGGTGCGAAGAACGATCGGAGAGTCGGAGCGGATACTACCGAGCGAAATAATCCCTCTGGCGATGACTGACTGGTTGCCCGGCAAGGCGGGAATGACGGCGTCGTCGCCTGGGCCGGGGACAATGTCCTTATTCCAATTGGAGGCGTCGTTGAATTCGAAGGACCCAGCGCCGCCGTCCCAGACGAACGTAGCCGGAACGGCGCGTTCTTCAAGCGCCTGGACCAAAAGTTGAGCCCTACGGTTTTTACGGATGTTCGACTGGTTTGTGTGGTGCGGACGAATCAGAGAGGCAGAGAAGCGAAGTCGGGGAAAACGCATGGGTGTGAATCCTTTCACGAGGTGCTTGAAACTTGGATGTGGCTATCGATCGAAATTTGGGCGTGTGGTTGCTGACACGGAATCTCCAAAAATGTTGATTTCCTAGCGACTTACGACAGTTGATACTGAAAAATCCAACCTCCGTCAACCCTAAAATAAAATAAGTTTTACCAGGCATGTTCAAGTCTGATTCGAATCATTCTTTGATTCTTCAACGGCTGGCAGGTGCTTGATGGACCATGCGACGGCACAGGCGGCAGCTTTTCTGGTTGGTTGATGATGTGGATTCCCTGACTGCCCTTGTAAATGGGCTTCGGACTGGGCTTGCCAGCGGCCATCGCCTGCCGCGCGGACCGCCATCGTCAGCCTATGTGGGTTTCTGCTGGCTTCGGCTGGTTTCATTCACCTCTCGGACCAAATCGCCAGGGCTGTGCCGCGGGATCGTCACATCCCCTTGCTGACCGATCTTTCGTCGCATAATGCCATTTATGTCTCCGGCTTTTTTTTGTGAATTGTATTTATTGTGGAGGTTTTGGCGGATGCGACCTTACAGAGGGATTTCATGTTGAAACATCATTATCCGAATGTTTATGCTTCAGAACCGAAGTCAAGTAACATACCTGCGATTGCCGGCACTCTTGAAAACAAGCACCTGCTGGCAAAACAAAGACACAACCCACATCATCCTGACACTGATCGACGACGACTCAGATTCGGTCATGGCTTCGCTGGAGATGCTTCCGGAAGAGCTTCCTGACTCGTTCGAAATCAATTCCCTATTGCAGGTCGCGGCCGAGGAAAAGTCGGTTATTCACGCCGAGCCGGTGACGAAGGCAGAGTTCACGAAATCCGGCAAATTGACACTGCGAATTTGCAAGGTCCAGACGATGGCGACTGAGGCGATGTGCTTCAGTCAATTGGATATTACGGAAGGATTCGACGAGAATCAGGGCCTGGGTGCAGACGACTGGATCAAGACAAGACCTTTGAATGCAACGCTCAATAACACTGAAGCTTCAGGGCAGCCGCCACGCGATGCTGATTCGGACAAAGTCTATCGCGTAGCTGCCACTCTTTCGGTAGTGCGTGAGTCAATCCCGATCGAAGGCGATGGCGTGTATTGTCCAATATGCCACATCGCCAATATCGACATTGGAAAACTACATACGCCCTGTCCCAATTGTTGCCGTGGACTTCTAAAATTTGGCTGGGCTTGAAAAGGGCTTAAAAAGGCGCACCTTCGTAACGGCGGTAGTCGCATAACAATGTACTGTCTGTTGTAATATGCAGGCTCTATGTCGTTTGGAAATATAAGCAGTTGCTGCCAGCCGTCAGTTCTCGAGGGCAGCCCCTAAGATCCTACCTTTTGCCGCCGGCTGTTCTGCTGGAATGATTCTCATCCAGCAGTTTTGGCAAAAAAGGTAAAAGTTCAGCGGATGCAAACTTCATCTGGCAGGTGATGGCCTGGTTCAATTGTTTAAACCAATCGCCGCACCGTTGACCGAAGCAGAGCAGGCACTGTTTCTAACAGTGATTTGGTCGCATAGTGCAGGCTACTTTTGCAGATTTTTTGCGGTCTCAATTTGGTCGCCGCATTCTGGTAGCTTCGAAAATAGGCAAGAGTAGACCTGCGTCGCAAAGTGAAATTGGACGCAGGTCTTGAAAATTGTCGTTAGAGTTTTGAAAGGCCATCGCCTTTCATCGCCTTGATCAACCAGCCTTTGCCAGTTTGAGTTGTGGCTTGGAGCGATAGTTTGCAGAGGCCTCGACAAAAGCTTCGAGCAATTGCGTGTCAAGCGATATCAAGCCGTCGGCTTCCGGGTGCCATTGCACGCCGACACACCACCAGTCGGGCTGGTCGTGAACGATGGCTTCCACCAGTCCATCCACTGCCAAAGCGGCTGCTGTAAAGTTTGGCGCGAGTTTCTTGAGGCCCATGTGATGCATACTGTTGACATGCATTTCATCGGGACCATAAATTTCTTCAAACAGGGTTCCTTTCACAGGATGCACAACGTGCCTGTGAACCCCGCCATTGATGTCGTTGTGCGGAAGGCCGCGAGGGTATTCTTCAGGCAGGTGGATATATAATTGACCACCCAGAAAGAAGTTGATTTCCTG
>QWOO01000169.1 GCA_003669615.1 Planctomycetota bacterium
GAAGAGTGATCCCGTTAATCTCGGAACAGCGAAATGATTGGCCCAACGATGAATGGCCGAGTAGTTGCCGTCGTGCGTCTCAAACATCACGACCGGGCCACTCGTTCCTCTTGCATCGAAGTTCAGGACGAATGGCTTTTGAAGAGACAGTGGATGTGATCGGACAAACTCTTTTGCACCCAGCAGTCCCTGCTCTTCGCCATCCGTGAACAACAACCAGATCGGCCTTTTCAGGTTGCGAGAATCCTGCGTAAGCAGTCGTGCGGCTTCAATAATCGCCGAGACGCAACCGCCAGCATCAGCCGCACCGGGTCCGGTCGCACATGAGTCGAAATGCGATGCGAGAACGAGTGGCGTTGTACGGAGCTCTCGCAGTTCCTCTCGAAAGGCGACAATGTTGCCGCTGCCATCATCAGGCCCTGAACCGTCGGCAGGTCCTTCCACTATCCAACCCTGTTGTGTCAGCAGCCGCACGATGGCCGCGCGAACTCCCGCATTCTCTTTGGATCCCGTGACGTGTGGATGCTGCGGAAAGATCTCCCGATGAATCACACGCGCCTGTTCGGCCGAGAACTGAGAATGGCCGGACGTGGCAGATCCCTGATACAGCCAGCATACGATGATTTCCAGCGCAGCGCAGAACAGAAAAATCCCAGCGATCGTGAGACGCTTGCGAGATGCCATAAACATAAACAGTTGAGAGTTCGTTCGGATGGTGGGTACTTCGTGGGGATCCGAAATGATTTTTGATCGCCCGCCTGGTGCACAGGCAGAGGCTGTCAAAAAATTCAATGTGTCACAGACAGCAGCTCATGAGTCTTCAGACTGACGCAGATTCCAGGCAATCACCACAATGCGAATGTGAGCATAGGCCACTTCGCTCTTCAGATAGTCAAACAGCGGCTTCAAACGTTCGCTGCCCAGCTGGCCAATGGCTTCATCAACGCGATCCTGAACGGACGGAACAATCCATGTACCGATTTCGGTCAGGCGGTGCGTTTCCATGTAACTGCCCAGATACTTGCTCACTGTATCCAGCGATCGGTCGAGTTGATGGGCCACGTCTTCCATGGACAGCCCCTGCTCAAACAAATCAAAGTACTCAGACGCCTTTGAGTCGCTGACGCTGGACGCACGACGTTCGCTCGTTGGACGTTCACTGATCCGAGGTCTTGCAACCGTATCGAGATCGACATCGGATTCTACTCCATTGGCCTCACACCATTGCTTGATTGTGAAAAGCACAACGGGACCGAACTCCTGTTGTTTCCTCGCCCCAATCCCGTGGATCGCGATCAATGACGCAAGTTTCGTTGGACGGTGTCGAGCCAGGTCGCGCAGCGTGGCATCTCCGAAAATAATGTACGGCGGCACATGCTTCTGGATCGCCAGCCGGCCGCGCATCCCGCGCAGCTCTTCGAACAGATCTCGATTCACTCCTGCCCACTGGTCTTCTACCGCAGTGGCTGAATCCGCAACTCGTGCTCGCAGCAGAGTTGGCGTGATCAGGCCTTTGAGCAGCTGTCGCCCGTTCGGGGTTACTTCGAGACAGTTGAACTCACCCGCCTGTCGGAGGAAACCCTGCGACGTTAACTGATCAATCCAGTTCCGCAACTGCGGCTCAGACTCATCCTTCATCAGACCCCATGTGCTGATTTTGTCGTGGCCATTTTCCACGATCCGTTTAGCGCGGGATCCACGCAGCACCTGAGCGGTATAGGCGGCACCAAAACGCTCGCCCTGGCGAACCACGCACGACAGAATCTTCTGCCCTGTGATCAGCGGATCGGAAACCGCTTCCATTTCCTTGAGGCAAAAGTCGCAGGCTCCACAGTTGTCGGCTTCCAGACTCTGTCCAAAATGTTCGACCAGCTGATTGTGACGGCACCGAGTACTCACGCAGTACTGCTTTATCGCCTGCAACGCGTCTCGCCCGGCCTTCAGCACTGCAGGATCCTCGGTATCCTGCATGAGAAATTCCCATGTGTCGACATCATTCGCCGCGTAAAGCAAAACGCATTCGGCTTCCAGCCCGTCACGCCCCGCGCGGCCACTTTCCTGTTGATAGTTCTCCAGTGAACGAGGCATCTCGGCATGAATCACAAAACGTACATTGCTTTTGTCGATACCCATCCCGAACGCCACCGTTGCCACAATAATATTGACGTCTTCGTCGATGAAGGCTTCCTGATTCTTGCTGCGAGATTCGTCCGACATGCCCGCATGATACGGCAGAGTTTTATGGCCCAGACGATTTAATGCCTCACTGGTCGCATCGACGTTCTTGCGACTAATGCAGTAGATCACGCCCGATTCGCCTTTGTGGCGGTTCAGAATGCGCTGAATCTGACCGATGGCATCCGATCGACGCTCGACTCGATACTGAAGATTGGGCCGATCAAACGAGCCGACGAGGATCTCGGCATTCGTCAGACCAAGCTGCTCAATAATATCGGCCCGCACCTGCTCGGTCGCAGTCGCGGTGTAACCATGGACCGACACGCCGGGGAAGATCGATTTCAGATTTCTGAGCTGCCGATACTCCGGACGAAAATCGTGCCCCCACTGGCTGATGCAGTGCGCCTCGTCGATCGCGACAAATGAGACACCGGCTCCCTGCAGAAATTCTACCGTCTTTGTCTGCACCAGTCTTTCCGGAGCGATGTACAGCAGCTTCAATTCTTTGCGGCGAATCTTGTCCGCGACTTCCATCTTATCACGAGTTGACTGCGTACTGTTGATGCATGCGGCGGAGATGCCTACGCTCTGAAGCGAATCGACCTGATCCTTCATCAATGAGATCAGCGGCGAGATCACCAGCGCAAGGCCGTTGCGAGTAATCGCGGGCACCTGATAGCACAGCGACTTTCCGCCACCAGTTGGCAGTACGACCAGCGAATCACGGTCGCTCATGACCAGCGACATGGACTCTCGCTGCAGTGCGCGAAATCCCGGGTAGCCCCAAAACTGGCTGAGATTGCTTTGCAGACGCTCGGCAACGATGTCTGCATCTTCAAGGGTCGGTGCAACCACTGCGGGCTCTCGTGAATTTTGATCGCGAGGCGTTTTTGACGATCGGGCTGACGCAGTAGATTTCTTCATGGGACGAGATTCGATTCATTCCGAACGGATTTAATCGGCCGCAATTATGACGGCGGCCCGAGCAGTCGTCTATGCCGACGCTCGACCGTTTACCGATGCCGCACATTTCCACGTCGAAACCAGGTGAGTTCAACCGCAGCCCGAGCAGTTTCAATAGATCGACGGCGGTGCATCCTGGCTTCCGTCTCCGTGCAGGAAGCGAAAATCACAGCCTTCGTTCGCCTGTGTTGTTTCGTCAAAGTACAGCTTGCCGTAGCCGCGGCTGAACTTTGGATCGGGAGCAACCCACTTCGATCGCCGTTCCGCCAATTCCACGTCAGAGACAATCAGTTGAAGACGACGGCCGGCCACGTCGAGACAAATCATGTCGCCGTCCTGCACCAAAGCCAGCGGACCGCCGACGTAAGATTCGGGCGAAACATGCAGCACACACGCTCCGTAACTGGTACCGCTCATACGTGCATCGCTGATGCGAACCATATCTCGCACGCCAGCCTGAAGCAGATATTTGGGAATTGGCAACATGCCCCATTCCGGAATACCGGGCGCGCCGAGCGGGCCGGCATTCTGAAGTACGATGACATGATCTTTGGTCAGCGCCAGCGCCGGGTCGTCGATACGCGCCTTCAAATCGGGGTAGTCCCGGAAGACAGCGGCCGGTCCGGTATGCTGCAGCAGCGGAGCTTCAGCAGCGGCTGGCTTGATGACACAACCGTCCGGCGCCAGGTTGCCTTTCAGCACCGCCAGACTTCCCATGGAACACAGCGGCTTATTGCGGCGGCAGATCACTTCTTCGTTCCAGATCTTTGCGTCGCCAATGGCGTCCTTCAAAGTCTGGCCTTCCACGGTCATTGCTTCCAGCTGCAGCAAATCAGGAATCTCGGCGAGCAGCGCGTTAAGCCCGCCTGCATCGAAGAAGTCGCCCATCACATACTTCCCCGCCGGGCGAAGATTGGCCAGAACCGGTGTGGTCTGCGAAAACCGATCGAAGTCTTCCAGAGTCAGCTCGACATTCGTGCGACCGGCCATCGCCATCAGATGCACAATGGCATTGGTGGAGCCTCCGATTGCCATCAGCGTGACGATCGCATTTTCGAACGACGCTCGATTCATAATCTCCGATGGTTTCACATTCAGCCATGCCAATTCCACCGCCTGCCGTCCGGTCATCGCGGCCATCCGTGCGTGACCCGAATGTGTGGCGGGTATAGAACTGGCTCCCGCGAGCGTCATGCCCATAACTTCTGCCAGCGCGGTCATGGTGGACGCTGTGCCCATGGTCATGCAGTGACCGGGCGACGCGGCAATGTGATCTTCCAGTTCGCACCACGCTTCGCACGACATTCGTCCGGCACCACGTTCAGCCCAGAACCGCCAGACGTCGGTTCCGCTGGCAAGCTGTTCCCCGTGCCACGATGTTCGATTCATCGGACCGCCGGGCATGACGATCGAAGGGACATCGGCGCTTAATGCGCCCATCAACAACGCCGGTGTCGTTTTATCGCAGCCTACCATCAGCACAGCGGCATCCAGTGGATACGTGCGCAGGACTTCTTCGGCTTCCATGGCGAGGAAGTTGCGATAGTACATGGACGTCGGTTTCATGAAAGTCTCACTGAGCCCCATGACCGGAATCTCCACAGGAAATCCGCCTGCCTGCCAGACACCCCGTTTGATGTCCTCGACTCGCTGCCGAAAATGCGCGTGACAGGAAATCAAATCGTTCCACGTATTCAGGATTCCGATCATCGGTTTGCCGGAGAAATCTTCGGTGCTGAATCCCGCCTGCTTTTGTCGGGAGCGATGGCCAAAAGACCGTAAATCATCCGGGCCAAGATAGCGATGGCTGCGAAGCTGCTCGGGGGCAAGTCGTGTTCGTGATGGCATGCGTTTTAACAGTGAATTCAATGGAATGAGAAGCAGCGAGACTCGTACAACCGGATCGCGGGAAGGCGTCGGCCGCGGTTCCCGAAGACACATCTTTTCGCATTCACCTGCCATTGTCGAACGACATGTGGGGAACCGTGTTGCCGACGTCAGGTTTCGCACGATTTCTCACGGTTTTTGCAAATCGGTGCGGGCTCTGTTTGAGCTTGTCGGAGGTCATTACTACTTGATGGACCCATCGGAATTGTCCGCAGCCTTATCATCAAAGCGGCGATAGATC
>QWOO01000246.1 GCA_003669615.1 Planctomycetota bacterium
AGACGATTTCCGATGGCCAGCCGTAGTGGCGGAGAACGATGGCATGACCCAACTCGTGAACCAGCACGGAAATAAAAATGCTGATGACGCCCAGCACGACCAAATCCATCCGTTCCGGATTCCAGAACATCATGGCGCCGGACAGCCAGAAAATGGGATGAATTCGCACCGGGATGCCCAGCAAATTGAAGCGCACGTCAAAAGGCGTTTCGCCGGCCGTTCCAATCATTGAACTTATCCTGAACAGGTTCTGCACCCGCAGATCGAGGAAGTACACCGGAAGCGGTTTACTGAAATCAGTGGTGAGTCGTCGGCCGGAAGGATACAGTCTTTCTTCATCAAGTCGAATGGCATGTCGCCTGGAGCTACTGCAAGAACGCCACACCCTTGAATCCGGGAAGAGCTTAAGTTGGGCAGTTTGTTTCGTATCATTATGGATCTGCCGCTCTTTCGCAGCATTCTGCGCCCGATTTCTCGTGTGCTGGTGGGACTGATTGCCATTCCGATTTTCCGATTCATCATGCGAAGAGTCTTCCGGCTGCAGGATCTGGATCAGGAACTGGAAAAAGACCTCGAAGAATGGTTTCGCGGCGCACTGCTCCTGTTGGCTGCCACCGCGAACATGGAACATTTGCTCTTTGGCTGGATGCAAAAAGTTGACTGGCTGGATCGAGCCGACTGGCTGACGATGGGTCTCCGGCTAATGCTGGCCATCAGCGTTATCGAAGCCACGCCCGACCAGGAGCTGTTTGCTGTACTGCATCCGGGGCCTCCTAAAATGGAAAAAGGCTCGAACGTCCTCGTTCAGTTGTGGACGAAGAAATGGAAGTTCCTGAAGGGGTTCGCCTGCCGCCATCTGAATCGATCTTCACCGGTCCTGGCCATGATGTGCGCCATCATCGGTTCACAGCTGCCGTCCATGCAGCAGTACGAGAACGACATGTACCGCCAAAAGTCTATCGCGGCCTGGGCGTATTGCCAGCAGTGTTCTTCCAGCTGTCCCGTGCAGAGCGCAATAACGATCGATGCCATTCAGATCATGTTGCCGGAACTGAAGAAAGAAGCCGACCTTCTGGTTCGTCAGCGCGAACGCTGGCTCGTTGGCTGGGTTTGTTATCTGATGGCGATCACTCAGTACCTGATCATCGGACTTGTGACATCGCGAGATCGCGCTTTGGATGTCTTAAGTGAGTTTGATCGAGCTGTTGCGAAACGCCGCAATGAACTGATCGAAGAATTCAAACTGGAAGGAAATCTGCCTGTGGATTTCGACCCGCACACTCAGCTGAATAAACTTGAGAGCTCTGCTAAAGCGACATCAAACGAACCGCCCACGTAAAAAAACCGCCCAGGTAAGGAACGCAACATTACCATTGCGAACGAGGTGAGAGATCAAACGCCCGCTTCACAAGTCCCACAGAGCACGATTTCCGGTATTCGGAGGGTGGGATCGATCGCCTGGCTACAGGACTCCGGCTCTCACAAATTATGGGCTGTACAGTGCGAAAACTCGTAGAGCTTGTGTACGCTTCTTCCAATCCTGCCACCATTCTCCCTCCCCAAATCAGAGTACACAGCCTCCCCGCATCATTCCTTTTCAGGAGACCTCGGTAATGCTCAAAAAAATCACCTCAGTTGTTTTTGTTATGACATTGATGGCCATCAGTGCGACAAGCACGTTGGCAGATGAAAAAGTGAAGCCGATCCGCATCGGCATGATCGGTCTCGACACTTCCCACTGCCTCGCGTTCGCAGACCTGCTGAGCAAAGGCGACGCCGACCCTCAGCTTGCCGGATGCAAAGTCGTTCTGGTTTATCCGAAAGGCAGCCCGGACATTGAAAGCAGCGTGAAGCGAGTTCCCGAATACACAGAGAAGATCAAGGCGATGGGCGTTGAGATCATTGACGACCTGGATGCCATGATCGCTCAGGTGGACGCAGTCCTTCTGGAGACCAACGACGGACGGCCTCATCTGGAGCAGGTGATCCCGGTGCTCAAGGCTGGCAAACCGGTTTTCATCGACAAACCGATCGCCGCATCACTCGTTGATACGATGACCATCTTTGAACTGGCAAAGCATTATAAGGCTCCCGTCTTCAGTTCTTCGTCGCTGCGTTTTTCCACGGCCGCTCAGGCAATTCGAGCCGGCTCGATCGGTGACGTTCTGGGCTGCGACACGTATTCTCCATGTTCGCTTGAGTCGACTCATCCCGACCTTTTCTGGTACGGAATTCACGGTTGCGAAACGCTGTTCACAATCATGGGACCAGGCATCGAATCGGTTGTTCGTACAGAAACACCCGGCGCTGACCAGGTGACGGGAGTCTGGAACAACGGCCGCATCGGAACGTTCCGCGGAATTCGTAACGGATCATCCGGGTATGGCGGAACGGCCTTCGGAACCAAAGGAATTGCGTCTGCCGGACAATACGACGGTTACAAACCACTGGTTGTGGAAATCGTCAAGTTCTTCCGCTCTGGCGTGGCCCCGGTGAGTGCAGAAGAGACGACTGACTTGTATGCGTTTATGGAAGCCGCTGACGAAAGCAAGCGTCGCGGATTTGTGCCGGTCAAGGTTGCCGAAGTGAAATTGGCCGCCGCTGAAGTCGCGATGAAGAAAGTCGCCGAACTGACAAAGTAGTACTGATTCACGAGTGTGATTGGCCAAACGTAAAGAAGCTGCCGAGGCACAGAAACACGGCAGCTTCAATCGTTTTTTACTTGGGCTTGAAACGCTCAGTCAGTAACGGTTCTTACCTACTCACGCGGCAGGTTGGCCTGACACCGATCACACGGAACGAGTGTTCTTGTCAGGTTTCCATTTCGATACTGTTCCACAATGCAGCAGTCGTCGCAACGAGCTGCTTCAATACGAGTGTCGCATGCACTTGTTGATCGACACTCATTACCGGCCGATCGGCATTTCCCACAACCGCAGTTGTGACGAGCGAATGCGTGCGGATGCAGTGGAATACCGATCGTCGCCGCGCAGTCATTGCATCGTGGATGCAATGGGATGCCAATTGTGGCAGCGCAACTGGAGCCTGATCCTTGCAATGGAGTCAGACTTCCACTTCCGCAGTCCGAACATTGTGACTGTGGAACATCGTGATGTCTGCCGTGACATTCACAATGTTCATGGCAACGGTCTGTCGCCGCGCAACCCACCAGAACGGGTGCCGGAGCCACGGCAGGATGACGATGTTCCGGTGGAACTCCTTTCGCTTCCCAGTCAACAAACACTGAACCAGCAGTCGAAGCCAGTCGGCTCGACATGCCTCGATACTGATAGCTCTGATCGAGACCGCGGAACGCTCTTGCCAGATCCCGTGATTCCGAGTTCACCGAAGACATAAGATCATCGGCTCTGCAAACATCAAACGCTCGCCCACCAGGGGCCAGCAACAAACAGGCGAGCCAGGACAAATGCCGGCCTGTCACACGAAAAGTACTCATGGTCAACGTCTCCAGAACGGAGTGAACGAAACTGTGCCAGGCTCTTCAGATATGTTGCCCTGCAACCACTACAATTCCCACAGTCGCTACTATTGGAATAACCGGAGGGCCAAGTCGAGCAGAAAGTCCTAACTTCCCCGGCCGTTTCCTGCTGTCGCGACCAGTGGACCAGTCGCTGCGACGTCAGGACGCACTGAACCCATGGCAGTGCGATTGCCTGTGCAGGCCCTTGACGTGGCCATCGATCCCGCTTGGCCGGAAGCGACTTATTCCTGCTACGCCACGAGATCATTTCGCGGGTTGATCACCTTCCAGAATCCATTCTTCGTTGAAGGCCGAATGTTTCATGGTTTTGCCTTCGGTGGCGAAGTAGCTGTAAACCGAATGAATCATGCCGTCTGAACTTTGCATGACACACGGGTAATGGTAGGACCCGTCCGGCTGATCTTCGAGATGCCGTGAAAAGCTCCAGGTGCGGCCTTCATCTTTCGACAGGCTGACCGCCAAACGATTACGTCCCTCGGCCGTATCATTATGAACGAGAACCCAGTGGCCATTCCTGAGGCGGACTCCATCCAAACCGGAGCCGGGATTCACCAAATCAGAAACACCGACGGGCCCCCACGTGATGCCATCATCGGATGACTCACAGACTCTAACTCGCCCGGTGTAACCGTTCTCTCGCATGTAGGCGACCAGCGTGCCATCGTCACGACGCAGCACGGCCGGCTGAATGGCACCAAAACCCAGCAGGGGTTTGCTCGCGAACCAGGTGACTCCTTCGTCGTCGCTGATCGCCATGATGGAGACCGAGTAGGTGTCCGTATAGAGCGGCAGCAGAATTCGGCCAGAGGGAAGAACAGTCGGCTTGCAGCGAGGCTGCCAGCCCATTCGCTGATAAAGTTTCTGGCTGACCTTCTTCTTTGCTTCGTCAATGTTGGCCAGTTGCTTCTCTGACAATGGGACAGGCAGTGTACTCAGCATCTGTTCGAGTGCATGAAGAGCATCGCCGGAGAAGTCATCAGGCTTCAGTAAGATCGTGTCGTCACGATCCCAGAGCGGGCATCCGTCCCCGGAAGGATCGTCACTGACTTTGACATGCGTTAAACATGATTCCCAGCTGTTCGCTACGATCACCGGCCAGAACAGCATCAGGCGACCTTTAGCATCGGTCATCATCGCCGTATTGCAGTCCGGAAAACCGGGCGTGTCGTGCATCAGAAACGTTTCGCCCCATTTCGACTGGCCCGGCTTCAAACGCGAGCCAAAGACAGCAACATCATCCGCCGTCCGTTCCCCGCTGCCGCGATACCATGACACAATCAGTTCGCCATTAGAGAGTTCAGCAATTCCGGGCGCATGATTGTGTTGCGCGTTGAACGGAAACACCATTTCCGCCACAAACTGAGGTGATACCGTTTTTGCGGTTTCCTCCGCTGCAATCGCAATGGCGGATGAAATGGCGAGGAACACAGTAAGCACTTGAGCAGCCGCATTCAGCATGATCTCTCCTTGGTTTGTAGTTTCAAAATCCAGCGAACGTCCGGCCCGCATTTTGACAAGTGCCGCCGACCAGAAATGCGGCTGGTAGAGGAATGCGCTGCGTTGTGCAACTTGCCGAGTCCAAAAATGGCACTTTGCGATCGCCAGCTCGTCAGCGAAAATAGAGGAATTTTCTGAAAACACAGCCCTGTTTTTCGACACCTGTCCTTTTATTCAGGCGACTGTGCAGGCAGAATTGGGATTCCTGATTTCCCTTTTTTGAAAATTGAAACCTA
>QWOO01000281.1 GCA_003669615.1 Planctomycetota bacterium
CGAGCCACAGACTCACAGCCTATTGGCGAATTCCTGTGACATTGACGCCACTGCCGATCAGGAGATTGTGGTCGTAGGCCCAATTGTAATACCGGCCTGATTTTTCTGGTGGCAGCACTGAAATCTGTGCAAAGCCGGCATCGTGAAACCAGCCACGCAGCTCGTCAACAGTATGGTGATACTGATACTCAGGAGCCCACCAGTCGAACGTGTCGCAGACACGATTTTCGTAGTTCGGATGAGCACTGAAATTGATCACCTTGTTCAGAGTTCGATTGACAAGGGGAACGCCTCCGAGGACAGCTCCGACGTGACAAAAGGACGTGAGGACACTTGCTGGCAGGCGAGTCGTAACGGCTCGCAAACCACTGTTAATAAGTTCCTGCCACCATTGATTGCGTCTGTAGAGCCAGACGGAAAATCGGCCGCCCTGTCTGACCTTCTTTGCAACCGCATCGAAGACGTCACGAGTGTTGGCATCATGATGCATCACACCGATGGAGAACACAAAATCGAACGACGCCTGTTCAAACGGCAAATGCTTTAGATCGGCCTGCACAAAATGGACATGCGGCAGCTGTCCGCATAAGTTGCGTGCCTTATCGACGGCACGCGTATGGTCAGCACCGAACACCGTCGCGCCCGCTTCGCCGCAGATTTTTGCATACCGTCCGCCACCGCAGCCCGCGTCCAGAATTCGCATTCCTTTAAGCTTACTGAGTGTCACGCCGGTTTTGGCGGCAAAGGTGGCTCGGTCTTCGTCATTATGAGCGACCTCAAATGTCGTCCATTGATCTCCAAAGCTTTTCAGATGTTCATCCGAGACGAACCTGGGAATTTCACTTTCAATGGGCCATGAACGGTCCTTGTTGGCAGAAGACAAAGCACGCCCATCGCTGGAAATGCTTAGCCTGGTGCCATCCGTCGGACTGCGCAGAACGTCCATCAATTCGGGTGCAGGATGTGAACTGAAATCAGGCATTGGCACCGACCATCTTCGAAGAAAGCCGATCATGCGGCTACGCTGATTTAACGAGGAAGCACGTCATGAAAGGCTGCCGCGGCTGATTTCATTTTTAACCGATGGCACCGCTGCGGATGAGTCCACGGTCGCGGTGGATTTTATACTCGACGGCATCCACGAGTGCGATCCAGCTGGCCTCAATGATATTCTCACTGACACCCACGGTACTCCAGACTCCCGTTTTGTCTCGACTTTCGATAACGACGCGCACCCGAGCGGCTGTACCTTCCGTGCTGTTGATGACGCGAACTTTGTAGTCGACCAGAGTCATCTCTGCGAGCCCCGGATAGGCGGGCGTCAGTGCCTTTCGAAGCGCGCTGTCGAGTGCATTGACGGGACCATCGCCTTCGCCCACGACGTGCTGGCATGCAGAATCGATGGCCAGTTTAATGACGGCTTCTGTCATGGCTTCTCGCTGCTGATTCTGCACGTTGACTCGATAGTGTTCGAGCTCAAAAGCCGGCTGATAGCTGCCAGCTTGTTTCATGACCAGCAGATCGAACGATGCCTCAGCCGCTTCAAACTGATAGCCTTCGTTTTCGAGATCCTGCACCTTGTTCAGGATCTTGGTCATCAGTTCGTTATCCTGACTGATGTTGAATTTGGTGGTCTTGGCAACAATGTTTGAGCGGCCTGACAGTTCGCTCACCAGAATTCGCCGAGCGTTACCGACCTCTTCCGGCGTGATGTGTTCATAGCTTCGCGCAAGGCGATTGACCGCATGGACGTGCATGCCGCCCTTATGTGCAAACGCGCTCGAGCCCACAAACGGCTGTCCCGAACGGAAATTCATATTGGCGATTTCATACACATAGCGGGACATCTCTGTCAGTCTCTGGATTCCACCTGGCGTCAGGACATCGTGTCCCAGCTTTAGATTCAGATTGGCCGCAACAGAGATCAGATCCACGTTTCCGCAGCGTTCTCCAATTCCGTTGATGGTGCCCTGTACCTGGATGGCACCAGCCTGGACCGCGGCGAGTGAATTTGCAACCGCGAGTTCACAATCATTGTGACAGTGAATACCGATAGGGACGCTCACGACCGCTTTAAGAGCCTTCACAAATTCTGCGATCTGTTCGGGAAGTGTTCCGCCGTTGGTGTCGCACATCACGATCATATTGGCTCCGGCGTCAGCAGCAGCCTGCAGTGTTTGCAATGCGTAATCCGGGTTGGCTTTCCAGCCGTCGAAGCAATGTTCGGCGTCGTAGATCGCCTCTCGCCCTTCAGATTTCACGTAGGCGATAGAGTCGCGAATCATCGCGACATTCTCTTCCAGTGAGACACGCAGAACTTCCGTCACGTGCAGATCCCATGTTTTGCCCACGATCGTAACGGCTGGAGCTTTGGATCGCACCAGTGCCTGCATGCCAATGTCGTCTTCGGCTGCGACGCCCTTGCGACGTGTCATCCCGAATGCACAGACGCGAGCATGTTTCAGATCCATGTCTGCAATACGTTGAAAGAATTCTTCGTCCTTGGGGTTGGAAAGTGGATAGCCACCTTCAATGTAATCGAAGCCGAGTGAATCCAGTCGCTGAGCAATCATCAGCTTATCCTGCAGAGAAAAATTGACTCCTTCTCCCTGAGATCCGTCACGAAGGGTCGTGTCATAAAGCTGGATGCGAGCCATGAATGCAAACTTTCGGAGTGCCAATAAAAAAACCCTCAGGAGGACCTGAGGGCTGCTGAAATCAAATTCTGCGTTCCTCAGGCATGAAGCGGCGGCCGAGCGATACGAATACCGCCGAATCCACTAATCTGAATGCTGCTGCTGAGAATCATGCGGACACTTTAGAAGAACAGACCGCCGATCGTCAACGAGAAACCCGCACAGAATCAGGATCTGGTCCATCGTTCGCGGGAATCTGGCCCTGTATAGGGTCTGAAATGGCGGACATTACTTGATTAGAGTCTACTATGACCCAGTCAAAGCGGCTCCGGCAGTCTGAAATGTGCGCTCTGGTCGTTAAAGGCTTCGCAAAAGGCAGACGATCTTATTGCGGGACGGTTTGCAGCTTCATCGGCAGATAGAATCGGCAGCCCGAATTGAAGCCGGGTGGGCTAGCAGGATCTGGGTTGTCCTGAGATGTAAACCGCGGCAGTCAGTATCTCGAAAGTGAATTGATGTCTGAGATGAGTTCATCCGCAACGGGCCGTTCGTTTCTCACCGGTCGAAAAGTTGTGGCCTCCATGTTTGTAATGGGGATCTGCGCAACGGCATTTCTCTACGGCTACTGGACGTTGCATCTCATGCCATTCATGCCGCTGCAGGAGGCCATTGTCGCCGAGTTTCCGGGTTCGGCTCCGCGCGTCAATGGGGGGAAGAAGAAGCTGCATAAAGACACGCCGACAATTTTGCAGATTGGCATGAAGCTGAAGTTCGATCCCACGGGAACCGACGCGGTGACAGTCGGTGCGGTACAAAATGTTCAGTCGCGAATACATGAACTGGTGAAGCAGAAGGTGAATTTTCCAGAGCTGGATATTGTGGAACTCTATATTTATCAGCTGCAGCAGGAACGGGACATTCGCGAGCGTTCATTCCGTTTGGACTATCGCCAGCCCACAGAATGGACAGAGGTCGATCTCACCGGAAATCCGATCATCGAAAATCGTGCTGCGTCGGAAAGCGGACCTCCAACTACTGTGCCCCCTGACAACATCGGTTCGAAGAGTTCCACTCCATGATGCTGGTGATTGAGGTCCTTGCTGTTATCAGCGGAGCTGTTTTTGGAGTCCTGTTGGCTCGACGCAAAGGCATGGACTTCGTGGGTGTTTTTTCCGTTGCATTCATGACGGCTTTTGGAGGAGGAACACTCCGCGATGTGCTGCTGGATCGGCATCCGCTGTTCTGGATTCAGTATTCGTGGTACCCCGTGATTGTGTTTGTCGTTGCTGCCGTTGTGTCGCTGATTCCAAAAATTCCAAAGTCCGCAGAGCGATTGCTGCACTTTCCCGATGCCATGGGGCTTGGACTCTTCAGTATTTTGGGAACTGAGATTGCACTTGAGCAGGGAGTCTCGCCATTCGTGGCGGTTCTTTTCGGAGTCATGACGGGAACTTTTGGCGGCGTGATTGGGGATATCGCCTGCAACGAGGTTCCCAATTTGTTTCGTCCGGCGACACCGCTCTACGCCACGTGTGCCTTTGTCGGTGGCTGGATTCTGCTGGTCTGCAAGATGATGCCTCTGCCTGATTCGGCCGATTTTTTGATCAGTGCGGCTGTCGTCGTCGTGCTGCGGCTCCTGGCTTTGAAATTCAATATCGGGCTGCGGGCTGTTGAATGACTGGCTTGTGAAAATTTCATTTGTTTCCGGCGGCACATCAACGGTCGATCAATCGTGAAGGGGTTGCAGGAGCGAAGTCACAGCGAAGTTCCTGCTGCAGTTTACTGCTCGCGAGAGGAATTCAGCGAAGCGGGACAGACGTTGTGGCATTGCTGAAATTGTGTCTTAAGGTGCCTCCTTCCTGTTGGGAGTTTTCATGACCAGACTACTCGTACTTGTCCCGACAGAATTCGAACTGGAACGACTTGAGCGGCACATTGCACCATCTGTTGCCGCTGTAGATGGTCTGATCCGAACGTGCGGATTTGGGCCCATTGCGGCTGGGATTCAGACAGCTCAGCTCTTAGCACAGCTCAAGCCCCAGGCCGCAGTGTTAATTGGAATTGCCGGTGCTCTGGGCACGCAGATGGCGATAGGAACGGCCGCTTCTTTCTCTCAGATAGGCTGTTATGGTATCGGAGCCGGAAGCGGATCAAGGTTTCAGACCTCCAGTGAACTGGGCTGGTCACGTCAAAGCGGTTCGGGAGAGCAGTCGCCTTTGGGGGATGTGATTCGGCTTAGCAATCCGTCTCAAGTGGTTTCACCAGATCCGGGTATGCTGCTGACAGTTTGTGCCGCATCGGATGGGGGCGAAGATGTGATTCATCGGCTTAAGAAATTTCCTCAGGCGATTGCGGAAGATATGGAAGCCTATTCCGTGGCGATGGCCTGCCAGACCACTGCCATTCCATTGACGGTCATCCGTGGGATTTCCAATGAAGCGGGTGACAGGAACAAAGCCAACTGGAATGTCACGGCTGCTTTGCAAGCGGCGGCTGCGTGTTTCAACTCACAGGATTTCCAATGACAAAGATACACCTGGGTATTTCCACATGCCCCAATGATACCTTCACGTTTCATGGACTGATGACTCA
>QWOO01000339.1 GCA_003669615.1 Planctomycetota bacterium
ACGGTGTTCGATGGCGATGGTCGTCCGGTTCTCGTTGCTGGCGGTCGGTCAACTCACAACGTGAAGTTGTATTTGAACGGTGCTCGCTAAATGTCTGTTGGCCGCGGCAGCGAATCCCTGAGATGATAGTCTCGTGCTAAGCAAAAGAAGCCCGGCTTTTTGAAAAGCCGGGCTTCTGAAAACAGAAACAGTTCCGTGCCTTTTCCGTAGTTGGATAACGCCATGTCTGGTGTTTCAGGTTGACCGGGCATCTCTTGTCAACATAAATGACCGCGTGAATTTGTCCCTTCTCCCCGTCGGGGGAGAAGGTGGCCGCCAGGCCGGATGAGGGGGCTTTCGTGAAGGGCCGCGTGCAAAAAAAGCCCCCTCACCCCGGCCCTCTCCCCCAATTTTTTGCGACCATGCTGCCCTGCAAAAACACGCTCTCCCTCCGCAAAAAATCGGGGGAGAGGGGGCAACAGAGTGCTGTCCGTTAGATATATCGGTTGATCAGGTTCTCGAGCATTTCCTGTCGGCCGCTGGAGTTGGCAGCTGCTTCGCCCTTCTCATAAATGTAGGCTTCCAGCTCTGTAAAGTTGGTTGTGCCGTTTTCGATCTTACGGCCCACTCCGCTTTCGAAGCTGCTGTATCGCTGCTTCACGAAGTCAGAAAGCACGCCATCTGCACGAATCGCAGCGGCAATTTTCAGACCACGAGCGAATGCGTCCATGCCTCCGATGTGAGCGTGGAACAGGTCAATCGGATCGATACTCTCTCTTCGAACTTTCGCATCGAAGTTGGTTCCGCCGGAATGCAGGCCGCCCTGCTTCATCAGCACGAGCATGATCTGAGTCGTCAGATAAATGTCGGTTGGGAACTGGTCGGTATCCCAGCCCAGCAGCAGGTCGCCGGTGTTGGCGTCGATGCTTCCGAGCACTCCCTGGATCGAAGCGTACTCAAGTTCGTGCATCATCGAATGACCGGCCAGAGTGGCATGGTTGGTTTCGATATTCAGTTTGACAACATCCAGCAGACCGTACTGACGAATGAAGTTCAGACACGCGGCCGCGTCAAAGTCATACTGGTGCTTGGTCGGCTCTTTTGGCTTTGGCTCAAACAGAAACTGACCTTTGAAACCAATCGACTTTGCATAGTCGTGAGCCATGTGCATGAAGCGGGCAAGATGATCCAGTTCGCGCTTCATGTCGGTGTTGTACAAACACATGTACCCTTCACGGCCGCCCCAGAACACATAGTTCTCACCGCCAAGTTCGTAGGTGGCTTCGATCGCCTTCTTCACCTGAGCCCCGGCATATGCAAACACATCCGCATTCGGGCTGGTCGCACCGCCGTGCATGTAGCGAGGATTGGAAAATAGATTCGCAGTTCCCCAAAGCAGCTTGATGCCAGTGCTCCGCTGAGCTTCTTTCAGCTTGCGCACAATGGCATCAAGATTTGAATTGCTCTCGCGCAGAGTTGCGCCTTCCGGGGCGACGTCACGGTCGTGAAAGCAGTAGTATGGAACGCCCAGCTTTGTCATGAACTCAAAGGCGACGTCGACGCGTCGCAAAGCGTTATCGACAGAGTCTGATCCGTCATCCCAGGGACGCATCATCGTCGGAGCGCCAAATGGATCGGAGCCAGTACCGCGGAAGGTGTGCCAGTAACAAACGGCAAATCGAAGCCAGTCTGTCATCGTTCGGCCCTCTACAAGCTCGGAAGCGTTGTAGTGGCGAAACGCCAGAGGATTTCGCGAAGAGGGGCCTTCGAACTGGATCTTGTCAACTTCCGGGAAATAAGTGGTCATCGTGTAAAATCTCGCGATCAATAGTGCCATCGGTGGGGAGACTACCATGCACTGGATGGCACGATTGCCATGAGAAAGTAAAGTGCGTGGAATACTGCTTTCGCGTCAGGCGGGCAGTTTAACAGCCTTTCATGGGGTTTGAAGCGTTATGTCACTGAAGTCTTCTCGACAACAACTTGGTCCACTCCGATGCCGTGTCATTGATGCGTTGCCCATCGGTCAGACGCCGCAAAAGCTGGTGATTCTGAATCATGGATTTGGTGCACCGGGCGATGATTTGGCCGATTTTGGCCCCATGATGATGGAATCGAGTGACACGATTGCCGCAACCTGCCGCTTTGTTTTTCCGGAAGCACCAATCGATCTCGGGCCGATGGGAATGCCGGGCGGGCGCGCGTGGTGGCCGATTAATATGGCCAAACTGGCGGAAATCAATGAGACACGCGACTTCGATCAGCTGACACAACTGGAACCTCCCGGTATGAAAGAAGCGTCCCAAATGCTGGGTGAAACTATCAAAGCCGCTCTGGCTGCTGCGGATCTGGACCAGTCAAGCCTGGTGCTCGGTGGATTTTCCCAGGGCGCGATGGTCAGCACGTGCGTTACGCTCACGGAAGGTTTAAACCCTCGACTGCTCGTTCTTTTCTCTGGAACGCTTTTGAATCGGGGTGAATGGCTGCGACTGGCCACCGAGCATCCTGGTTGCGTGGTACTGCAGTCGCACGGCCGGCAGGACTCTATCCTGCCGCTGGCACCAGCGATTCAATTGAAGGATCTGCTGAGTGCGGCCGGCTTTATGGTCGAATTCATTGAATTCAACGGGCCTCACACGATCCCCATGAACGTCCTTCAGCGTTTTCAGCAGAGCTTGGATGAGCCGTGATGGTTCGCCGTGAATCTGCGACAGCACTCGCCCCAGCCTTATTTGCGCTTCGTTCACCGCATATCTCAGCATTGTCCGCGTCTGAGGCGGATTCATGGAGGTTGCGCAGCACACGATGCTTTCGCGCCGGAAGGGGGGCAAACTTGACTCCGTAACTACTATTTCTGGAAATCAGGATAATTGTGTCCTGTTTGTGGTTCGCGAGGTCTCCTCAAAAGAGGATAATAATATCTTCTTTTGTCGGTGCTTCGCTTTCTTTCAGGCGGAAAGCGGCGGGTTGTTCTCCACTGACATCCGTTCTAACCACAACAGGAGTATTCAGATGTTCTGTAATCAATGCGAGCAGACTCAAAACGGCCACGGTTGCACCGATGTCGGCGTTTGTGGAAAGGACGAGGACGTTCAGTCTCTGCAGGAGATCCTGCTCTACGGCCTCAAAGGTATGGCTGCCTATGCCAACCATGCGCGCCGTCTGGGCAAGTCGGACGACAGTGTCAGTGCGTTCATAGAGGAAGCACTGTTTGCAACGATGACGAATGTCAACTTTGATCTCGAAAGCCTTTTCGAGCTGGTGCTGGAGTGTGGGCACAAGAATGTTCGCGTGATGCAGCTTCTGGATGAAGGGCACACGGAACGATTTGGCACGCCGACACCAACCACTGTTTACGAAGGAACGAAGGCGGGGCCTGGCATTCTGGTGACCGGCCACGACATGGTGGATCTGGGTGACTTACTGGACCAGTGCGCAGGCCAGGGAATTAACGTCTATACGCATGGAGAAATGTTGCCCGCTCATAGCTATCCGAAGTTGCGAGCCCATGCGCATCTGGCTGGTCATTTTGGAGGTCCATGGCAGAATCAGCACTGGGAGTTTCCGTCATTTACCGGCCCTATCGTTGCTACCACAAACTGTATCCTGATTCCTCCCGATTCTTACAAGGATCGGCTCTTCACAACTCGCGTCACAGCTGTGCCAGGGGCAAAGCGATTAAAGAGCAACGACTTCTCGGAAGTGATTGCTGCGGCAAAAACCCTTCCTTCGCTTCCGGAACGCAAGGTGCGTGAATCCACTATTGGCTTTCATCACAGCGTGATTCTTGGTCTGGCTGATAAAATTGTGGAAGCGGTCAAATCAGGAAGCATACAGCGGTTCTATTTGATCGGGGGCTGTGATGGGGCAGAGATGGGACGCAATTACTACACGAAACTGGCTCATCAGGCTCCTGAGCAATCTGTGATTCTGACGCTGGGCTGCGGTAAGTATCGCATTCGCAATCATGAATACGGCACCGTGGCTGGTCTGCCACGTCTGCTTGATATGGGACAGTGCAACGATGCCTACGGCGCCGTGCAGGTTGCGATCGGACTTTCTAAAGCGTTCAATTGCGGCATCAACGATCTTCCGCTGGAAATCGTGCTGTCATGGTTTGAACAAAAGGCCGTCGCGGTGCTACTCAGTCTGTTCGCTCTGGGTGTCAAAGGCATTCGTCTGGGGCCTGTACCGCCAGCATTCGTTTCACCGAATATTTTCCGAATCCTTCAGGAAAAGTTTGATCTGAAACTGATCGAGGCTGAACCGCCGATGGAACTTGTGACATTGGGGACGTAATTGGCTCACTCTTTCGTGTCGTTCCTAATGTCCGCGTGCCCGGCCTGCGGAGTGCAGCCGGGCGATTCCTTCGGTCACTTTTTCACCGGCTCTCTGTTGAGATCGAGCCACTCTTTTTCCTGACAAAGCGATTGTTGTCATGCAACACATTGATGAGCAGAAGCTCGAAGCGGATTCCGTTTATCGCTTTCACTACCTTGCGGATTTCATTGGGTTCACGCCCGCGGATGCGTCTGCAGTACAGTCGGTTGCCATTTTCCTGGGCCCGCTCATTCCGGAGCTGGTCGACAAGACGTATCAGCGACTGCTGGCGTTCGACGTCACGGCCCGACACTTTGTGCCTCGCCAGTCGGGCTTTGAGGGGCAGGTGCCGACCGATTTGGCGAGTCTCTCGGCCACGCATCCGCAGATTCAGTTTCGAAAAGAGCATCTGGCTCGATATCTGGCCACACTGCTGGGAAGAACGTGCGATGCGAAACTCGTGCCTTATCTCGATATGGTCGGAAAGATGCACACCCCACTGGCGGGAAGCAAAGAGATCGATGTGCCTCTGGTGCAGATGAATGCTCTGATGGGATTTCTGTCGGACATGCTGTTGGACGTGCTGATGCAGCTGCCATTGGATGAGCCTTCCAAAGGGTTGGCCATTCGAGCGTTTTCAAAGCTGCTCTGGATCCAGAACGACTTTATCACTCGCCACTATCAGGCGGCAGGGGCGAAGTCGGCTATTTAAGACCGATCTCGTCACCCTCTGGCAGATGGGGGATCTGCAGAGAACTGGAGTTTTGTGAAATGTGCATTTCCCACGGTGGCGCGCCATCCAGAACAATGGACCTTGCGCAAATCATTCCTTAGCGTCACATTTCGAAGAAAAATGTCGTGGCGCCAGCGGATCTGAAAAAACTCCGCTTCCACCGTTCGGCGGATTCTGCTACTTCTCGGGCACATGCGCCGTTCATGCGCTCCACGGGAGGTGGAGCGACAACAGGATTGTCCCGGCGCGGGAAGGGATTCCCATGCAAAGCTCATTATGGAAGCTGCTCACAGCGGCTGGTATTATTGGCATCGGCACACTGATAGTTCTGGAAGTCCAGAACCGGTTGCCTGTGCGCAAACCTGTCTTAAGTTCTGTGGGTCTTCAAACACCCGGGAACGAGATCAGTGTGACGCCGGACGCATCGACTGAGTTCGACGACGCGCTCGCTGCGAATCCGCCCGTCGAGGCAAATGACCCTTCGATGTTCGATCAACCGGGCGTCGGATCTGGAAATCCGGCTCCTCCGGCAGACGACACTCAGTACTTTGGAGCGACCGAAGACCACACATTGCATAAGGACGAACTTGCCGAAGAAGGCAATCCGTTCTCTGCTGCAATGGATGAACCGCGCGAAGAAGCGGAGGTTGTTGCAGACAGCTCTTTCGCCGGCGATTCGATTCCGCTGAAATCAACCGAAGATGAATCTGCCCAGTCGTCAGAGTTCACCGAGCCGGTGCCGGCTCTTTCTTCTCAGTCGTTGATTCCTGAATCCATAGTGATTCCATTTCCGAAAGAACAGGGTGTCTCGAAGCCAACGGTCGAACAATTCCCGGTAGCTGCGGTGCCGGCCGCCAGCCGTGAGAAAAGTTCCGAGAAGACCACCATTCAATTTTTCTCAAACAGTTCTGGAAGCAATGCTGGCGCCGCGAGCACTGGCGCTGCCACTGCATCGCCTGCTGCCACTGCATCGAAAGCCGCTGCTCAGCCTGTGTTGGCAGCCGGTTTAGCAGCGCCACCGGTATCGTCCGCCGCTCGCACGTCCGCGATGGCGAAGCCTGCTGTGTCGGCAGTTGTTCCTGCATTGGAAAACGAAAAGACTGTGAAGATGGTTCAGCGAACGTCCGCTTCAAGTGCGGACGAGCCGTTGATGTTTGTTCCGGAGCCTGTGCCCGATCTGAGCACTCCTTCTTTCAACGGGGGCGATAGTGTCGACGACACGCCGTTGATGGATCCGCCCTCTTTTGAAGAAGACTCTGTCCCGCTTCCGTCGCGACCACGCGTGCCAGCCACGCTTCCTTCGACACCTCGTCCTGCACGCGAAGAAACCGATGTGCCATTTTTCGGCGAAGACAATGGAACCGGTACTTCCGCTTCTCCGCCGTCCCCTGGAAGCATTGATGAAGACGCGGAGACTCTGCCCTTCATGCCGGATGATACGGAACTGAATGAACTGCCGACTCGGCCTGAGCCGCGTATCACAGATCCGCCGGAAGACGATTTTCCAAAGCCTCGGCTTCCAGGTCGACTTCCGAATTCCGGCAGTGATCTGGACGACCCATCGCGTCCGGAGCCATTCGAGCCGGATGCAGGCCCATTGAATCCTGACGAGGGACGTCCCTTGCCCTTGCCGTCGGCTGATGATCTCCCGAGCCGTCCTGATCGAACCAACTCACCTGATTCCTCGGGCGCCGGGCGACCGAAACCTGTTCCCGCAGGAACCGTGTCAGAAGTCATGCGGCCTCAGCTGACTATTCAGAAGAAGGCTCCGGAAACGGCCACGGTAGGTGTGGCTCATGATTATACGATTGTGGTTTCCAATGAAGGAGCATCGTCAGCGTACGACGTAATTGTCGAAGACGAACTGGGCGGCGCTGCAGAATTCGTGGAAGCTCGGCCAGTCGCGGAGTTCAGCCGTGCCGCTGGTCGACTGAACTGGAATTTTCGTGAACTGCGTGCTGGTGAGAAGAAAGAAATCACAGTGCGAATCAAACCTGCAGGAGAAGGCACACTGGATGGCGTGGCCACCGTTCGCTTCAAAGCTCAGGTGAAATCAGCGACGGTTATCACCGCTCCAAAACTGGAACTGCAGCTTTCTGGGCCCGATCAGGTCAAGGTGGGCGACGAAGTTCAGCTGGCTTACACGATTCGAAATCGCGGTTCAGGGGATGCTGCCAATGTTGTCCTGCGAAGTGTGCTGCCGCCCGGATTGAAGCATCCGGAAGGTGGTGACCTTGAATACGAAATTGAAAATCTCGCTGCGGGCGACGCGGAAGAAATCGAACTGACAGTTGTCGCGGCCGAGCCCGGCGAACTGATTCTTGTCTCGGCAGAAGTGACGTCCTCCGGGGTGTCAGCAGCCAAAGCCAGGACTGAGATCGAGATTGTTGGGGCGCAGTTGGCACTGGAACGTCTTGGTCCGGAACGCCGCTATGTGGGTCGGCCTGCCAAGTATCAAAACATTGTGACGAACGACTCCAAATTTGAAGCCGTTAACGCAATCGTTGTCGAAGAGGTTCCTCCGGGCATGCGGTTTGTCTCGGCCAGCAATGGTGGAGAATACAACCGGGACACGCGACGCATTCGATGGGCCATTCCTCGCCTTGGTGCGGGCAAGCAGGCTGTTCTGGATGTCGAACTCGTGGCGGAAGAAGCCGGCGAGATGGAGACAATGGTTGAAGTGACAGAGAACGCCGGGTTCCGAACACCGCTGACCGAAAATACAATTGTGACTGTGGAAGACATTCACAACGTGACGGCGGATATCAGCCGGCAGGACGATCCTGTGGCGATCGGTGACCGGTTTGGTTTCACGGTGACGATCGATAATCGAGGCACCGCGATGGCTCGAAATATCGAACTGTCAGTGCAGGTGCCGCCTGAACTTAAGATTCTGGCCGCAGGCACGAGAGACGTTCCCGGCAAATTGTTCCCGGGGAATCTTGTGAAGTACACGAAGGTTCCGGAAATACAGCCGAACGGTCAGATGACCTTTCAGCTGACTCTGCAGGGTGAATCGCCAGTCAGGAATGCACGCGTTCAGGCTTTCCTGAAGTGCGATGAAATGACCGAGGCCCTGATTGTCTCCGAATCCGTGACCGTGTTTGACGATCAGCCGTAGGTTTCTGTGGAGGATTTTGGACCGACCCTGCAATCCTGCCTCAATGATGTCTAGAATGCTGCGTGCCTGCCGCTGATGCGTCGGGCACGCTGCGTTTGCATCCATTCGAGTTTGTGAGGATCTGGTCGTGATTTCCAAATACGTTTCCACACGTCAGCTTGCCGCAATCATCGCATACCTTCTGACGGCATTTCTGCATCCCGCAGAGAATTTTGCACAGCAGGTCGCCCCCGACATTACCGAGTCTGATCCGGCGGCCGCACAGAAGCTGGAAGCCGGATTCATCAGCAGGCCTCGCCAGCTGACTTTCGAAGGTCGCAGAGCGGGCGAAAGTTACTTCAGTGCGGACGGCCGCAAAATGATTTTCCAGAGTGAGCGTGAGCCGGGAAATCCATTCTTCCAGATTTATCTGATGGATCTGGATACCGGCGACACCGAGCGAGTATCACCGGGAAAAGGCAAAACCACATGCGCATGGATTCATCCGGACGGAAAGAAAGTGCTGTTTGCTTCCACTCAGGAAGACCCGGCTGCCGAGCAGGAACAAAAAGACGAACTGGAACTGCGGGCGTCTGGAAAAGAACGTCGTTACTCGTGGGATTACGACGAGTTCTATGAAATCTACGAGTATGAACTTGAGTCCCGGCAGTACCGCAAACTGACAGAGGCCAAAGGTTACGATGCGGAAGGTTCCTGGTCCCCTGATGGCGCACTGATTGCCTTCGCCTCCAATCGTTCGGCTTATGAAAAGGAACTGAACGAGGACGAAAAGAAGTCGTTCGAACTTGATCCGGCATGGGCCAATGAAATCTATGTCATGAATGCCGATGGTTCGGATGTGCGAAGACTGACCACATCTCCTGGCTACGATGGCGGGCCTTTCTTCAGTGCCGACGGGAAGAAAATCTGCTGGCGTCGCTTTTCGGAAAACGGAGCGACGGCTGAAATCATGACGATGGATATTGATGGCACTGATCAGCAGCAACTGACTCACCTGGAAGCGATGTCCTGGGCGCCGTATTTTCATCCGAGCGGCCAGTATCTGATCTTCACCACCAATAAACATGGCTTTGCCAATTTCGAACTCTACATGGTCGATGCGGCCGGACAGCACGAACCTGTTCGAGTAACGCATACACCCGGCTTTGACGGCTTGCCCGTCTTCAGTCCGGATGGGCAGCAGCTGGCATGGACGACCAATCGAACGGCCAACAATCAGTCGCAGATCTTTCTCGCCGAATGGGATCACGCGAAGGCTCTGGAACAACTGGGCCTGAAGGATTCTGCGAACCACGTGGCCGACGCAGACGCTGCAGGTAAGACGAGAGTGATGGCGCAGGCACCGGCAGCTCGCGGTGATTTTGCGCCGGCCGACGCGGTGTCACATGTGGAATATTTGTGTCGTCCGCAGCTCGGAGGTCGTTTAACAGGCACGAAAGGCGAGCAGCTGGCCACCAACTATGTGGCACTTCACTTTGAGACTCTGGGTCTGCTGCCGGCAGGCGACAACGACACTTACTTTCAGGAGTTTGAGTTTACCTCCGGTGTCTCTGCCAGTGCGGCCAACACACTGAATGCAGGAGATCGACTACTCACGCTGGAAACGGACTGGCGTCCTGTGGCATTTTCTTCATCCACTCATGTGGATTCGTCTGATGTGATCTTTGCCGGGTATGGACTGCGAGCCCCCGCGGCAGATGGTATCGAAGAGTACGATTCCTTTGTGCATCTGGATGTGAAAGACAAATGGGTGCTTTCCTTTCGGTTTATGCCCGAGAATTTCACTCCCGAGCAGCGACAGCATTTTAGTCGCTACTCCAGCCTGCGGTTCAAAGCGATGCAGGCACGTGATCTGGGAGCTCGCGGTTTGATTATTGTCAGCGGTCCCACATCCGGCGTGAAGGAACAATTGGTGCCGCTGCAGTTCGACGGGTCACTCGCCGGCTCCGGCCTGCCAGTGATCAGTGTGACGGATGAGATTGTTGCGGGTTGGTTTACAGATCGCAAAAAAGATCTGCAGGCCATTCAGGCGAAGATGGATTCCGGCGAACCGGTGATGGGTTTTCCAATGGAGGGGCTTCAAGTCGCGGCGAATGTGGAAATCGTTCAGGAGAAGAAAAAAGGCCGCAACGTTTTGGGACGCCTTCAGGTCAACGAAGAGCAGGCCGGGCAAATCGTTGTGGTCGGTGCGCATATTGACCATCTTGGCACAGGTCCCAGTGGGAACTCACTGGCTCGCGGCGATGAACAGTCGGCCATTCACTTCGGAGCCGACGATAACGCTTCCGGAGTTTCGGCGATGATGCAAATTGCAGAAGCCATGTCGAACGCCAAAGAGACAGGAAGTCTCAAGGGACAGCGTGACGTTGTGTTTGCAGCATGGTCAGGCGAAGAAATCGGACTGCTGGGTTCCAGTCACTACGTGAAGACTCTGGAGACGCTGTTTTCTCAGCATGCGGCCGCGGTGGGCGGAGAAGAAACACCAAACAGCGAACCCTCACAAGAAGATGCGTCCGAATCGAAAGACACCGAGCAGAAAACGAAACAGGCTGAGGAGCTGACAGGCCCCAACACCGGTGGACTGAATCTTTACATTGCCGCCTGCCTGAACATGGACATGGTCGGCCGACTTCAGGAAAAACTCATTTTGCAGGGAACCGGCTCGTCGGCGTCCTGGCAGAAAATTGTAGAGCAGGCCAACGTCCCGATGGGATTGTCTCTGTCGCTTCAGGATGACAGTTACATTCCTACCGACGCCAGTGTGTTCTTCATGCACGGCGTCCCGATCCTGTCCGCGTTTACCGGCAATCACAGTGAGTACCACACACCTCGCGACACACCGGAAAAGCTCAACTACGAAGGCATTTCAAAAGTTGCCCACCTGATGATGCTGGTCTGTCGACAGTTGATTGCCGATGAACGTCCGCCGCAGTATGTCGCTCAGGAACGACCAAAGGACGGCCAGCGACGAGCGTCCTTGCGAGCCTACCTGGGAACCGTTCCCGACTATGCCCAGACGGACGTCAAGGGCGTTCTGCTTTCCGGAGTGGCCAAAGGTGGCCCGGCTGACAAAGCCGGAATCAAGGGCGGCGACACGATCGTAAAGCTGGCCGGCAAGACAATCGAAAACATCTACGACTACACCTACGCGATCGAAGCGCTCAAAGCAGGTCAGGAAGTCGAACTCATCGTGACTCGTGCGGGTAAAGAAGTGATCGTCAAGGTGACCCCGGGCTCACGTGATTGATCGTTGAACAGTCGGGGATGCAGACCAATGCTGATCCCCTTCATGAGTTATTCATGAAACCTTCATCCTTTTCACATCACGCTCTATGCAAAATGGCGTGCCTGATCGATTTCAGGCAGGCCATTTTTTTATGTGAATGGGAGTGAAACACACATGTTGCTTCTTGAGACCAGTCGTAAATCCGCGTTCCGCCGACACAGTTTGGAAGCAGGCAGTGAACGAGGGACTCAAAGCTCCGTAGGTGCGCAAAGGTCGAAGCGCAACAGCTTTCAAAATGAAGACGTGGATTTTCTTGCCTCGCTGCGACGACAAAAAGATGCGGATCTACCGGCAGAAGATGAAGAATGACAGCGTGTTCGCCGGCTGATCACCCAATGATTTCGCGTCGGTGGTTCACATAGTCCCAGACCACATAGCGGTCCAGATCTTTTCCGGCCGTAAAGAAGACGCGGCCGCCCGTGCTTTCCGCAAGTCGATGGGCAAACTGCACGTCCTCATGAGACTGTGACCAACTGGGCAACAGGAAGATGTTAATCGTGATTCCTTCGCGTTGGCACAGCATGCCTTCTCGCTTTGTTGCTTCTTCGGTCTTTGGATCGGGCGGGTACAGCATGTAAAGCAGGCTGCCTTCGAAGTGTGCCGTTGGCAGGCCGTCGGTGATCAAAATCACCTGACGATTGGGAGTGTCCTGCACAGACAGCATCTGGCGAGCCAGCTGAAGACCATGCTGGATGTTCGTAAAATGCGGCGGGATATGAATCTCGGTCACATCTTCACGGCTCATGTCGGCGCGAAGCCGAACAACCGGGCTGGTGATTGTCGGAATCTTCGGCATCAGCGACATCAGCTCCCCCGGTGCCACAACTTTGGCAAACGTGTGCATGTCGATAAACTTCAGAAAGTCACCAGGGAACTCGGACGTGATCAAACCGTTCAAAGCGAGGGCCATCCGCTTGACGTTCACATACTGACCGTCGTAACGCATCGAACCGCTCATATCCATCAGCACCATCGTCGCGCAGCGGGGATTATTGCGAGACCTGTGGATTTCAATATCACGTTGCTGCAATTGCAGGGGACGCGTATCGCCCTGACGCAGCATGGCATTGATCAGCGTGGCCGGAATATCCATCTGCGCGACTGAATCACCAAATTCGTAAGGCTTTGTGCGCTGCATTTCCACAACGCCTTCGCCTTCGATCGGTCCCTGATGGCGACCGGATCGGGACGCTTTCAGATCGCTGAAGATCGTCTGCAGTAACCGTCCCTGAAACAGCTTGTACGCCTTGGGAGACAGCTGAACCTTTCCATCCTGGTTCGTCAGTCCCTGCTTCTCCATCATGTCCTTCATGTACTGCTGAATCTGTTCCTGAAACTTATTCAGATTGGCAACAGCTTCCGGATCAGCGAACTCACTCAGTTCTGCCAGATCAATGACGGCCAGCTGAGCCGTCTGTTTGGCTTCGTCCAGTTGCTTCAGCAGTTCGTCGATCTTTTTCAGCTCCTCAAGGATTTCCAATGCCTCAGGAACCGTCATCGACTTGTCGCCGGTGAAATTGTATTTGGCCGCCAGATGATCGACCTGATACTTTTCGCCGAGTGTCTCCATCAGATTGACCAGCTTTGATGCAAAGTCGGGATCTGTCCGTTCGGCGCGGTACCACAGATTTTCCATGGCATAAATCTGTTCTTCTTTCACAGCCTGCCAGAACGTTTTCGAATACTTGCCCGGCGGTTTTGCTTCTCGCACACCGTCGGCAAACTGACGAACGGCTTTCTTCTGAACAGATTTGGTTTCGTAGGTGCTGAGAATCTTTTCTTTGCGTTCCTTGAGCATCTGCGTCATCGCGTCAAGACTTGGTCCCAGGCCGGCAAACTGGCCGGGGTCCAGTCGGATCGCATTGGCCAGCTCTTCTTCCGTAAACTCCCGCATGGAGCCGTAGGCCAGCATGTGTTCAAAGGCGGGCGAAACCAGATCGGGCGGCGGAGCTCCGGGAGATGGAATCGACTGAGGATCATACTGCTGATAGGTATGGATGACTCCGCCACGGTGCTGGGACGGGTTTCCGGCGTTTGAATCAGACATAAACTGCACTTTCAGCAGGAGCGTTTTCGGCCAGCATTTGAGCCGATGCCGTCAGACGATGTCTGCCGACTGCATGATTATTCGTTCTCCGGCGTTCCTGGCAACCAACTTTTACTCACTCGGCGCCCAGACTTTCGTCTGCCGGAGTCATTCTTTACGATGCCCGCGATGTGAATCGGAGTCCCCGCAACTGACTTCTGACACACTATTGAAGCAAATTTGTCACGCGGCACGCTGAATTGTCGGTTGGCCCCGACCCTGATAAGACCTGAAACGGGAGCTGAATATTATGGACCAGGACGAAATCCTGATGGACGTTGAAGAGCGCATGGAGAAGGCTGTCAATGTACTGGGCAACTCCCTGAAGGGCATTCGTACAGGGCGTGCCAACCCCGGGCTGGTGGATTCGGTGCGAGTCGAATACTACGGATCGCCCACGCCGCTGAAGCAAATCGCCAATGTCAGTGTGCCCGAGCCTCAGCAGATCATGATTCGTCCGTTTGATACGACCAGTCTCGAGGCAATTGCGAGGGCCATCATTTCCAGCGAACTCGGGATGGTGCCCAATAACGACGGTCGAGTGATCCGCCTGAACGTGCCTCCGCTGTCCACGGAACGACGAAAGCAAATGGCGGGTCGCATTAAAGAACTTGCAGAAGAGGCTCGTGTGGCCATTCGCAACGTGCGTCGTGACGCCAACAAAACGGCGGATACCTCGGAGAAGGAAAAGGTACTCTCAGAAGACGACTGCAAGCACACAAAAGAGCAGGTTCAGGAACTGACCAAGAAATATGAAGGTCTCGTCAACGATCGAGCCGCTTCGAAAGAACGCGAAGTCATGGAGAACTGATCCTGCAGGGCAGAAAGACAAAGAGCAACATTCTGCCGTACCCTGAAAAGCGGCATTGCAGAAAGTGGAGGCTGGAGCCTCCTGGCGGTGCATTCCAGGGCAGGAGCCCTGGAACGAGGAGACAGATTTGCTGGCACGTCATTGAACGTGTGTGCTTAGAGCAACGAAAAAAGGCTGAATGACCAGAGGTCACTCAGCCTTTTTCATTTGTTCACGATGCCTGCGTCAGCAGGAACTAGTTCAGGATCTTCTCGGTGTCTTTGACAACCTTGGAGATGGCTTCTGCAGTCAGTTCGCCGTCAGCGAAGGCGTAGTTAACCTTCACGTTGGAATCGACCCACATCATTACTGTGACGTTGGCCTTTTCGTTGATCTTGTACTTGGCTGGACCAACAGCGTTTTCGAATACGGTCAGCGGAGTGTGCTTGATCTTCTGGTCTTCAGCAGTCTTCTTCAAAGCCACTTCCTGAGCGTCCGGATCGTCCGACAGGACAGTCACGAAAGCAGCCATCTTCTTGTCTTCTGAATTCTTGGCAACGATGGCATCAACTTCTTTGACCAGCTTGGCAGTGTTTTCGTCCATCTGGCGAACGAAGATGCTGACAACCGGACGAGCACCGTACTGGCAACGGTAGCAAAGTTTTTCGCCGGCAGATGGGCCGGTGATGTCCGTTACATTGAATGCTGCTGGATAATCATCAACCTGCAGGCCTGACTTGATATCAGCAGCAACAACGAACTGAGTGGTGGCCAGAGCCATCATGCAAAACGCAACAAACTTCCTCATGCTTTGAAACTCCCTGAATTAGACAACCCGGAAATATGGAGTCTCTCAACATCTTGAGAGATCTCCTTCGTGGTTCTTGCAGCAGTCAACAATGTTCGGCCCGATGCCCTCACCACTCAATGGCGTGATTATTCGACATCGGCCGTCAAACGTCTAACGGTTTCCAGTACTTTTCTGCAGTCTTGTTCCGCGTCGACTGTTGTGTTCTTTCGGATAATTCGCCCATCTTTCCCAATGATAAATGTCCAGCGACTGGCTGTCACTCCCCGGCTTAAGGTTTGTTCCACCCCTTCGACCATTCGCGTAATCGTGTCGCCTTCGCGAACCGGGACCCCAAACGCCTGTGCCACCTTTCCTTCTTCATCCGCAATCAATGGAAAGTTGAGAGCATGAACTCTGCTGAAGAGTTCGTGAGTCTGTATCGAATCACCGCTGACGCCAACCACTTCCACATCGGCTTCTTCCAGTTCCGTCATATGATCGCGAAAGGAACACGCCTGCCGCGTGCAGCCGTTTGTGAAGTCGGCCGGATAGAAGTAGACAACGACAAACTTCTTTCCAAAATGATCGTCAGAACGCCACATCTGCCCCGCCAGAGTGCGGGCTTCAAATGAGGGTGCTGGATCTCCCTCTGTCAAAGTCACCTCGGGAGCGCCGGCGAAAACAGAGGATGTCGCAAAAAGAAATAATCCAAAAGCAACAAGGCCACGCATGGAAGGACTCCGGAATCGAATCCGCAGATTCGACTGTCGCGTCGCTCCGTCAACGCAAATTTCACAGGGAATGATCTGGATAAACACGGGAAGGCTGGATTTCTCTGCCGCATTTTCTGCGGAGAAATTCCGTAGGCAGTTTGTAACTACAGGGCAGGGATGAGGCAGGCAGGTCGTTTGAAACGCGCATGTGCAGACACGCGGAATCCAGACGGTTCCTTAGAATAGGAGTCCCGTGGTGGCTCGTCAAACGTGGATTGGGGCTGCCGGCGGAGATTTCGGTAACCTGGTCTCGGCCGCGTGCCGTTTCTAAGTAACTTCAGTTCCTCGACAGCAATGAGTGACACCCACTGTCGCAGCGGTCGTTGTCCCAGAGTGATAATCGCTTGGCGAATCGAGTTGAGAGGCCGACTGCGTTCGAAAACCGGTGAATTGAGATATCGCAAAAGTTTGTAGGAGAGAGTCAGATCCGTTCGCAGCAGTTCCTCAATTCCATCGACGTCAAATTCCGGTTCACTCACCGTTCGCAACAGTCGCAGGGACTTGTGTACAGCTTCCGATGATTTTCCCCCTGATGACCTATGGAGTGAATTTTCCTCCGGCGAGAACCGGGAAAGTACTACCATTTTGAAAGTTTTGCCGCAGCAATCCTGTCGGTCGCTCCCGTTTGAATGCCATTCGACACAGGAGCGTTTCGTTCGTCTACGGCGAGCGGCCGTTGAGGACTTTCTTTATGACTCGCTGCTTGGCGAACAACATTGGTGACCGCTGCCGCGAACGCTCGGGCTCACATGCCGGCTGAAGAAAGTGTTGCCCGTTCTTGCCATTTCTTGCACGGAAAGAAGCTCGTGCAGGGCCTCGGCGTGTTACCTGGCAATCTTCAGCACTTCAAGAATTGCGGCGGCGACTTGTGGAACTGTCAGGCCGCGCAGCAGGACATCTTTCTGTCGGCTGATATCCCCTCGAATCGTTTCCGTCTGCGAGGGTGCGATATTGACGGATGCTGCCAGCAGACGAAGTACGGCCGCGGTGGCTTTCCCCTTGTCAGGTGGCTCCGTGACGGCGAGCTTCAGGCGGTCGCCATGCATTCCAACGATCTGTTCGCGTCGAGCTTTGGGCTGAACATAAACCCGAATGACAACGCCGTCCGGGGTTTGCAGCAGTGCCGCGCTGAGTTCCGAAAGAGTGGCCACGGAACCTCTAAGATGCTTTACGCAGCTGGCCCACGATTCGCTCAAAGTCATCGTTGCTGCCGAAGTGAATCACGATCTGGCCGGAATCGTTTTTCTTCTGCTTGATATCAATCTTCGCTCCCAACAGAGATCTCAGATTCTCCTGAAGCGACAGCACGTGATTTGACATCACCGGCTTGTCGGCCGCTGACGAAGATGAGTCCGAGCCAGTCGGCAGCGACAGAGTCCCGGCCTTCAGCATCTCACGCACAATTTCTTCCGTGCGGCGAACAGACAATTGTTCCTGCTCAATTTGTCGAGCGAGTTCACACTGCTGGACTTCGGAAAGCGGCAGAATGGCTTTTGCGTGACCACCGCTGATACGACTTTCCCGCAGCATCTTTTGCACAGCGTCTGGCAGTTCCAGCAGTCGCATCATGTTGCTGACGTTCGCACGGCTCATGCTGAGCTGTCGCGCCAGTTCTTCAATCGTGCCGCCAAAGCGGTCCAGATATTCTTTAAAGGCGCGTGCCTTTTCCAGAACATTCAGATCTTCACGTTTTAGATTTTCTTCAAGCGCCGCTTCACTCGACTGTCGGTCGCCAAATTCGATGACTCGACATGGCACGGTTTCCATTCCGACCTGCTGAGCTGCACGCCACCGTCGTTCGCCAGCGATCAGCTGATAGCCGGCTTCGCCATCCGGACGAGCTCGCACAAGCAATGGCTGCAGCAGCCCGTGCTTTCGAATGCTGTCGGCCAGTTCATCAATAGCAGCCTGCTCAAAATCGCGACGCGGCTGAAACGGGTTGCGTTCGATCAATTCAAGAGAAATCTCATCCGACGCCGGGGCTGGCGGAGCAGACGGAGTGTGCATGCGAAGAGTGGCCGGCTGTGACATCTCCGTGTCTTCCATGCTGCCACTGCCCAGCAAGGCATTCAGCCCGCGGCCCAGTCGTCGCTTCATGCCGCCATTTGCCTGATCAATCGTTTGAGCGTCCATGATTTCGCCTCGAACAAGTCTCTGCTGTGTACTGATGGCCGGATACGGAAAGCTGAGTCCACCAGATTCTGCAGACCGCCAATTGCGGAACGCATGACCGGTGTTGTACTCCCGTCGATTCACTCATCGGCACAATCGTTAGAGTCAGTGCAGTCCGGATTCTCGAATTCTGCGTGAGGCAGAAACTGCCGAAGAGCCAGTCCGGACGTCATGGGCAGCCGATCAGTGGTTCTCCGCAATCCACGTCTGAGTGCTCAATGTCTCGCCGGTGGCATCCGAAGTCACTGCCGTCTTCCACTGCAGGACACCAAACGGCAGCTGATCGCAAAAGAGCACATCACATCGATGCCAGCAGTTTCCAAACACTCGGTCTTCAACGACCACTCGCGCGGCCCCGCGATCCACCTTCCATGCTCGGGTTCGATCGCTTTTGGAAGGAATCCATGTCGAGCCCGCGGCGTTGAAGTAGCGCGACTCCGGCAGACCCCGCAGGATCTTCTGAATCTTTCTAAGCCGGTCCAAATCTTCTGACGAATCAGTCCGCACACATTCTTCGATCGTCTGACCGGACGTCAGGCCTTCATGATCGAACAGCACAATGAGCCGATCGCCGTCCAGGTCAGCCTGTACTTTCACGGTCTTTGTTTCGGAAGTGTTCAGGCTTTCCAGGACCATCAGTTTTAAACGATGACCATCATTGCTGACCCATGTCATTGCGGTATTGGCGTTCAGAGGAACGCTGCTGAGCACACTTGCGCGTTTGGGGTTGAACGGTTCCACGGGTGTTCGATAACGAATCCAGCCAGCGGACTCCATTTGTTCGTAAAGCCATGACGGACGCCATGGGCGATTCAGGGACCAACTGACGGAGATGATTGACGCTGTCAGAAGAATTATGGCAACACACTGAGTGCGGTGACGCGTAATTTTCTCGAGCGTTGGGACCATGGCAATCCACCAAAACGGCGAGAGCCACAGCATCCATCGCAGCCCAACAGAATTGCCGCCGTAGTTATAGTTCTGAGTCCTCATCAGATAAAAGCCGAGCGTCACCAGAGTCATCAGCGCGCCGCACGCGATCAGCGCTCGACGACCTGTGACATCTGCGAACCGCAGACCGCTGCCCCAACCTGTCAGCGAAAGCAGCAATACCGGTGTCAGCGACAGCAGACCGTGATGGCCCAGCACACAGTGGAATAGATAGACGACCGGCGATTCGTTGTTCGCATCCAGATCTCGCGGATTGGTCCAGTAACTGGGAATGCCGTTGTGCTCATACATGTACGTCTCCGAACCGTACGTTGCGTAGAACGGCTTCACACCTCCGGTCGCCATCCAGTTTGTCACAAAGAATGCAATCAGCGGAATTGCGGCCGCAGGCAGGAAGCCAGTCAACGTCCAACGCCGATTCACGACAGCCACCAGCAGAAACGCGATCACTCCCATTTGTGCAGCCGGCAATTCAAAACAACACGTCAGCGCAGTAAAGAATCCAAGTGCTGCGAAGTCGAATGCTCGCGGTTGTCCTTCTGCTGGCGGAGTCGGCGTCGAAGTCTGAGCTGATGCGCGGCGCGTGCGCAGGATTCGGGCGGCGGCCGTAATCGAAAACATGGCACAAGCAACAGCCGGAGTGTGATTGTTCAGCGTGGTCAAATACGGATTCAGAATGGATCCAAACCCGGCGACGGCCAGCACGAACATTCGTACTTCCATCGAACTGCCTATAAGCAGCAGGCAGCATCGCAATGAGCGCAGCGTCAGATAGAACGGCAGCACATTGACAATCAGCAGCAGCAGGCGAGTGACCAGAGCGGTGTCATTGAACAGGCCGTACCCCAGCGTATTGCGTTCAATGGCATAAAGTCCGGCGACGATTGTGGACAACAGCGGCGGCTTGGAAGAATAAAAATGCCACGGTTCAGTTTCACTCGTGCGGTACCGAACTTTGTCGATCGTTGACCATCGCCCCACGGCGTCGATTTCATCAATCTGAAAAGTTTTTCGTTCGACCAGTGACCAGACGGTGGCCCATCGCGATCGATCATTCGCGCTTTGCAGCGGCGGAGCCTGCAGCACGGCCGCGGTAATGACGGCCGTCGCCGCAACGATGAGAATATGTTCGATCAGCGAGATGCGGCCGGAGTTGGGCGGCGTTTCGCTTTGCGGATTGCTCATGATGGTCAAGGTCCTGTGCGTCATGGGCCGGTCATACAGCAGCGTAAAGTCGAAGCTTCAACGGTCGCTCGACGAATCACTTTTTTACTTCCCGGCAGGGATGATGGGCAGCACGATGTGCGACGGATGAGCGGCATCGTGCCGAATACGCTGTGTTGCGACGACAGGGTGCACGGCGAGGCCAATATTGTCCTCACCCGTA
>QWOO01000073.1 GCA_003669615.1 Planctomycetota bacterium
CATGTGCTGCCGGCCGCCTGTTTGATCTGGGCGATTGCCAGTTATCGCAACCCGGTGGTTTCCGGAATTCTGCTGGGGCTCGCCAGCGGCACGTTATTTTTTGCGGCATTCCTGCTGCCACTGTGGGCCGTCTTCTACGGACGCAACGGCGGAGTGCGTTTTGTTGTTTCCGTGCTGGGAATTACAGCGGTTTTGATCACGTCGTTGTTGATGATTTCCGGCGACGCCAGCTCCTTTACCAACAAGCTGGTTTCCACAGCCAACTGGACGGTTTATCGCCTGCTGGATGATTCAGCTACGGCCACCGATGCGTCACTAAGCCAGCTGTTTATCCGAATCCCCATGGCGGCGGTATTCTTTGTGATGCTGACCGCAATGACTGTCCTTCCGCGTCCTCGAAACCTTGAAAACCTTCTGGCCAACTCGACCTGTTTAGTGGTTGCCGCACAGATGTGGTACCCGGACGACATCGGCACCTATGTGCTTTGGTACCTCCCGCTCTTTTTGATTGTCATCTTCCGACCTCGACTCGATCGATTTACTCCACCGGAATCAGCCGAACGAGAATCCTCGATCACTGCGCCGCCGGTCTCGAATCCGCTGATCCCCACAGTCACCGTGTCAGAAATGAGCCTCTTCCGCAGTCAAAGCCCTGCGAGCTAAACAACCCGGGAACTCATTCCGGCAGCACGAGCGACATTCTGCAGACTTCACGAGTCAATCGACGCAGCACCACTCAGCGGCTAAGCCTGTATACGTCTCGGCAGAGGAGCACGGGGGATGTTTTTCCACGTGCCTCGAACGCCGCGATGAATCTTCTATGATCTGCAATTCGCAGCCTGCTTTCGCGGCTCAACCTTTGTTCATGGGAGACAGCAGATGAACCGACTTGCACTTTGTCTTGCAGTTTTGTGTCCGTCGATTGCTTGTTCGCAGACGCTGCCATTCAAGGTCGAAACGACCGTGATTCATCAGGAGCTCAGTCCGGACTTCTGCTGGTTTCATCCACGAATGGCATCGATCCCGATGCCAGGTCTGGCCGACCCTGTTCTGATCTGCACTCTGCAAAAGCATCTCGGAGTTTCGGACCACTATTCCGGGCTGTATTTTATGCGGTCTGACGACGGCGGCGCGTCGTGGACCAAACCCGTTCTGCCAAAGGAACTCGACTGGAAGACCGTCAATGGAGAAAACATCGCAGTGTGCGATGTGACGCCGGGCTGGCATCGAAACTCCGAACGCCTGATCGCCATTGGAGTAAAACTTCGATACAGCGCCGCGGGCGAACATCTGCTGGATCAGCCTCGTTCTCATCAATGCGCCTACGCTACCTACGATCCGAGCACCGGTAAGTGGGCCGAATGGAAAATGCTGGCGCTGCCTGATGAAGAGACTCGCCACTATCTGGCAGCACCCGGCTGCGTGCAGTGGTTGATTCGCCCTGACGGAACACTCCTCATTCCGATGTACTTTCGCGAAAAGACGGGCGAGCGATATCAGTCCACGGTGTTGCATTGCCGCTTCGATGGGTCCGCCATGGAACTGATCAGCAAGGGCGATGATCTGGGACTCGAAGACGGTCGCGGACTTTATGAACCATCGCTCGCCTTGTTTCAGGGGACGTATTACCTGACCCTGCGTAACGACTCGCGAGCCTACGTCACGACCAGTACGGATGGTCTGCACTTTGAACCTGTGCAGCCATGGACATTCGACGATGGATCAGAACTGGGCAGCTACAACACTCAACAACACTGGCTGGTTCATGACCAGGCATTGTTTCTCAGCTACACTCGGCGAGGAGCGAACAACGACCATATTCCGCGTAACCGAGCTCCCATTTTTATGGCACAGGTAGATCCGAGCAAAAAGCAAGTACTTCGCGAGACCGAGCAGGTGCTGATCCCGGATCGCGGCGTCATGCTTGGCAATTTTGGGGCGGCAGCCATCACTCCGATGGAATCGTGGGTGACGGATGCGGAATATTACATGGGCAGTCAGCCGCACGCGAAAGGTGCCGATGGCAGCGTGTATGCGGCGAAGATTCAATGGGACCGACCGAATCAGCTGGCCACCGTCGCCGCTCGCTCTCGCGTTATCGTTCTCGGCGACTCCATCACGAAAGGCGTTCGCTCGGGCGTGACGGCGGATCAAACCTTCGGCGCACTTCTGGAAAAGGCGTTGCAGGAAAAAGGTCACTCCGCAGATGTCATCAATCTCGGCATCGGCGGAGAGCGTACCGATCAGGCACTGGCTCGGCTGAGCCGTGAAATCCTTTCGCTGGAACCAACGCTTGTGACCATTATGTATGGCACGAACGACAGTTACGTCGACAAGGATCAAACGCAGAGCCGACTGTCACAGGATCAGTATGCCGCAAACCTGAAAGCGATTGTGGAACACCTGCAACGACTGGGGATTAATACCATACTGATGACGGAACCTCGCTGGGGTAAAAAGGCAGCGAACGGCCTGGGAGAAAATCCCAACGTGCGACTGGAGCCGTTTATGGAAAGTTGCCGTCAGATCGCTAAGGAAACTCATTCGGAATTGGTCGATCACTTTCGGCACTGGTCGGATTCCGAAGCGGGTGGAACGAATATTAGCGAATGGACGACTGACGAATGTCATCCCAATCCGGCCGGGCATAAAGTTCTCGCTGACACGATGCTGCCAGTGGTGCTGAAGGCCCTGCAGGCAACGCACTGAAGTAGTCTTTCCTCGGAGAAGCAGACTGCGTTTCTTAGCCAAACTGTGCCTTCCTCGCCGAAGTCGTGAGACTTCGGACACGGTTGCGCACGAATGCCCGAATTCTTACGACTCCGGCTACAAAAATACGTTACAGCGTTGACCTGCAGGACTGACATCCGCCGGGATTCCCTTAGCAGAAAAAACATCGGAATCCCGGATCCTCAGGAGATTCCCGTGATCCTGCTGTGAAATGTGTGCGTTCCCGGGCATTGTCGCATCTGCGAACCCTGGCAAGTCAGTCTTCCGGGGATTACAGTCCGTGCGGCATTCCTCTTTCCCGTTGACTGCCAAACACCAGTCACATTCAGCACTGAATTTGAGGCCCGGTTTCCATGAGCCAAGACAGCACATCCAGTATTCCTCCCGTCGCTCCGTCTGGAACCTCACCTGTTCAGGATCTGCCGGATCATGTTTATCTTGTCTCCTACCCGAAGATTGTGTTTCTCTATCCCACGGTACTGACATCACTGTTCTGTGCGATTGTGATGTGGGCAAAGGGCGATATCCCGGCCAATGAAGCCGCCGCATGGCAGGCAAAGCAGTCACCAATCGTCATGAAGGCTGCCGTATCTCCGCAGGAGCCTCAGGTTCCTGCCGCTGATAGTTCTTCGCCGGTAACCGCCGCCCCGACCGCAACCGACGAAACTGTTGCCGCACCGGTTATTCAGATCCACTCCTACCACAACATTTGTGCGAGGATTTTTCTGATTGTGTTTGCCCTGAACATGGTCGTGATCTCTTTCGACTTTCCTCGCACGACATCACTGACATGGTTTTTTGCCATTGCCAGTCTCGCGATTGGTATCTGGTTTTTGCTTTCGCAGAATCCAACGCTGGCCCCAAAGATCGTGCACGGATTGCTCAGCATCAAGCCTTGGGCGAACGCCTCCTTTTACATGATCTATACGCTGATCATGTTGTTTCTTTATGTCTGGGTCATGATCAGTCGCCGCTTCGATTACTGGGAAGTGAAGGGCAACGAACTGCTGCACCATCACGGATTTCTAAGTAATCTGGAACGTTTCTCGGCCCCGAACCTCCGCATTGATAAAGAGATCAATGACCTGTTTGAATACATGCTGCTGCGTTCCGGACGTCTGATTATTCACGCCAGCAATGAGCGTCGAGCGATTGTGCTCGAAAATATTCTGCTCATTAATTCCAAGGAAGATCGTATCACTCGTATGCTGGGTGCTCTGCAAGTGCGAGTGCGAACGGACAAGGAATAGTGGGGAACAGGACGGGTCAGGGAATGGCGGGCGCATCAGATCTTCCGGTCTATCTGGACAATAACGCCACAACGGCAATCGACCCGAGAGTGCTCGAACGGATGCAGGAATGCTGGAAGTCGGGATTTGCAAACCCCGGCAGCCAGCATGCCTTTGGTCGCGCGGCTCGTACCATTCTGGAAGACAGCCGGGAAAGCATCGCCGAAATTTTAAATGCCGATGCATCGGAGGTCATCTTTACCAGCGGCGGTACGGAAGCCATCAACGCCTCTGTTTATGGATTCACCTTTGGCCGACGCGGCACATTGGCAGCCACCGCCGGCGAACATCCCGCCGCATCCGAAGCCTGTCAGATCGCCATCAACAGCGGCTGGAAACAGGTCACGCTCACGGTGGATTCGAACAGTCGACTGGAAGACGCACTTCTTGATCAATTGCCATGGACGGATCTCAAACTCGTCTGCGTGATTCTCGCGCACAATGAGACCGGCGTGATTCAGGACGTCCAGCGTCTCAGCAGTCTGTGCCTTCAGCATGGCGTGCCATTGTTATTGGATGCGGTTCAGGCCGTTGGGAAAATCCCGGTCGACTTCCAGGCACTGGGTGCTACGGCGGTAGCGTTTGGGGCTCACAAGTTTCATGGACCACGCGGTGTGGGAGGATTGCTGCTGCGGCGAGGAGTCAAACTGCCTCCGTTTCTTGTCGGAGGGTACCAGGAAAGTGGCCGCAGAGCAGGAACGGAAGCGGTACCGTTGATCGCCGGCATGGCGAAGGCGCTCGAGGTCTGGCATTTGGAACATGCTGACAGAGATGTCATCGTAAGATCACTTCGTGATCGACTTCAAAGTGGCCTGATGCAGAAATGTCCGTCGGCGATAGTGCATGGATTGCACGCCAACCGTCTGGCAAACACACTTAGCATCGCCTTTCCTGGCGTTGCTGGCGAAGCGTTGCTGGTGAATCTGCATCTGGCCGGAATTGCATGCTCACTGGGCAGTACTTGCGCCAGCGGTTCCGTCGAACCCGCAAAATCGCTGCTTGCGATGGGTGTGGCCCCGGATATTTGCAAATCGTCCGTGCGGTTTTCACTGAGCTATCAAAATACGGTTTCGGAAATAGACTGGTCCATCAACAAGATCGCCACGCTGGTGAGCCGTCTGCAGACAGAGAGTGTAAGCTGAAATGCCTCACGAAGCTCAACGCAACGTACAGG
>QWOO01000045.1 GCA_003669615.1 Planctomycetota bacterium
AGCGAGTCCCGTCTGCAAGTTCTTTGCGACGGCCGTAAGCAGCCGTAACTGCTTTTCACAGCGGCTGCCTGTGTCACTGATTTGTTTGTCCGACGACTGCTCTTCGTCGTCAAACATGGTCTTTTGGCGGCCTTTTCGAGAATCCGTGATGGTTGCAATCTTCACCGCTTCTGTCGCATGGCGGTCCGCGATTTCCAATAGATCGTGTGCCCGCGCGCCGGCGTCCAGAAGGTAGTCGGCAATGGATGCATCAAAGAGATTCGCAGGAAGCGGTCTGCCGGCCGACAGCAAAATGTGACACACTGGTTTCGCGCTTGATGTAATTACGCGGCCTGGAAAGGCCGAAAGCCACTCCAGGAAAACGTCACGCATGTTTTCGGAAGATGGCGACAGCAAATCGATCAGTACGGATTTTTGTCCGTCGGAGACTGCAGCGGCGGTTACCTGTTTCTGTCGCACCCCTTGCCCCGCCGACACCAACTCCACAAACAGTTCGGGGGTAAGATTCATCGCGGCCAATTCCGTTTGCAAGGCGGCCGCGTCATGCACTGTGATGGCAGGTGTCAATGTCAGTGATGTGTTCGCGGACGCCCCTTCGGTTGGTGGCGCAGCTTGTGGGGAATTCGAATCGCTCGTTGGAAATAGACTGGCAGCATCTGGCATGGATGCAAGATGCTCGCGCATGTCGGAAGCGTAACGCCGGAATCCGAGCAGAGTGAAGAGATCGAAGAGCGTCTTGAAATCCGGATCATCGACGCGCGCCGCTTCGAAGTCGACCGACATCGGAAGTTCAGTTCGCAGTCGAACGAGCTCACGACTCATTCGAGCCTGATCAGCAAATGTCACAAGGTTCTCTGCCAGCTTCTTGCCGGGTGCTTTGTCGGCATTGGCGAGGACGTTATCGAGCGTCCCGAATTGTTGAATTAAGGTCTTCGCCGTTTTGGGTCCGACCTTCGGTACGCCCGGAACGTTGTCCACGGAATCGCCGACAAGCGACTGGAAATCTACGACCTGATCGGGCCGCACGCCCCAGTCTTCCATCAGTCCGGCTTCATCCAGAAAGGTATTCTTCCGGCAGTTAAGCATGCGAACATGAGGACTCAACAGCTGGCGAGCGTCTTTATCTGATGAAACAATCACAACATCCAGGCCATGCGCCACGGACTGTGTGGTAACTGTGGCGATGATATCGTCCGCTTCCCAGCCATCCATTTCGAGAATTGGGATTCGAAAGCCCTGCAACAACTGCTTGATCAACGGAATCTGCGGCCGCAGGTCTTCGGGCATCTCCGCGCGATTGGCCTTGTACTTGTCGTAGATTTCATCACGCTTCCCGGGACCTGGCGAATCGAATGCACAGACAAGAAACGCTGGCTTGCGGTCTCGAATGGCAAAAATGTCGCGGGTAAACCCAAAAACGGCGTTTGTCGGCTGTCCCTGAGTCCCGGTCATGGGAGGGATAGCATGGAAGACCTGAAACATCAAAGAAAATGTGTCGATGATGTAGATGCAGTCGCGGCTCATGAGGGAATTTTGCCGATAACTTCGTGTTCTGGGAGAAAAGTTCAGTAGGCGGATTCGCCTCTGAACCTGTAATCTTGCGGAGCCACATGTGGTTTCGATGCATGGAATCTGCAATCGGTGTGAGCCAGATCACTGGAAAAACCACCGAGAAATACGCAAAAATGCCTGAAACCGCATCTGAACTGCCTTTTCCGAGGCGTTCAGTTTAGTGGACCTGTGAAGTGTCGAGACTGACATCTTTCTCCTGTGATCGCAAATGCTCGAAGTCAGCAATTTGCATTTCGGATCTTGTTTGGTACATTCAAGTCAATATTCGGTTCTCACCTGTTTAAGTGTTCATGTATCCCAGAGGAGGGTTTTTGTGGTTAAGTTGCGTTTGCGTGATAATGAAAGTGTGAATGAAGCAGTTCGTCGGTTCCGCAAGTTGGTCGAGCATGCCGGCGTGAAGAAAGAAATGCGCAAACGTGAATTCTACGAAAAGCCGAGTGACATTCGTCGCCGAGATCGTCGCCGCGCAGAGATGCGAGCGCGCCGCGCTAATCAGCCTTCCGAACTGGAAGCAACGTAAAGTACGCTGGCTGCCTGCAGCGCACTTGAACACGTGATGAAGCTTGAATTTAAAGGGCGAGCCCCAGTTGGCTCGCCTTTTTGTTTAGACGTGAACGTTCTTTCGGAAACGCTCCTACTTTCGGCTCTGAACGATGCACCGTGTTGTAGTTGATGAGCCCTACGAATTTGTGCCGCCCTTCCGTGGCCGCTGGCTCTCGTGGATGTTTCGGCTTTGGTTGCGCCCGTATCTGCGGCGATCATACGGCGTTGTGCGATGCACATATCAGGGGCTGGATCATGTTCGCGAGAGTCTAAAACTTGGGCATGGGATTTTGCTGTGTCCCAACCATTCTCGCGATTCCGATCCCATGGCGATCGGGATGCTGTGCCGCAAAATTCCGAGCCATGTCTATTCGATGGCCAGCTGGCATATCTTCAAACAGTCAAAGCTTGAGGCTTTCGTCGTTCAACGTCTGGGTGGATTCAGCATTTACCGCGAAGGGCTCGACCGTCAGTCGCTCGACACAGCTGTGCAGATTGTGTCACACGCAGAGCGGCCGCTGGTAATCTTTCCGGAAGGTGTGATTTCCCGGTCAAACGACAGACTCAATTCGCTGATGGATGGCGTCGCATTCATCGCTCGTGTTGCAGCCAGGAAAAGAGCCGAGCTGGCACCGGGAAAGAAAGTCGTTATCCATCCGGTGTCGCTGCGATACCGTCTGGTCGGTGACTTCATGGAATGCGTCGGCCCCACGTTGAAGCGGCTTGAACGGCGAACGTTCTGGAAAAGTCATGAACATCTTCCCGTCAAACAACGGATTCGGCAACTCGCCAGTGCACTCCTGGCGGCACGTGAAATCGAGATCCTTGGTGAAAGTCAGGTCGGTGCATTCCGTCCGCGACTGACCAATCTGATCAACGCAGTTCTTCAGCCTGCCGAGCGCAAATGGCTTGGCAAGGCGAGAGTCGGCGATGTGATTTCGCGAGTCAAGGATATTCGCAGCGCCATTGTGCCCGAGCTTTTGAAGGGCAATCTTTCTGAAGAGGAAAAGAGTCATCGCTGGAGACAGCTGACAGATTGTTACTATGCTCAGACCCTTTCGATGTATCCCGTAGACTATCTTGACGATGGTCTGCGAGGAACAGTGACACCCGAACGACTTGCTGAGACGGTGCATCGGCTGGAAGAAGATATGACGGACCACGTGACGTCGCATCCCTGCTGGCAATGTGAATTTTCGATCGGAGAGGCGATAGAAATTGACCCTGGCCGAAAACCTCGCGGCCCCGATCCGCTGATGCAAACATTGCGAACCCAGATGCTCGGGCTTCTGCAGGTAGAAGATTGGTGGCCGCCTGAATCTGTGAAGGTTGTTGACGAATAGCGAATTCCTTAACGGACCCGCAGTGAGCATGTATCCGTTGACAGTGGAATGCATCGTTGAGTCGTACCTATCAGGAGTTCGAATCGACTCCTTCCTGGCAAAACACTTGCGCAATTACACCTCCTGGCGTCTGCATCGGATGGTGAGTGCGGGGCTGGCTCGTGTCGACGATCAGCCGACAGAGGGTTCAACGCGAGTCTTCACGGGGCAACGTGTTTCGCTGCGTCTTGTTGAGCCGCCCGACAAGCTGCTCGATCCAGAAGCCATCACGGTCAAAATTGTTTATGAAGATCCGTGGGTTATTGTTGTTGATAAACCAGCCGGACTGGTCGCTCACCCTGTCGGAGACTTTCAGGATGGAACTCTCTCCAACGTGCTGCAATCGCATCTCGATCAGCAGACCGTGTTGCGTGGTCTTCTGCGTCCAGGAGTAGTTCATCGTCTGGATCGTATGACCAGCGGTTTAATCGTCACGGCAAAGGACCATCTTGCCCATCGACTGCTGTCCATCGACTTTCAACATGGAAAGCTGTCCAAGTCTTACGTCGCCCTGGTGGAAGGTTCGCCGGATTTTGAAACACGGCTGCTGGAGTATTCTATTGGTCAGCGGCCCGGTGGAAACAGCGTGCTGATGTCGGCTCGACCGGATGCAAAAAATGCGCGTCCCGCAAAGACTCGCGTGACGGTGGTGCAGCGATTTGAAAAGTATGCCCTGGTGGAATGCGTTCTGTTCACGGGCCGCAATCACCAGATTCGCGTGCATCTGTCCCATGTTGGTTATCCAATCGTGGGCGACGAGTACTATGCGGCCTTTGGTACGATTCGTCAGTCGCCAAGATTTGATGGCGATGAGCCCACGGAGGAGCGGCACGCATTGCATGCCGCGTCTCTCGGTTTTTTTCATCCCATTCTGCGTGAATGGATGCAGTTCAGAACTGATCCGCCGCAGGATTTTTGGGATCTGAGCCCCGACGCGGTCTGAACGCTCTGCCGCGAAGAACTGTTTCGGCTCAGCCATTTTTTGGCGCTGCGTCGGCTTTCCCGGTGGTGCCCTTCGGCGCCAGCTTGTCGAGTATTCCGTTGACGAATGCGCTGGAGTTTTCTGTGCCAAACTCGCGAGCCATTTCTATTGCTTCGTCCATGACAACAGCTGGGGGTGTTCCCATTTTTGTCATCTCATAAAGACCCATTCGAATGACGTTGCGATCTGTCGGCGGCATTCGATCCACTCGCCAGTTCACAGCAGTTTTTCGTATCAACTCGTCAAGATCATCGCGGTTGACGAGAACTCCCTGAAACAGCATCCATGCGAAGTCGCGGACAGGGGTTTCGACGAATTCCTTCCGCATATCAATTTGAATTCGGTCTTTATCTGCGTCAGGATTCTGGTCCACCAGATACAGCATTTGCAGCACAAAGCGGCGTGCTTCAGATCGTCCAGCCATAGCGAATTGAGTATGCTCAAAAGGTCCTGCCGCGAATTTTGGAAAGCGGCGTTGATGGTTAATCCCGAAGAATAACAGATGAGGCTGTCACTCACCACCGGCCGATATTTTCCGGGATTTGACGGGTCTTAAAGAGCCGTTTTTTCGTTTGCCCAGCGAAGCTGGCAAACCCCGTCGCTGCTTGCCAGCGACCTCACCCAGTTCATGGGGAAGAGAATCCGACTCGCAAGGGCGTCAGTGGCGAACGCTGGGGTCTGAAGGAAGCGATAGGAGGATGAT
>QWOO01000102.1 GCA_003669615.1 Planctomycetota bacterium
CTTCACGCCAGGTCACTCTGACAAAAAATCACAGCCTCTCCGCAAACAAAACGGGTTGGACTTTGCAATCACCATGTGAGCGCACTCGTTGGCAGGAAGGCTTTTGTTCTCGTTCATGCGCCAGTGAAAAAAATACTGCACTCCTGCATCCGTTTTGTTCGCGGAGCGAACAACGACTTTGCAGGAGCAAACACAGGTGCCATGCGCTTGTTCGAAGAGGCTGGAGGTGACTGGGATGCTGTGAACTGCGACATCAGCGGGGATTTTCCGTTGATGTTCTCCGCTTTTCGGTAATGAGGAACCACCTGCATATGGTACCCCGGACGCGGCCCTCCATTTCGGCGAGCGGTATCGCGTCAGCTGCCAGTGTCCAAAGAACTCAGAAGTTGCAGCGAAATCAATGGGCGTTTCAGTTCTGGATCCGAAGATGTCTGCATCGAGCCAAAACAAATTTCATGTGTCCGTGGAGCATGGGAGAACGCTGGCTGGTTGGCTCCGGTTCCTCTGGAAGCCATCGCAGTCTGAACGCAGGTGCCGTTGAATTCAGATACCAAGCACCCCACGCAGTTGACTTAGATCTGTCACCAGCCGATCCGGACGCGTCGCCGGATCTTTCAAGACATCACTGGAAACTTCCAGGCCTGACTTCTCAGCGACAAGCAACGCGGTCTTCATTCCGGCAGCACGCGCAGGAACAAGATCAGTGGAAAGCCGACAACTGATATGCAGCGTCTCCTGAGGCTGAACGCCCAGCGATCGAAGCTGTTGAACGGCTTCCGTGAACAAGGATTTTGAAGGCTTTCGGACGCCCGTGTCATACGACAGTATCAGCGACTGTGGACGAAAGAGCTGATACAGAGGCGGCAATTCTCCCTGTTTCGAAAGGGCTCGCAAAGTTTGCACCAGCGTGAAGGACTGGCCATCCGAAAGAAAACCCTGCGTTAGTCCCGAGGCAGCAATATCGGACATCGCCAGGGCCGCTCCGGATCTCGCTTCCGTCGCCTGAAGGCAAGAGTGAAAGAAGTAGGCAACCTTCTCGCTGAATTCGTCCAAATCGCCGTACTGACCTTCGTCGTACGAGTACTCTTTTTCGAACAGCTTCATAATCAAAGCGCCCCAGGTATGCACCAGATTCACCTCTGTGAAGTCTCCTCTGGCAGCGGCCTGCATCGCCTGACGCTCGATCGTATTTTTATACAGACCAATTATGGACTGCCATGGTGGCCCCGGCTTTCGATACATGTGGTTCCACATGTTGAATTCGTGGATGGTCTTATCAAGTGCAATCTGCAGACGTGCTTCTTCGTCAGGAAACAGCGTGAATCGTCCGTCAGAGACTCTGAGCAATGTCCCATAAACGTCCCACAGGACCGCTCGAATTCCAGGCAGCAGTTTGGCAGATGGTGTCGCACTGACAGGCTTTGCCGCCGGAACTTTCGGCCACATCAGCTTACGACTATCCAGAAGGTCAGCGTACTCAGCGAGAGAAAGAGGCATGCGGCAAACTTCGGAGGCTGTCAGAAACGGTTTTGAGACGAAAGTGTGTTCGGGAAACTTTGCAGGTTACAGCATAATCGGCGCGAGTCCCGATGATTGGCAGAAATCCGCCCGGCCTGCGTCAATTTGACTGGTCGCCCGGAGCACGATAACCAAACTGATCTGCAAATCGTTGCAGACTGGGCTGCATCCGGGCCAGATATTCGGGCGAAAATCGGTACTCATTGTTCTGATAACTGGTCAGTGTATTGGTGTAAGCGACCAGCCGTGGCTTTACCGATTCCCATCTTGTCAGGCCAAAGTTTTCATAGATACGTTCTACGATTTCCACCGGCCGCGCGATGATGTCTTCGTGACGCAGTTCGATGAGATTCTCCGCCGGAATTAAAGCCTTGTCTCTGTGCCACTTTTCAAAGAGCAGTTCGTAACGTCGGGATACAAACTGCTCAATCTGATTCACATCATGGCCTTGAAAAGCGAGGTTTTCCATAAACCGATCCATTAGCTTCATTGTGGAAGCATGCACCAGATACGGATTCCGATACACATGAATAAACTTCGCGTCCGGATAAAGCTTCAGCACTGCCGGTACGCGACCGAGGTTCGGAGGATTTTTGAGCAGCAATCGTTTTCCACCGGCAGCAAAGGAAACTTTTCGCAGAAGATACTCACACATTTTTGACCAGTGAGTTTCGTCTTTCGCACTCACTCCCTCAAACAACACAGTTTCCCGAAATGTTTGCTCGGCGATCTGAGGGAAGAAATAATTCAGGTAGTGACTCATGTGAGTCAGTCCGGCCAGCGCGAAGTCTTCAGACATGGGCTCATCGATACCGAGAGGTACCGCATCCATCGGACGACTCTTCGGCAGACGTCGCGTCAGGATCCAGCGAGCCAGCCAGCCCCATGTTAAAAAGCCGCTGGGGATGGCACAGTGCAGCATCGTGACACTCGCAAACTGCGGATCCTGAAGCATGAGATTATGCATATTCGTCGTGCCGCTTCTCCAATGTCCAATGATGAACACGGGAGACTCTGGCAGGCGGTGATTCCGAACTGAATGCCCAAACCGCAGACGCTCAAACAGGCGAATGGGAATTGTGGCGATGATAAACAGAGTGATCCGCAGGGCTTGCAGGCGATGGCGTTTGTCGATCTGCCGCCCGTGACGCCAGAGCAATGTCATCCAGTTGCGCAACGTCGAAAAATGCAAAATATGCGGCAAACGCATTTTCGATTCATCAGCCATTTCACCCACAACCCAAATGACTCAAAACGGACCGGGCACTACGTCGATCGTTAAATAACAAATAACCATTCGACACCTGTCGGGGTTATTCAAACTGAAGCTGCAAGTTATTGTCACCCCCATCCTTCACATCCACCCGTTGACCTCGTGCCAGCTCGCGTGCGTCATCGATTGTTGGTCCGGGGGCAACTTCTCCCAGGTTAGTCACCACTACTTCACACGGACCTGCCTGCGGCCCGGATTTTTCGGGAATAGAAAACTGCCCGTTCCGAACCATGGCCCATCCGACAGGTGCCTGCGGATTCTCGGGGATCAGCGCCACGGTGCCCCATTTTAAGGGCTGTCCTTTGAAGTTGATCGTGCCGGAAACAGACTGACGTTTTCCTGGCGCCAGAATTGCGTTTTGACGCAGCCAGGTTCCCGCGGCATCGATCCACTGAGACAGAGCAGGGTGCCCATTGGCCAATCCAACTCCATGAGGTCCCTGCTGATAGATGTGCAGCTCGGCCGGCACTTTTGCTTTCTGACAGGCTGCAAAGAAAGCCAGGCTGTTTTCAGCGGGCACTCCAGTATCTTCTGATGTGTGAAACAGAAAGACCGGGGGCGTCTCCGCAGTGACGTGCAGATCATTGGACAGTTCCTTCAGCTGATCTTCGCCCATGCTCTCGCCAAGCAGATTTTTTGCCGAGCCTTTGTGAGCAAAGTCGGCAACAAAACTCACCACCGGATAGCCGAGTATTCCGAAGTCCGGTCTGCTGCTCTGTTTGCCGGCTCCACCTTCGGCAGATGCGTTTACGAGATCAAAATGCGTCAGAGCTGTCGACGCCAAATGACCACCTGCAGAAAATCCCATGATGCCAACTCGATGCGGATCAATGCCAAACTCTTTCGCATTCTCTCGGACATAACGGATCGCTTGCTGAGCATCATTAAGCGGAGCGGGGTGACGGTAAGGCGAAAGACGATAGCGAAGAACAAATGCCGTCACACCTATTCGATTAAAGTACCTGGCCGGCTGCACGCCCTCATGATCGGTCGCATGAATGGCATATCCGCCGCCCGGGCAGATCACTACCGCTGCGCCGTTCGGATTTTCAGTCGCACGATAGATCCAGACTCCCGGCTTGTCTGCATCCTTGTCTGCATCCTTGTCTCCAACCGCTCCCGGCGCCCCGTCCGGCCACAGCAACTGGAACTCAGCAGCGTCACTTGCCCAACCACTGCCAGCGAACGTCAACGACATGGCTACAACCAACAAAATCGACAGGATACGGCTCACATTCAACTCCTCAAGGGATCCGCTGGACTCACGTCGGACCAACCGCGTTGACCGCCAACTGGGATCGTAGCTCAGTGCCTCATTTCGCGAAATGAATCGCGTGGACAAACCGAGCACACTCTGAGGAATGACGGCAACTGTATTTAGCTGCAACGAAGCTTTTTTCGTTCAGCACAACCGGCAGTCCCCGGGATTTCGCTGGCGGCGGCCATGGCGATTGCGGTCCATTCAACCTCAACAGAACAATGCTGAGATCGCCGACAATATCAACGGCACCAGACCCGCGAAGGATACAGATAATGAACCGGATGTATGAGGGAAACGCCTTCACCGCTCGCGATTTTTAAGCAGCGTCACAGCCTGCCGAGAACCGCCCCTGCCGCGGCGACCAGATCAGAAGGCGAAAGAGGCTTACCAGGATGAAACTGAAATCCATGCTCAAGGATCCGCTGTCGATCCTCCGGCCGCGCGACCGCTGTGACTGCAATTGCCGGAATTGCATTTGCTGGAGACTCCATAGCACGAATCCTTCGGATGAGATTATACCCATCCAAATTTGGCATCCCGATATCGCTCCGGTTTAGATGGACGGTCTTCGCAAGTCGGATCAAGTCGCCGTCATTGCTCATGACACATTTTCCCACCAGTCACCGCTCCCTTCCGGACTAACCAGACTTCTTCCCATCACCTGTCCCGCTCCAGTCCACTGGCGCGCCACGAAATTTCGCAAAGAAGCAGAGAAAGTGGACATATCGACTGTCCGCAACCTCAAACAACGTTGCGACACGAGCTATAAATCGCGACTGACACTGCCCGGAACTCTCCACGGCTCATCCAGCCGCGAAGTGAAGAAAGGCTGATTTTTCTTCGTGGCGACGAAAAAAGCTTCGCCTCCTTCAGGACAATCCCATGGACGTAAACGACTACCTCATCGATCACACGGCGCTTGACTGGCCAAAACTACTTTCGTCCTGGGCCTGGCTCATTGATGAAGAGATGGAAGTTCAGCCATGGCTGATGAATCGGTTTGGCGACCTGTTCTTTGTCGATGAAGCTGGCATTGTTTTCTGGCTCAACATAACCGACGGTGAATTGTCGGAGGTCGCCGCCAACGTTGATGAATTCTTTGAACGAATGGAATCGGAAGAAGGGTCA
>QWOO01000234.1 GCA_003669615.1 Planctomycetota bacterium
GAAGAGAGTAAGAACGCAACGAGTGCCGTTCGACATTGTAGAAGGCAAACTCACCTCGTCCAGGATCGGGGCGGCCACGAGGACTTTGTTCACTGCCAGGAGCTATGGCCTGACGGCCGCAGGTTTAGCCGCGGAATTTTGAGAAAAAAACGTCGGATCCGCAGGAATCCGACGTTGGGTGAAATTGCAGGCCAATCAACCGAATATCACGGCCTAATAAACGCCGACGGTGGTTGTCTTGGCGAACACATGATAGGGGCGCACACTGCTGACGCCGTCCCATGTGTATTTGTCGCAAGGGCGTTCACGTTCGCCTTCGTCGCGTTCCAGGAAGCCCGGCACGAACAACTCTTTCGTCATCGTGTAGAGCTTCACGCGACCGGTCTGATCGTAGTCAACGAGTTTGGTGTGATCATCGAAATCCACAACTTCAATCACGGCTCGTGGCTGAGGTGCGAAGTAGGTGATCTTGTAGTTGTCGGCTGGATCATGAGGCTTGCCGCAGGCCAGACCCATCAACGTGTTTCCGTATGTCGGCGTGATGTAGACATTTGGTCCTAACAGCTCTTCGCGAGCAAACCGATACCACTGCTGAGTGAACTCCGTTCCCCCGCAGAAGATCCCCTTGATGCCAGCTTCTTCGATGCTGCTTCCCTGATCCATCAGCCGGAGAGCCAGAGCTTCCAGCAACTTTGGAGTTGTGAACATGCATTCAATGTCGTTGTTCGCGGTGAGAACCGTGATCGCCTGATCAATACAGTGTGCACTGTATTCTTTGGCATCTTCGACTTTCCCTTTTTTCAACAACTTCACGACCCAGCGAGGGTCCAGGTCCACGCAGAAGCAGATGCCACCGCGGAACTGAGCCAGATGTTCGATCGCCAGTCGCAGACGGCGAGGACCGGAAGGGCCCAGCATCAGCCAGTTCGCGCCCTTCGGAAATGATTCGTCCGGCAGCGTCTCACTGAAAAGTTCGTAGTCGATCCAGTGGTCTTCTACGACCACACGTGATTTGGGGATTCCAGTAGTGCCACCGGTTTCGAATACGTAAATTGGTTTATCCTGCAAAGGCTTCGGAACCCAGCGGCGCATCGGACCACCGCGCAGCCATTCGTCTTCGAAGAGTGGAAACTTTTTCAGGTCATCAAAGCAGTTGACGTCCTTTAGTGGATCAAAATCAAAAGTCTTTTTCTTCTCCAGCCAAAACTCGCACCCGGTGTCGTCACCGAAATGCCACTGCACCATTTCTCGAGTATGCTGGTCGAGCAGTTCTTTCTGCTGCTGAAACTTCTGTTCAAGAGATACCACTGCAGATCCTCTTCAATATCGAACCGAAAAATGAAGGGCATGGTCCGCTTAATGCGAGACGGACTCCCAAAAACGCTTCCATCTGTATCGTAGGATTCCACAGATCGTTTTCAAACCGCTGGAGCTCAGGTATCCTGGGATGAGAAAAAGCAGGGGGCTGCAGTGCCGGGGCAGAGTTCATCAGGACCACCGTTTGGAACCTGATGGGAAGAAGTCCGACCCAGTGTCGACCTTTCATCGTCAGTAAATTGATAAGAGGCCCAGCGTGGTACAGCAATGCCTGGAGAAGAAGCGTTCGGGAACTGGAGGGAAACTGATACCGAGCGCAAAGACGGCCGCATCTACGCTGATTAGAGGCCACGTTGCAGCTGCGGTTCGAGGCGCTCTGGCGGAACCGAATGCGGTCTATGCGGGTTTGGGAGCGAGTGTCGTGATTCGGACATGCCGATCATGATGGGCCGTCGCCACGCGAATGCCGTCGCTGTGCAGATCCATGTCACGGGCAAGATTCGGCAGCTGAAAGCGATGGAAATCCTTTTCAGCGTCGGTTTTCCAGAACAGCAGCCATCCACCACTGCCTCCGCCCGTAACTCCCATCAGCGATCCATCGCTCAGCCATTTCAGAGTCCAGATGACACCCTGAGTGATTCCTTCGGCGATCATCTGACGCTCCAGAGCACCGGTTTCCAGATTAAACAGAAGGATCAGAGGCTCATGAACTGCACCCAGTGGATTCGAAGCCTTGTGGAGGCCTCCGGCCGCGAGAAATTTTCCGTCCGAACTGATCGTCAGGGCCCGCACGCCACCGAAGTCAACGCCCTGCCCTCCGTTGTAGGAATACAGTGCAGCGGCATCGAACTTTTTCAGTTCCGTTCCTGCAGCCACATCCCACTGCCGAATAGCTCCGCCGAGATCGCCCGAAAATAAAGACTGTCCGTTCGGGTGAAACGCAACGGTATAGACATGCTTCTCGTGCCCCGACAATTCTTTCAGCAAGGTGCCATCGGCCATGTTCCAGAGTCGAACTTTATGATCGTTGCCGGCGCTGGCCAGGATTGTCCCGTCGGGGCTTGTGGCGAGTGCTCGAATCCACTGGGTTCCATGGGCAGCAATTGAGCGAATGGGCTGTGGCGTTTCAGCCGCGGCGGGCCACCATGTCAATTTTCCATCACAGCCACCCGTCACGACCGTGGCGCCGTCGTTGGAAAACGCAAACGCTGCAATCCATGTGGTGTGTCCGCCGGAAAAGACTGTCTTCACTCCATCTGATAAACGAAACCTTTCCGCGACAGCGTCTTCGGAGCCGCAAAAGACATACTGACCGGTCGGTTCAAATCGGCAGGAAATCAATGGCCGGTCATGTTGCCACTGAGCGGACACCCAGGCGGCTTTGGGATCCGGAGTTTCGAAGAATGTTTTCATACTCAAGCCTCTGTCCATTTTATTTTCGATTTGCCGGAGCCGTGTCTTCAGACCAGTGAATGCTTTGCTGCATTGAATACAACACGACGTTCACTGCGATCTTTGCCGCATCGGCTTCGATGTATCCGTCGCACGACAAAGATGCCTGATGCTGCAACGCACAGCTGATATCGTACTTACTGTAAATCACAGCGTAACGGCCATCGATTTCGATGCCTTCCAGAAATGGCTGTCCTTCGACAGTTCTCATCGTCAGGGCTGCGTTCTCTTCGCTGGGAACAAGCCTGCGAATCGTGGCTTTAGTGATATTGTGCCATGTGGCTTCGGTAAAGATTTCATGTGTGACAGGAATCTGCTTCAGTTCCTGTTCGGGATAAAGTTGCCGCATCAGATCCCGGAAACTGCGGTCAAAGTTGGATGCCCCGCAACACGCGTCGGCAAACAGGACTCCACCACGACTCAGATAATCACGGATGGCCTGTTGCTGTTGAGCATCGATCTGGAAGCGATATCGGCCGTGCATGTAGATCAGCGGAAAGCGACTCATCTCATCCAGCGTCGGAGGAATAGCCTCGGTCTGCGTAGATGCCGCGAGTCCGACGGTTTCATTCAATGCCATCAGCAGATTCTTGAGGGCTTTCGGAGCCGTGTCCCACCCGCCGTTGTGGCGCAGTTTGCCAATCTGGAGCAGACCACGTTCTACATTATCGGCTGCCTCTTTACGGCGTGCTCCGGTGTCACTCAGTTTCTCCGGAGGTTCTCGCCCTGTCGCATACGCGATCACATTCACTCCGACTTTCATCGCACGATTCACCTGCTGACTGAGATTTGTATTGCGATTCTGCGGCTCGTGTTTCATCCATTTCTGCCAGAGGCATCCCAGATCTGTCGGTGAGTAAATGATTGACGTTCGACATCCGAAGTTGACACCCCAAAGTTCAACCCCGTCAGAATTCAACGGATACTCGCTGCGATACACCGGATGGTCGCCCGTCAGCCGCTGCAATGACGCGTCTTCCTGCGGAAACATGCGTTTGATTACTTCGCGAAAGCCAGGATCAAACCCCTGTCCGTCGCAGTTGGCGACTGCAAAAATGAACCCGCCGGCATCCACATAACTCCGCAGCCACCGGATTTGTTCCTCATCAAACTGAGGCGCATCGCGGCCGGAGATGTAAAGCACTGGCGACTGATTCAGTTCCAGCACGGCTGTTTCCGGCTTGAGCCGGCTGAGCGTAACGACCTGACTTGTGAGACGTGGGGGCCACTGAGGAAGTCCGTCAATCAGGTCGACAAGGTTGACCATGTCGAAGTTGTGCCGATTCCATTCGCCCTGGTCTCGTGAGTCGCCGCGCGGGGAATTGTAGTCCAGCTTGTTTACGACAACTCGAGACAGACCTTTCGACAAAAACATCAGTGCCATCGACGTGTTGAGAATGGGTTCCTGCTCGGTGCCTGGTGCCAGCCAATTGCCAGCAGCCAGTTGAAGGCCCACGAGCATTTCTGCGCCTTCGCGATACCAGTCGTGGCCGCCAAAAAATCGCACGCCGCTCATTCGTCCAGCTCGCTCCAGACCGTACAGGTAGTAGAAGTGGTAGTTGCCATGGCCGGGGTTGGACACGAGGCTGAAATTTTCCGACATCCAGCGACGACCGTTTTCCATCACCGGATCGATGGGTCTCGTGTCGCAACAATTTGGCTTCCCCTGAAAATCTACATCACTGTCGTCCTGTAACATTCTTGAAGTGATGGAGATCGTGGACAATCCCGCGACTGTCATACTGCCTCGTGGACTAAAGTCGCCGGCTGCGTATCCCCAGCCCCCACTGGCCTGCTGATCGGCTAGCCATCGCTGATGAGTTCTCTCCCAGCTCTCTCGTGAAACCTGTGCGCCGGCATAAACCGCATCTCGCAATGCCAGCACGGCGTACTGCCCGTTACTTGCATCTCCGCGGTGAGATCCGCCTTTGCGGATTTCATAATCCCAATAGCCGGCACCGTCCCCGGCAAGTTCCTGACTCTCTTCCAGAAGTCTTGCGTACAACTGAATGCGCGGCAAATCGCGATCGTATTCTTCGGCCGCACACAGGGCCATCACCGTCAGTGACGTTTCATAGATGCCACCTTTGCCGTTAACACCACTGGGCGGAAGATTGCGGAGAAAATTGAGGCCTCGTTGAACTTCCGGTGAATCGACCGGAACGTCGCAGTTGATGAGAGCCATCACCGCGAGGGCTGTTGTGCCAATCTTGAATTGTGAAAAGGCACCACTGGCTTCCCAGGATCCGTCGCCCTGCTGTTGAGTTCGAAGAAAATCGCTTCCTCGTTCCAGGCTTCTCTTCACGGAAGTTCGCAGCTGCACATCATTGCGAGCCAGTTCGTCACCGGCGTCCTGAGCCGCGACGGGAACTGCCAGCGACGACACGCACGCGCCGGCAAGA
>QWOO01000120.1 GCA_003669615.1 Planctomycetota bacterium
AGGATCGGATTGACTCATGATTTGCGCCATCGACTTTGGCAGTTGCTGGATTCGGTCTGTATTTCGCAACCCGACGATCTCGGATCGACTTACGATGTATGCGGAGAAAGCCGAATACGCTGTGGTTGCGGATACAGAACAGCACAAGCAAACACTGTTAGATCAGCAAATTCCATTCGCGGAATGTGAAGGCTCTCTTGTTGTTGCGGGCAATGCGGCTGTGAACGCACGGTGGCTTAGCCGTGTTCCCTGCGCGCCGTTGTTTGCCGACGGAATTGTTCCCTCTGATGATCCGCCAGCTCGTCAGATCCTTGGTCTTCTGACAGAAGCTATTCTGCCTCCACCGCGTGGAAAGCAAAATCTCTGTGCGGTGACAGTTCCAGGCCTGCAGGACGGCTCCGCCAGAGCGATCAGGAATGAAGAGTTTCTGTGCCGGCTTGTTCGAATGCGAGGCTACAAGCCGCTGATCGTGGCGCCGGCGGAAGCAGCAATGCTGGCTGCGGGTAACGATGCGTCGTTTACTGGTATCAGCATTGTTATGGGCGCCGAAACAACGAATATTGCTGTCGCACGCTACGGAAGCATACTGGCGTGCGAAACACTTGAGATTGGCAGCAACTGGATTGACTCAGAGATCGCTCGGCAGTTTCAGGTTCAGGTCTGGGACGAGAGTGGCAATACCTATCTGGATCTGGACAGCATCCGGCAATGGAAGGTCAAAACGGAAATCCACCTCGGCGCGGCGATCGGCGACCGCGAACGAATGATGTCCCGCCTGTACTCGGTTGTACTTGACCGAGTCTCGCGAACGGTCGCTCTGCTTCTTGCATCCGCGCCCGTGCGCAATGCACTTCCGCGTCCCGGGTTGTCAGTTATCCTGGCTGGCGGGGCCACGCAGGCGGATGGCTTTATCAACCTGCTGACAGACCGATTTATCGAACACGAAATCGCTGACAAGATACTTTCGATTCGATTGGCACAGGATCCGATGACCGCAGTGGTTCGAGGTGGACTCATTTTCGGGGAACTCGAAGCACGGTCACTCCCAGTCGAAAAAGTTGCCTAAGCGTTGATCCTCGCACAATGTTTCACGAAGTTCCGTTTGATGAATGACACAACAATGTAAACGCGAGAACGTCCGCTTCCGATCGATTCGATGGAGTGTCGCAACTCGGGTGCATTTCATCCGCGTGGTGAAACGGGCAGGGCAGGGCGTTAGTCTTCGACTTTCAAACTGCGTGTTTGGGTCCGCTCGTCAATACGGTGTGCGTTCTTCAGACGTGTCCTGGAGTGTCGATGATGGCGGTAAGCGACCATTAGAGTCGCTCAAGACTGCGCAGGAAGTCCACTTCAAGTCGCGAGATGTCACCGAAGACGGACTGAAAATCTTTCAGTCGATCCTCGGGAGGATATGCGTTGAGTGGGTCTCGTTCCGACAGCATCTTAAGATACAGCACAAACTGGCGGGCTCGAGCGGGGTTTTCCGTCAGAAAGTAAGTGAGTGCCCAGGCAGAGCTGTAGGCGTCGAGCGCTTGATTGCGAAACATATCTTCGGTCGCAATCATTTTCGCAATGTCGCCTGGCTGACGGCGTGTCTCGTATTCCTCATTGAACCATTCAAGTCGCTCACTGTTGATTTTCTGCTCAGTAGTGGATTTTCCACGCATCCGTAAACCGGGTGCCTCCAGCACTGTCGCAAGGCCTTCGATGACCCAGCCCGGGGTGTTTCCCAGTCGCGAATGAATTCCAATATTGAAGCCAACCTGATGTGTGGCTTCATGCACGATTGTATTGGCGGTTTCTCCGGCAACCGTCTTCATCAGGGCGGACAATTCAGCTGACGCACCGGAGACTTCGGCCGCAGTTCGCCGCCTGTCATGTTTTCCTGATCCGGAACTGCCGTCTTTCGTGGCGGTCACGGAATTCTTGAGCCCATCATCTTCGTACAAAGCGACTCGATTGGACTTCAAAGAATAGTAGCCGCGAAGATCGTCCGACCAAAGCATTTCATCTTTGCCGCAGTAATCTCGGAACTCGGCCTGGCTGCCGAACACGATAGCGACGAGAGTCGTCTCAGGCGCATCAGTTTGAAAACCGCGAACGCTGTAGAATATCTCTACCTGTCGATAGATCTCTTCGAACATGGTGGCATAGGCCTTCGCCCGCCCCTTTTTTGCGACAACGACGTAGTGGGTCGAACTTTGAATTTCGAATCCTGTACGAAACTCGGTCGCAAGGATGTCGCGAAACTCGGCCGTCGATGAAGGGCGATAATTTGTCCCCACGACTCTTAGCGACTGTATCTGCGACAGTGGCAGGTGATGCATTACGCCGAATCGATCCTGCAGGAAGCAGTGTTCACGGTCGCGTGCAATCACTTTTCCGGTGTAGGTATTTGCAGCATCTTTCAACTCGATCATGCGTGCCGCGGAATCGGCATTCGCTGTCGTCGTGACGGCGAGCAAAACCATCATCGCGGCCTGGACTCGCAAAAGGAGTTGACGGGACACGATGCTGCAGCACGCAGAATTACGTTGGATTTCCGAAAATGCCATAAAGGACGGGTTCCATCAGAGGATCTTTGAGCTGACCCATAACCCTGGCTCAGAAGCTCTGATCACCCATCCAAATGGAGCCTGAATTTCGGAGTGTGTTGCCAAGTGAGGCGTTGTGAATCGATCTGCAACATCAGCGGAACATGTGTTGTCACGGGAGAGCATCATGGCAACAGGTATGTTGCGTCTTTGCCTCTGCCGTTTGTTGCGACACGACAACGCGTTGTTTCGCTTTTGCAACACGCGCTGCGGATGTGGACTCTGTGCAGCATCTTCGCCACAAGTTTGAATCTGACGCTTGACCGCTCACCTGCCCCGCAGGGACGGCTGTCCATCCGGAAAATTCGGCACAATGGCAAGAACAGTCGTCGTGAAAGCTGCTCAGGCAAACTTTCCGCTCAGTGAACGCTGGAGTGTGATCGGCGGATACGAAATGACATACATCTACGGCGTGGCACTTTCTCCGGAACAGTATGCTGCGGTGACAGGTCCAACCTTTGTCGGTCGTACCTACAATGTGGATTCCCACGGAGACTTGATCGCTCACGGTGGCAACCTGGGACTGCAGTTCCGCTACTAACCTCGCTTATGCTTCCCGTCTATATCTTTGATCTCGACAACACGCTGTTTGACACTCGGTCAATTCCGTCTTCAGTCACGTCCGGACTGTTTGAGTGCATTCGCAAGTTCAATCACAGGTATGAGTGCGTCAGTGATTCGGTCCTGAGTCAGGTCTTTGAGGAATCCTGGTCACTGCCGTTTCCCACTATCGCTGCGAAGTATTCTTTGCCGGAACAAATGGTGAATGCGTGGCGACAGTGTCACGAGACTCTGACGTTTACCGAGCCGCTCTTGCCATTTCCGGATGTGCATGAGGCTCTAAGTACGTTGCGAACTCGTCAGCACGAGCTGTGTTTATTGACGTCCGGTTATCGTGGGTTCCAGCAAGCCAAGATTAATGCCCTGGGACTCGCAAAGTATTTCGATCTTGTGTTGATCGACAGCGTGGATGAGAGCCATGCGGGTAAGGAGTCAATACTTGCTGAACTACTTCAGTTGCGAGATTGGAAGCCGGCGGACTTGAGGATTGTCGGTGACAGTGAAACGAATGAAATTGCCGCAGGAATTCGCCTGCAGATTCCAACGATCCAGATTCTGCGACCGGGAATACAGAAAGCTGAAACGGCTTCACGTCACATCATGACATTGCTCGAACTTCTATAGTTTCTTTTCCATCAGGATTCGAAACGCCCCGCGACCGGGTTCCAAAAGACTTGAACGAGACGAATCATTCGATCGAGTTTGGGGAATTGGGCTTCTGAAACTACCTCCTCGAAGAGGACCCGTTCCCGGAAAATCAGGGCCCATCGCATTGGGCTCAAAGCACCATTCTGTCTCGTTGCCTTGCATATCGAAGAGTCCCCATGCATTTGGCAGGAGTGATCGCACAGGATGAACTTCATCATTCGAGTTCTGTGTTACCCAGGCATACTGTTCCAGAAGATTTCGGTCGTCGCCGAAAGACCAGGCTCCTCGCCGACCGCAACGACACGCGTACTCCCATTCCTGTTCGCGTGGAAGACGAATCTTGCGTCCTGATACGGACGAGATCCATTCACAGAATGCGATCGCATCCGGATAGGTAATGTTGCAGGCTGGCGAGTTTTCGCTGACGAAATTCTCGCCCAGATTCTTCCAGCTGTATTCGGGGGCCTGCACCCACCGGTCTCCCAGTTTTCCCCAGCCGTTTCCTGTTCGTTCTGCGACCGTTTGGAAGTTGCCGACCGCTTTCACAAATGCGGCGTACTGGCCCGCTGTGACCTCGACTTCCGAAAGCCAGAATTCCTGATCGATCTGAGTTTCCTCGGCGTCGTCTCCTTCCCCATAAAGGAACTTGCCAGGCGGTATGAACACAAAGACTATTCCGGCCGCTGTCTCTTCCGTATCAACACCAACGGCTGTCGCCCACGTCGACTGATACGCCTGCACGGCTTCTTCTGAGAAGTCTGTGAGAGACTCGATTGGTGGCAGTGTGTCAGTCGACGCTGCTGGTTCTGTTTTTAAAGAGCTTCGGTCGGCTGGTGACTGGGCACGCATCAGCAATCCGGCGACCACCATTGCGGCCACGCCTGGAATGAACACCCAGGAAAGGATCGCAGAAAAAGAAGCCCCGCTTCGACGTGCATGCTCGACGCTCGGATTGCTTTCCAGCACGCTTTCGGGAATCGCCGTTGTGACCGTGGAATCCACCATCATTCCGATGACGGTGGTCGAAGGCAGTACTTCTTCCCCCACATCTGCACATGACTCGGTTGTAACACAGGTGGCCGGAAGCAAAGCCTTTTCCGGCGAAAGAACTGTCTCTGGAAGTGTCCGGCAATCGTCTTCTGCAGAGCGAGGCGACAACGTAATATCCGGCAGACCTTCGGCCTTAAGTTGCTCCAGTTCTCGAAGACACTCGGCCATGGAGCCAATTCGTTGTTCCGGCTTTTTGGCCATCAGTCTGGAGAGAACACTGTCCAGTGCCGGAGACATCTGCGGAGTGCCATCCAATAGCGATGGGACAGGTTGCTCACGATGTGCCAGCAGCCGTTCGATTGCTGTGCCTCGTGCAT
>QWOO01000344.1 GCA_003669615.1 Planctomycetota bacterium
AAACGGAAGTCCAAACCCATAGCGGGGTACGTTGGTGACAATCACATGACTGCCGGAGATCACTGTAGATCCGTCCGCGGAGGAAGCCACATAGACGGCCGGTCGGCTTTGAAAAAACGCCTTTAGAGTCGGCCATAAATATCCATGCCGGTAAATGTTTCCTGTACGTGTCCTGTGAATCGCTTCCACAATCTCCGCATCGATCCCAACACTCAGCATCAGCAAAAAACGAAGACCGTTGGCCTGAGCGGAATCAAAACAGCGCACTCGGCCCCGATCGATGATCTCTGCCAATGATCGACCGCAGCAAGGAAGTTGGAGATAGCAGGCCAGCAGGTTTTCAGTGCCCAACGGAAGGATCGCGACCGGCACGCCAGGATGTCGATTCGCGAGATCCGTCACAGTGCCGTCACCACCCGCGCCGACAATACATTTCAATGATCGCGAGGCAGATATTTGCAGAACATACTGATCCAGTCTCTTCCGATCTGAAAACATGCGAACACAGTAGCCCCGTTTCCGCAGTTCTCGCGACACGATGAGCAGTTCGCCACGACCTCGCCCTGAACCCGAGTTGGGATTGCGCTGGATCACCACCAGCGGTTGAATCGTCTGTTTGGCAGTCGTGTTCAAGGGCAACTCGTCAGATTCTAGAAACAGCGTGGGCCACCAGATCTTTCAACGAACCAATTCTCCAGACGTTTGCAGCCGCCGCCGGTGGCAGTGCAACGTCGACCGCGCCTGGTGGTTCGTGACGACGATCGATCCAGGCTGCCGGCATTCCCGCCAGTGACGCTCCCTGAATGTCGTTCAGAGGATCGTCGCCCACAAACAAAACTTCCTGCGGCAATGTGCCCGTCCGCTGACAGACGATTTCAAAGAACTGCCGAGCCGGCTTTCGCCACCCAACCTCTGAAGAAATAATTCGCTCCGAAACGGCGCTCAGTTCCGGCAGTCCGTTACAAACCGCATGCAGCCGCTTGTCAAAGTTCGATGCCAGAACAATCTTTAGCCCGCTTGACTGCAGGGATTCAAGTGCTTCCGCCACATCTTCGTAGCAGCGCCAGTGAGCCGGATTGGCAAAGTGATCAAACAACGCTTCGAAACAGCTCGTCTGGCGATTCAGGTCCGGCACAAGTTCGGCGATCAGATCAAACCAGAACGCACGCTCAGAAGCTTCCGTCGTGTGGAGATTACCATCGCCCGAGCGAGCGGCCAGGCGTCGACTGAGCACCGCACGCACATCCGCCGGATTGACCGATTCGCCACCTGGTTCGTGCAGAATCTCGCAGTACGCCGTCGCCACGGAAGGCATTGCGTACATCACGGTTCCCACCGCATCCAGAGCCACCACTTTAATTTGACGACCGGTCGGGCTGTCAAATGGATTCCCGGAATTCTGCAATAACATCAGTTTTTCCTGCTTCCCGAATGGTTCAGAGCCAAATTCAGAGCCATTCCTGTGAGTTCTGATGGTGAGCAGAACCTGTCTTGACCTGGAAGTGAAAACTGAACTGTAATTCCCCGATAAAGTCGCCCTGAAGATTCGCCCGTATGCCTGTGGAATTCAACAGGTCCCTCGGAGTTCCATGTTTACAACGTTTGACCGGTACTTGCTTGGCCGCCTGCTGCACACGTTCTCCGTGCTGTTTGTGTCGGCCTACGGGTTGTACATTGTGATCGACCTTTTCACCAACATCGATGACTTTCAGGCCAACACGACGTCAAATCTCGATCTGCTGACTCAGATCGTCATCTACTACATCTACCGCGGGTTTCAGTTCTTCGAAATGGCTGGCCCGATGCTGATCGTGGTATCCGTGATCACAGTCCTGGGCCTGCTCCGAAAACACTCGGAGACGTTTCCGATTCTGGCCGCCGGAATTCCCGCCTTTCGAATGCTGAAACCACTGCTTCTGGCGGCCGCGATTCTGAATGCGGCACTGATCGCCAATCAGGAACTGATCATTCCGAATATTGCCGTCCAGTTGCAGACTCCTCGAGGCAGCCGCCTCGCTCAGGTTCAGAAAGTGGAAGCCGTCTATGACCACTCCAACTATCTGATGCATATCGACGGGGAACAGGTCCTGATCGAATCGAAAACGCTTGTGGATGCCAGCTTCGCTCTCCCGGAGCCCGAACTGGCCACTCAGTTTTGCGTGCTTAAGGCTGAGCAGGCTCGTTTCGTCCCGGCGAATAAAAAACATCCGTCGGGTTGGCTGCTGCAAAATCTGACGGGCGTTTTTAATGAAGACATCCTGACTGCCGAAGGACGACAGCGAGTCCTCCCCAGACCTAACGGCAAAGACCTGTTTATCGTGTCTGACGTCAGCTTCGATCAGCTTTACAATCGCGGTCGCAACGTGCAGTTCCTGTCGTCGATGCAATTGATTCAGAGGCTGCAGAACCCATCCACAGGACCGGTTCCCGTACGCCGTCAAAGCATCGCGCTTCACTGCCGGATCACTCGACCATTTCTGTGCCTGATCAATATTGCAATCGCGCTTCCATTGGTGTTCCGGAAAGAGTCTCACAGTCTGATCACCAACATGGCCGTGTGTGCGGCGGTGCTGGGTGCCTTTTATGCTCTGGCGGAAGGCAGTTTCGCTTTGGCGGGCGCAGGACTGCTCGCCGCAGACCTTGCGGCGTGGCTTCCCGTCATTGTCACTGGCGTCGCCAGCACGTGGACTTCAGGTCTGGTACAAACTTAAGGTGATTTTGATGACGCTTGATCAATTGCTTCAGCAGTACGAACAGGGACCCGAATTGCTGCGTGCAGCTTTACGACAGGTAAAGCCCGAGCTGTATGGATTGCACCCGGTCCCCGGAAAGTGGTCCATCCAGCAGGTCATCTGTCACCTGGCGGACTTCGAACCGATCTATGCGGATCGAATGAAACGCGTTCTTGTCGAGGACAATCCAACGTTGTTCGGTGGAGATCCCGACGTCTTTGCTGCGGGCCTGCAGTATGAACATCGCAGCGTGCTGGAAGAACTGGAACTCATCGCCTGCGTTCGCAAACAGATGGCTCGGATTCTGCGTCAGTCCGATGTGGAAGATTTTCAGCGGACGGGCGTACATTCCGAAGCCGGACCGCTGACGCTGGAGACTCTGCTGGAGCGGATCACGAACCATATTCCGCATCACCTGAAATTCATTCAGGACAAGACGGAAGCTTTGCGGCGGCAGTAAGATTGTCCGGCAAACACAGCAGTACCGCGGCCAGCAACGCGATGGTCAGATGCACTTCATTAATGACACGCGATCGATTGTGCAGCGAAATAAACGCCTGAGTCCTTGCCTGACCGGGAGGAGTAATCAGCTCCTGAAGCGGCAGGTACACCGACTTGTAATCGGCGACTGCAATTCCTGTGGACACAAATGTTAACAGAAACGCGGCGATCAGCCGTCTTCGCAGGCAAGACCTGTGCAGAACCGCGCCGACCAATGTGGAAGCCAGTGCCAGCCCGAGGCAGCCCCACCCAAAGATGTAGTACAGTGGAAATCGAATGGTGGCCAGTTGGTCTCTGATGACCGAATCAAAAGTTGGATTTCGCTGTTCAGCGACACTGGTGATCACAAACAGAATGGCTCCGCCCACCCAGAACGTGATTGACATTCGTGCGATCAGCACACTCAAACCGGCCAGAAATCTTATTGGCTTCGACACGAAAATCTTCCTGATCTATGTGCAGACGGCAGTGCATGTGCCGAACAAAAAGTTACTCTGAAAAGTGTGAGCGTTGATCAGATGATCAACATCGCATCACCATAGCTGTAGAACCGATAACGTTCTGCAATTGCCTGACGATAAGCTTCCATGATTAAGTCATATCCTGCAAGTGCGGCCACAAGCACCAGCAGCGTGGAACCGGGCAAATGGAAATTCGTCAACAGGCAATCGACAACCTGAAACTGAAACCCGGGCTGAATGAACAGACTGGTTCTTCCCTGCCACGATGTCAACGGAATTCCGGCGGCGGCGGCCGCAGATTCCAAAGTGCGTATGGACGTTGTTCCAACCGCTACAACTCGTCCCCGATGTTGTTTGGCCTCTGCCACGGCCGCAGATGTTTCCTGTGGCAGCCGACACCACTCTTCGTGCATGCGATGTTCCGCGAGATTCGAAACACTCACGGGACGAAATGTGCCGATGCCCACGTGCAACGTGAGCTCAGCCGTCCGAACACCAGAGCTGCGGCATTCGTCCAGCAAACCGCTTGTAAAATGCAGCCCGGCCGTCGGTGCAGCGACAGCGCCAGGCACGGATGCAAAATGTGTCTGATATCGTTCTCGATCCTCCGCATCTGCCAGCTTACGACCCATATAAGGCGGAAGGGGAAGACTGCCAAATTCTTCGAGTAAATCGACGGCCGAAATATCCGAAGCCGGTGCCACGATCCAGCCGCCATCGTCGCGTTTTTCCACCAGCGTGAGCAGCAATGATTTTTGCGAAACCGTCGAACTTATGAAGTCGGGCTCCGGCGAATCATCCCCGGTGCTCTCTGTCGACAGACTCGCGTTGGCGGGCAGTACGGTGATCGTTTCACCGGGCAGCAGACGTCCGCGAGTCTCCGACAGAATGTGCCAGTGGCCCGAAGGTGTGGCTTCCACATAAAGACCTTCCCAGCGTCCGCCAGTAGCCGTTCGAAATCCAAAGAGACGAGCAGGCAGCACTTTCGTATTATTGAACACCAGCAGATCGTGTTCGTGTAACCATTCGGGAAGTTTACGAATATACGAATGAGTGATCGTGTTGCGGCGACGATCGATTACCAGAAGTCGAGATTCGTCGCGCGCAGCCGTGGGGCGGGAAGCGATTAGATCCTTCGGCAATTCAAATTGCCAACTGCTGAGCAACTGAAGGTCCGGGAGACTCATGAGCTGTGGTGCCTTTCTCTTGGACTCGCTAATGTAATCACATTCAACGTCGCGCTCGACGAGTTCGGCAGTTTCCATCTCGCGAATCTCATTTCCCGCAAACTTTCGATGCCAGATACTTCACTTCCGCCCCATCGCCGTCTGACGATGGCCATCACCGAACTCGATATCGGCGGTGCAGAGCAGGCGTTCGTCCGCATCGCGACGGGGCTGAAATCGCTCGGCTGGGAAGTGAGTGCGATCAGCCTCCGTGACGCCGGCCCTCTGTGCAAACCGCTGCT
>QWOO01000158.1 GCA_003669615.1 Planctomycetota bacterium
ATTAAACAGGCTCATCATGAACTGCCTGACGAAGGAACCCTCGCAGAGGATCCTATCAATGGAAACGCTGAAGCAAGCGTTCCTTGATTGAATGAGAATTGAGACCACCGCTCCGCTACCCAGCTTGCGTCTAACTGTAGGTTGGGCATTCTTGTCCGACGGTGCCCCGACGGTGCCCCGACGGTGCCCCGACGGGCAAGAATGCCCATCGTACGTCGATGTCAGCTGTTGGCGTCAGCAGCTGCCTGTGTTCTTTTTGCCATCAGAATCTCAGGCCGAGGCCGACGTTGGTGAAAGAGTTCGCGGCATCTTCATTCAGACCCCAGCCGACTCGGACGCCCAATTCAAAGTCTGGCGTAATCAGATAGTGAACTCCAGGGCTGAAGTACTGAGGCGACACATTCTCCGCTCGATTTTCAGTAAAAACGCCAAAATACTCTCCGTGCACATTCCAGCGTTCGGCAACTGGCACCTTGAGCACGACGGACGGCGCCCACTGATTGAAGTGATCGCCTTCCTCCTGAGCGGCCACATAGCGAAGCGAGGAATCGAGCTTGCATTTCTCCAGAATCTCCCAGCCGAATACGTATCCCAGCTGAAAGGCGGATGCGGTTTCCGGACCGGAAGTGGGAGTAGTCCCCTGGAGAATACATGCACTTTCAGGAATCCAGCCGGACTGATCTGTGACCTGAGTCTTGATGCCATAAAGCATCTGCGATTCTTCGTTGGCACCAGGCTCTTCCAAAAGTCCACCTGGGGCATCACCTGAAACAGAGCCGCCTCCGCCAATCTCATAGTTCCAGCCTACACGCAGTTCGGTGCGTTCGGTGATTCCGATACGAGTGATAAACTCCGGAAAGCTGTGAGTGGGTTCGGCACCTCGGTTCTCTATCGACGAATAAGCCGATTCAAAGATCACTCGCCCTCTTCCGGCAGTTGTGGTTGCGGGAGTGAACGAGTCACGATCGGTCTCAACGTGATCTTCCTCGGCTTCCTCTTCGCTCTGCAGAGGCTTATTGAGTAACAGCCAGGGTTTTTCGAGCGGTTCGAATAGCTCGCCGATTTCCTGTGCGCACGTAGTGTTTCCGCAGAACACTGCCAGCAGAGCAGGCAGGCTAAAACGTACCACGAATGTAAAAACCTGAGATCCCATGTTGCGAATTCTCAGCAAGGATCGGAAGCGTAAGGCGGAACAACGGAGGAAACTCAGAATTCGATTTTGCCTCGAACGCCTACCAAAACAGACTCGTCCACACGTTCACGAAATGGATCGATGAACTGAATATCCGGGGTGATATGGCACCATGGAGTCACCGCCACGTTGTAGTAAAGTTCCACACCCTGCTCGTCACCCAGTGGTAACAGGACGGGAGCGAGATCCTTCAGAGCACCGCTCACACCGGTGTAATAATAGCCTGCACCAAACGTATCCGAAGACCGGCTGGAGATCGGACTTGTGCCCGCGACCCCGGTACTTGCGAACCAATGCACCGGACTGGGATTGTTGTCCGCGATGCCTAGTGTTCCAAAAACTCCCCAACGTTTTTTGGAGTCTGCAGGTGATACGTAGAACGCCTGATCGAAATTGTATCCCAGTGACCACGAGCCTTCTTTGGGTGGCGATTGAACAACCACGCCTGTGCCCGGCTGGAAATAAACAGACGGTGAAAGGTTTGTGTAAGTGCCGGTACTGTACGTTCCGGTCAGGCCCTGATGGCCGGGCAGGGCCATCCACTCTGTGGGCAGGTTCACATTCGACACAATCGACGCCCCATTGTTGAAGATCGTATCGATGCCGGAAGTTGTAGGAGTATTGTTTGTGTCAAAAACGGCCAGTGAGAAGACCGGTTCCATTTGCTGCAGCATCGCGAACCCAGCTCCGAAGGTGGAATACGGAACTGTGCGGACCACCACAGGATTAATCATCAGGCCTGTGTTCATAAATCCATTTGTGGCGCCGGCACCTGTGAGAGGCTGGCGGAAGTCGTCAAAGATGTTGATCTTTCCCGCAAACACCAGCATGTCTTCGGACTGGAACTGCATCACCTTCACACCCGTCAAGGCGGAAACAGTGCCCTGGGACTGAGGAAAAGCGAGAGCCAGATTGGCGGGCAACAGCGAGCCTGTATCCTGAATGACCGATTCACCGTAACGGGATTCGCCATGCACTGCGATGAAGAGACCTTTCCAAAGTCCGGCCTTCTCGCCGTCGACTGTCATCAGCACATCATTGCGACCACCGTATCGAGACGTTTGATTCAGGCCGCCACTGACAACGCCCTGAAAATACTGAGTCGTACTGACGTTGAATGTGAAGCCACTTTCCGCGAAATGCGTACGGCTGCCGAACCAGTCTCCACAAAGCGTTGGCCGAGCCATCAATGATTCGCAAAAGGATGGGGCCGACGCAATGTCTCCACACCCTTCGCCACAGGAACTCTCCGCGCAAGCGTTCGAGGAAACGGGCCGATAGGTCGCTCGGCAGAATTCTGGTGCGACTGATTCGTAAGGGGCCGTAAGCGAACAGAACTCATCGGCAGAAACGGCCAGTTCTCCCACAAGTCCGGACAATGCAATTCCAGGGGCTTTGGAAAGCGTAGCAGAAAAACGGCGTGTTCGTGTCATTTTCAGTGCATCCGTGCGGGGCGGGATTGGCCTGCCTCTGATCAGGCCCGGTAAGAAAGGGGAAAGAAATGGCTTCGATCTTGCCGTCTTTGCAAGGAATCACTGAGGTGTAGCGATTGGCGTTCCGCAAGGCATCCAATAGAAAAGCCCGACTCGCTGGGAGCCGGGCTTCAGAAGAATCAGGGCTGGATTCAGCCACTCGTCTAGTTCAGACGATAGGCTGTTTCACCGTGTTCCGTCACGTCGAGGCCTTCTTCTTCCTCATGTTCGGTGACTGTAAATCCAATCGTCTTGTGGATGATCAGCCCCAGAACCGCGGTCACCACAAAGCCATAGATGGCTGCGGCACCGATACCGGTCAGCTGCAGCATGACCTGATCCATGCCGCCGACGGCCGGGCGAATCGCAAAGTATCCGACGAGCACCGCACCGAGCGCACCGCCAACACCGTGAACGCCAACGACGTCCAGTGAGTCGTCATACTTCAGAACCTGCTTAAGCTGAACTCCAAGGAAGCAAACAACTCCACCAATCAAACCAATCACCAAAGCACTGCCCGGACTTACGTGGCCCGCACATGGAGTGATCACAACCAGACCAGCTACCATTCCGGACGCAACACCGATGGCCGTTGGCTTACCAGCATGAAGCCACTCCGCGATCATCCACGACCCCGTGGCCGCTCCACCTGCAATCGCTGTTGTCGCAAAAGCCATCACCGCCACTGCACCAGACACTGGAAGAAAATCTTTACCGACGGCGATAGCAGATCCGGCGTTAAAACCGAACCAGCCAACCATCAGGAATCCTGCTCCCATAAGGGTCCAGCCAATGCTGTGAGGTAAAAATGGGCCCTTTGGAAAGCCATGACGTTTCGGAAGAATCAAAATCAGCGCCAGCGCGGACGCTCCGGCAAGTACATGCACAACCGTGCCACCCGCGAAGTCCAGTACGCCCTTCTGGAACAACCAACCGTTGACGTTCCACACCCAGTGAGCAACGGGGTCGTAGACAAGCGTGGCCCACAGAACAACAAAGATACACCAGGCACTAAACTTCACTCGCTCAGCAATCGCACCGACGATCAGAGCGGGAGTAATGATCGCAAACATCATCTGGAACATGGCGAAAAGCAGTTCCGGAACACCAGTCGGCGACGCACCAGTCGTGTCACCACTGGTAACGATTTTGCCAAAATAATTTGGGCTGGCTGGATCAACGTCAGAGAAACCTTTCAGAAACACAAGGCTTGAATCCCAGCCGAGGTAGCTGAGCGCTGGCTTATCGGAACCGTCTTCGTTCTTACCACCATCAACGGTGATGGCTGAAGGTACTGCGAACGTGAGACTATATCCGCAGGCTACCCACTGGATCGTGATGATTGGAACACACACCATCACACACATGAACATGTTCAGCACGTTTTTGGCACGCACCATACCGCCGTAAAACAATGCCAGTCCGGGCATCATGAAGCAGACGAGAGCAGCACTTACCAGCAACCATGTTGTAGAACCTGTGTCGATCGTTCCCGCCAGATGGGGAACCGAGGTGGTCTCCGCGGGTCTTTCAGCGGCAGCCGCTGCGTCCAGCGAAGTTTCTGATGCAGATAGGTCAGCGGACTCAACAGCTGGCTCCTGTGCGATCGATGCGTTTGAAATCGCAAATAACGTCAACAAAGTGGCCAGCCCGGAAGCCAATGCGCTTCGCGACTGACGGCCAAAAAATCCAAACATCGCCTGTCTCCTTGATCTTTCTAACTTGCGTGGGTGGGGAAGGTCTTTTCGGATTCGCTCGAGTACCGGAGAAGTACAGAGATGCAGAATCCGACGGTTTCTACATTGTCACGTTCTGCAAAAACAGCAGCGTTTGCAGAACGCTCATGACGAAGTGGGGCGGCATGATTACTGAGAATGGAATTCACGGAATTCCAACGTTTTCGCGACGGCATTGACCTCGTCGCATCTATACGACGAAACGCCCGAACCGTTTCCAGCACGAGCGCTTCGCGAAAATTGAAGAGGGATCAGTTCAGTTTGATGAACAGAATCTTGTTCCAATCAGACTTTAATGAACCCACGTTCGTTCAAAAGTTCAGGTCGAACTAGTAAGCACTGTCCGTTGCGTAGCAAGGCATGCCGTGCTCATGAATATCGAGGCCTTCAATTTCTTCCTGACGAGAGACTCGCAGAAGATTTACAGCCTTTAAAATTCCGAACACGATCAGCATCACTACCAGAGAAAAGCCTGCGATTGAGAATGAACCGATGGCCTGAACTGTCAGATCCTTGCCTTCGCCGAAAATTCCAGTCGCGAGACAAGCCCAAAGGCCGCAGCAACCGTGGACTGGGAAAGCGCCTACTGGATCGTCGATCTTAAGTTTGTCGAGGACCGTGATAGCGATCATGACGATGACACCAGCGACGGCACCGATGATCAGTGATTCGCCGTTTGTCACACAGTCACAGTTGGCAGTAATGCCGACCAGGCCCGCAAGGATACCGTTGAGGCTCATCGTG
>QWOO01000185.1 GCA_003669615.1 Planctomycetota bacterium
AAAAGTCGTGCGATGCGCGATTTACACACGCAAATCGACTGAGGAAGGTCTGAATCAGGAATTCAATTCCCTTGATGCACAAAGAGAAGCTGGCGAAGCATTCATTGCCAGTCAGAAGCATGAAGGCTGGACGCTCCTTCCCCGACGATACGATGACGGCGGCTTCTCTGGTGGTAATGCGGAGCGGCCGGCATTGCAGCGACTCATGCAGGACGTCGCAGCTGGAGAGATTGACTGTGTGGTCGTCTATAAAGTCGATCGACTCAGCCGTTCACTGCTCGACTTCGCAAAGTTGATGGGCACGTTTGAAGAACAGAACGTGGCGTTTGTTTCTGTGACCCAGCAATTCAACACGAACCACTCGATGGGGCGACTGACGCTGAACATTCTCCTGTCGTTCGCACAGTTCGAGCGGGAGATCATCGGCGAACGTATCCGCGACAAACTCTCGGCCCAGGCACGAAAGGGAAAATGGAAAGGCGGCATCCCGGTGCTTGGCTACGACGTGGACCGCAGCACTCCCACCCCGAAGCTGGTCGTCAATAAAGCGGAAGCGATTCAGGTGCGGGAAATCTTCGAGCTGTACTTGTCGATGGGTTCGCTTTTACTGGTCGCCACCGAATTGAACGACCGCGGCTGGTTCAGCAAACGCTGGACAACCAAATCAGGCCGCAAACGCGGAGGTGTTGAGTTCGACAAGAACAACCTCCACGCCCTGCTGACCAACCCCATTTACATCGGGAAGATCAGACATCGCGACGATGTCTTCAACGGTGAGCATGCGCCAATTGTCGAACCGGCGTTGTTCTTTCGAGTCGCAGAACGCCTGAAACGTAACGCTTATTTGCCGAACCCGCGAAGCCGCAACAAATACGGATCCTTGCTGAAGGGGTTGTTGTATTGCCGCGGATGCGGCCGAGCGATGACGCATACTTACAACACCGCGAGAAAGCGACGTTACCGGTACTACACATGTATCAGCGTGCTCAAGCAGGGACGCGCCGCCTGCCCGTCACGGTCCCTGCCGGCATCGGAAATTGAAAAGGCTGTCGTCGACCAGGTGCGGTGTATCGCGAAGGATCCGGCCTTGCGACGTGCTGTGTTCGACGAGACGCAGGTCCACCTGCGTCAGCAACTGGAAGAATGCCGTCTGAATCTGGCTGTATCGGAACGCGAGATCAAATGGCTGGAGGAAGAGCTCAAGCAGACGACGCAGACAGGGTCGACCGATTCCGAAATGTCGAAACTGGCGGCGGACCTTCAGGAGCGACTGAGCCGTGAGCATCACAAATACGGGAAGCTCTCCAATCGAGTGACGGAGATGGAGGCTGCCGAGATCAAAGCGAGCGACATCGCACGGACGATGGAGAACTTTGACAATCTCTGGTCCACGCTGAGTCCTAAAGAACAGTGGCACATGTTAAGCATGTTGATTCAGCGAGTGGAGTTTGATGCAACGGAAAGCAGTTTCGAAATCTTCTTTGAGGACGCCGGCATTGCGGCACTGTCGCATGCGGCTGAAGGGTCGGCAAGGTAATGCGAGTCAAACAGACCATTCACTTCTACAGCGATCCACAACGGTTTCATCGCATTGGGATCGGGCCAAAGCCTGACCCGCCACCGCCACCTGAAGGTCGCATTCCTCGGGTATCTCGACTTATGGCGCTGGCCATTCGCTTTGACAGAATGATTCGTGAGGGAAAAGTTGACAGTCAGACCACATTAGCCGCACTGGCCCATGTCACACAGCCGCGAATGAATCAGATTCTGAGCCTGAACTACCTCGCCCCTGACATCCAGGAAGCGATCCTTCACCTGCCACGCACGCAGCCCAGTGAGACCGCCGTCCACGAGAAAGCCTTGCGTTCGATTTGTGCTGAAGACTGCTGGAAGACGCAGCGAGAGATGTGGAATCAACTAGTGGGGTCCCAGCGTCCGGATCATGAATCCTGAATTCGTGAGATCCTCATTGTTTCCGGTACGCTGCCCATCAGCCTTGTCAGCATGGGAAGCGAGACTTGATATTGCCCGTTCTTTGGTCGGGGCTTGTGGGACACCAAGGCCCAGACGATCCCACCTGGGCCGTTATAGATTTCTTTGAAGCTTCCATCGCGGGCGATCTTCAGCACCAGCAAAAACTCCGGCTCACTGCTGATGGAGATCATCTTCGCCTGAGTCGCTTTCACCTGCACAAGGCGGTCGTCGACCTTTCCGTCGTGTCCTTCTGCAGACGCCGCAAACAATTCCAGCCCATAATAGAATGCTGCAAGTGCCTCACCAATACTGCCAACCATATGCCCATCGGGTGTGAAGTGTCGTCCGGGAAACATGAGTTCCAACTCATCCACGGCGGCATAAACGCTGCGAATCAGAACAGGAAAGCGTACAAGGTCCATTGATTAATTCCCCGACTGAATGAGCCAAGTCCCCTCGTGCCACTCGGAGTAGCAGTCATCTCGCCGCGTCATACCTCTTCGAAGAAATCGTTGGAGACTTCCTTCAGCGCAAACGTGCCCTTGATCGACACGCCGACGTTGTGGTCAATCATCAGCTGACAGAGCTGCTTTCCATTGATCAGCACGACACGTTTCCCTTCGATGCGATCGACAAAATCGACTGCATCACGCGAGAAGTCCGCGGTCGTGATCACCACCCCTTTCTTAGCTCGGATCATGTCCATGCTGCCCACAAATGACTGAACTACCGGACGGCCCACGGTACCCTGCCAGCGTTTTGCCTGAATACAAACCACATCCAGCCCCAGTTTGTCTTCGTAAATCACGCCGTCGATGCCGCCGTCCTGTGAGTAGTTCGTCACCTTGCCTTCCCCGAACTGGCCGCCGTAGCCCATGGCTTGCAGCAGTTTCACAACAATTCTCTCAAAGAACTGGGGCGGACAATCCAGCAAACGGCTCAGCAATTCGTCGGCCAGTGCTTCACGCATTTGTTCGAAAGACGACTCAAAAAGCTCCAGCGGTGTCGCCTCTGATTCCTCAAGTGTTTCTTCCGATGATTCGGCTGGTTCATTTTGCGATTCCGATTTCTTTGTGAACGCTCGGTAGCTTTCGAACTGACGGAGGAACTTCATATCAATAGATTGAGACGGCAATTCGAGAACCTTGTGGCCGGCTGCACTCAATCGGACTTTCCCTCGATTCGGGTTATCAACAAGCCCCGCTTTCTTTAGGTGAGTCTTGCTCCAGGCAACTCGGTTTAGAAACAACTTCGCTTGCCCACTCGGTAACATTTCTTCGAGTTCATCGTCGGTCAACGCGAATCGCTGCGCCAGAATCAGAGTTACATCCTTCATGGAGCGTTCCTGTCCATCGGATAACACCTGAAGAAATGGAAGCATGATGGACTGAAAGTCGGGGATTGACATCAGCGTTACTCAACAGTTTGTAGAGGTAGATTTGTCATAAGATAATGCGGCCGATGTCAGTACCGCGTGGCAGGCACTTTCCCGAATCAAGCAGATCGACTGGGGAAGTATCTTAGCCGCCCTGAAGTCTCAAGTCGACGAGCAACGTGAGGTCCAAATTACGATCGAAAATCGGTCGTTGTTGAATATGTTTTTGGGCTTCAAAGAATTCTGAAAAGAGATCCTCGTTGGTGCCAAACGACTTACGAGAATTCACTCTCTTTCAAGAACATGTTTGGTCGAATGAGCTATTGACACAGGTCATTCCCAGGGTAGATTTGGAGCTTCAATCAACTGTCAGAACTGGCACAGCTGCACGACGTTTGCAGTGGTTTTCGGGATGTTAATTCGATGCTCCACAGCCGGACATTGAGAAGCCTGAGACAGGCGTGTTTCTTCCATCTTGCCTGGGGCACATGGTCTGGTTGGTCCTTCATCGCTCAGGACCGCGAACTCCGTTTTGTTGCCGTTGAGTTGCCGCCTCCAATCGCCTGACGGCTCTGCTTGCGATGCCCATTGATCTGTGGCTGCGCCCTCTAGTTTCTCACTTTTTACGCTCCCCGTGCGCGCTGGCTTGCGCGTTTCATTGGTATGGAGGCCGTTCGCCGTACGTCTCATGGGAACGACTATTTTTATGGCTCAGACTTTCGATCCGATCCGTGTCCTGCGCTCTTTTTCCCTGAACCTCCTGCGGGAGTTCATTCTTCGCCACAAAGGAACGCCGCCCTCTCACGGGGCGAGCGTCAAACGCCGCAACTGTGGGCCTTTGTACGACGCCTGGCAGTCGATTCCCGATGAAGAACGTGCCCACATGCAGCTCGTGCTGCAGAAGATCCACACGCTGTCACAGGAACATGGAATGACCGCGTTGCTGGAAGAGATACAAACTCACCATCCTGAGCGAGTCGGAGAATTCGACCGCTTTGAACATCGCAACGACCAAATCGTCTGGGCCTGGCTGAATCTGCCCGAAGCGTTCTCACAAGCGGAGTTCCTCGCTCGAGCCGAGTCCGCGCTGACTGGCCGTTACTGGAAGCGATCGAAGGTCAGTGTGCCGCCAGATCTGCAAATTGACAACGCTCGCATCGAGGCTCTGCAGAACGAACTCCGCCAGATCTATTCAACACAGCTGCGTGGACGGCATTGCTGCATCGAACATCATCAGCGGCCCTCCGGCGTGGATTATTTCTGTGCGTATCTGGACAACTGGCCGGACCAGCTGATGGAGTTTCAGGAGGATGGCCACATCGAAGCCTTGTCGGGACGTTATGCGTTCTCCAATGTCTTCTCACTGGATCGTCAGCAGGGAACATTGGACGTGGCGGCTCGTGGCGGTCGAGAAATCCATTTGCATCTCAAGGAGGCGTTTTTTCGGGCGATTCTTGCGCAACCAGTAAATGCGCCGTTTGCCGAGCGGCCGGCTTATCGGCTCGATCATCTTCTGTCTTCTGGACTACAGCTTCCCACCGCGCCGGAGGATCGCGTGTCGAGTGTGCGGCTGACTCACATTCGCTACGCGCCCCGATCTTCCTCAGACGTACGTTATGAGGAAATCGGGTTCTCGCCTGGCACAGACCTGATTGCCGCTGACAATCAGCTGCGGGGCCGATTGGCGGAGCGGGCGCTCAAACCAGAATGCCTCAAGGTGCTGTCCGTGGGATTCCATCTGCTGGTAAGGCCGCGTGGGAGATCTCGTATCCGTCCGCTGACAT
>QWOO01000181.1 GCA_003669615.1 Planctomycetota bacterium
CCTCCACCAGCCGCGGTAACTCCGCATTCTCCGGCAGAGGCTGAAAGTTTTTAACGTCCTTCCAAAGTCCCGTGTAATCCTTGCCGGTGCCGGCAGTCTTCATGAGCGCAATGGCCTGATCATGGGTCAGCGTTCCACTGGCCAGACAAACAATTGCAGCCGCCGCGGGACCACGATGTTTGCCATGATGGCAGTGAACATAAAGCGGCGTCTGGATCTCCTTCGCGACTCGCGTGAGCGTCTTCGCTGCCGCCTCATCTACACCATCGTAACCCGTCGGAATGTGGATGTAACGCAGACCATGTTTCTTCGCCAACTCCACATCGGGCGTTGCTCCATCCACACTCACGATCGTGGTAATGCCCAGTTTCTTCAGGCTGATGAACGCTTCTTCTCCATGAGGCTCACTTCCCAGATACACGATCTTTGTCGCTCGATGAACATTGTGCAGACCGGGCAGTTCTTTGGGCACCGCTTCCTGCAATCCAGCAGGTGACGACTGCGAATCCTGAGCGGCAGCGAAAAGGACGGACGCCCACAAGACAATGAAGAGCTGCATGACTTTGCTCCGACTTACACTTTGACCAGGAACTCTGGAAGGCCGGAGACATGACAACCTGTCCCTGAAAACTGAGCAGACCACCGGATACGATCTGGTGGTCTGCAGAGTCAGTGACGTTCAATTTTTGTCTGCCGGGCCCCAGGAGAGCCCTTATTTTCTCTTGAACATCGGATTTCCCTGATCTCCACGTGACAGCAGGTAAGCCATCAGGTCGAGCACTTCATCCTGATTCAGAGGTTTCAGGAGATCGACCGGCATCATAGACGCCTTCGAAGCCTGCAGTTCCTCAATGTCACTTTTCATAATCTCCGTAATCTTCGTAGGGTCTTCCGGGCTCGTCAGAATCGCAATCAGATCATCGTTGTCTGACAGAATTCGGCCGCTGACCGTTTTCCCGTCGGTCGTCACAATCGTGCTGGCCTTGTACTGATCGCTGATGACTTTGCTGGGCTCCATGATGGCTTCGGTCAGGTCTTTCACATTGAAGCGACCGGCCAGCTGAGTCAAATCGGGCCCGGTCGCGCCGCCGTCTCCGCCGAACCGGTGACAGATGATGCAGCGAGTGGCGGCGAACATCTTCTGTCCATTTTCAAAGTCGCGATCTTTCAGTCCGGCATCGACCAATGTTCGCACTTCGTCCAGAGTCCAGTCTTTGCCGGGTCCCGCTGGCTTTGGGATTTCCGGCGGAGCGTAGGGCTTACGAGCGCCGCTGGCTTCGATCAACAAGCGTTCTTTCTCATTGGCGTTTTCGAAGCATTCCTTTTCGATGTTACGCAGGAAGCCATGAAAACTGGCTCCGCCAGCCCACGTGTGTGCTCTTTCGAACCACGCGAAGTAGGCCTTTCGTTGATCCATCGTCCAGCCTTCTTTCATATTGCGAAGACAGAACGCATACCATGTCTGCTGCTGATCAGGAGCCTTTTCGATCGACGCTGTGATCGAACCACCATAGCCACGATTGCGGGCCAGCAGATCTTTCATGTCGTCGGTGACAGTGGGCTTGGATTCGGCCTGCATCAGACCGACGGTCTTTTCAATGACCGTCGGTGATTTCAAATAGACGAGCATCTGACACAGCTCGCGATTCAACTCATCGCTGTCCGACGGAAACTGACTGTCCATTCGTGACACAAAATCGGCTCGCACATCTTCCGGGATTTCGCCCAGACGCAGAAACACCAGACTCAGCGCACGCAGATAGTTCAGCCGTTGCTCAGCATTCAGAGCAGCAAAGCTCAGCCGCTGCATCCCGCGAATTGTCGTCTGTTGTGCGGCGTCAGTCACAGCCTTTGCAACCTCAGCCGACTGGCCACGAACTTCAGCGATCTGAAGAAACGGCGATTTTGCGATCGAAGTGACAACGCTCAAAACATCGTCGGGTTCCATCGTGTTGAAGTCGACACTGCGGATGGCGTCTGCATCCAGCGAATCCCACAGCACTGTCGAGTTATAAAATGCGTTGCGTGCCGCGGTCTTCAGAAATCGATCGTGAGAATGAATGTCGCTCTCAAGACCACTAAGAAAAGCATTGGATCGGCTAACGATTCCGTTTGGCCCCATTCCCGCATGACTGGCTTCGAGGGCTCGCCGTCGTGAACGAGGCCCCGCATCTTTGGAATCTCGCAGTTCCGTTGGTGCTGTTGATTCTGTCCCCACATACGTCACGCGGAACAATTCAGACTGAGTGCCACGGCCACCGACAGTGAAGTACAGCGCACCGTCTGAACCTGCCACGACGTCTGTGAGCGGCAGCGGGGTACGAGACAGGAATTCTTCCTTCGTCGCTTTGTAGCTGCTCATGTTTGGTTCAGTGTGAATCGCGTACATCGTGCCGAAGGTCCAGTCGCAGATGAACATCGACTTTTGGTACTTCGCCGGGAACTTGAGCGGCGCGTAGACAAACTTGCTGTCGTCGCCAATCGGCACCGTTGCATGAGCCGAGCGAGCAATCTCCGAATCTGCCGCCAATGGAGAACCGTAACCAAAGTCGACTCCCACTGGAGATCCGGGGCCAATGTTGACCATCGGAGGAAGGCTGTCGATGTAGTGATTGGGCCACTTGCCACTTCCACTGCGCCAGCCGAATTCACTTCCGCTGGTTGCGTGGACAACGCGAGTCGGGCGGTACCATGGCATGCCGACGTCCCATTCCATGTCAGCGTCGTAGGCGAACAGTTCGCCGTCCGCGTTGAACGCCATGTCGTACGGATTGCGAAACCCGATCGACCAGATATCCCACGTCTTGCCATCGGGGTCCGTGCTGGCGATCCAGCCGCCCGGAGCCAGAATTCCAACCGCGTGACCATTGGCATCCCACATGCGAGGCAGCAAATGATCTTCACCCCAGTTTGTGGGGACGCGACTGGTGTAGTTCTTGTTCGTCAGCTCTTCACCGGGATTGAAGGGCGGAAGAGTATGATTGCCGGCGATCACAAAAATCCGCTGACCATCCGGTGACAGACGAATCGAATGCGGTCCATGTTCGCCACCGCCGCGAAACTCTTTCAGCCTGACGCATTCATCAAACTGATCGTCGCCGTCAGTATCTTTAGCTCGATAAAGTCCGCTGCCCGGGCCGCCGTTGCAACTGAAGTACAGCGAATCAAACGCCCACAGCATTCCCTGAGCCCCCGATGGCTGGAACTCGCACTTCGAGAAATCGAGTCGTTCGACAGAGACTTCGTTTGATTTGAGATTTGAAATTTCAGATTTCAAATTCAGGGGAGGCAGCGTGATTCGATAAATCCCTTTGTCGCCCTGGTCGCTCGCGAGCAAACGGCCTATGTTGTCAAACGCGATGCAAACCCAGGAACCCAGTTCGTCTTTCGGAACCGTGAATAATTTCTCGACCTGAAAACCGGGCAGCACTTCAAACGTGCCCGCAGGAACTCGACCCGCCGAAGACGGCGCGCTAAACACAGCTCCCCACGGCCCATCGCCATAGTTGCCTCGCAAACTGGCTCCATCCGGCGTAATCGCTGGTTCGCCTCGTTTGGCCGCCACTTCCCATGATTCATCGGTAACCAACTCAACTGTAGTTCCATCTACCAGCCGAACAACAAGCTTCAGCACCAACGCAGCGACGCCGCCCTGGTTTTGAACTTCGGCTTCGATAACATTTACGCCCGCGATCAGCGACGCGGTGACATCCGCATCCATGGGCTCCTGCCACTCGACACTGCCAGCGACTCGCTTGCCATTGACGTAGACCGTGCCTGCATTGTCGCACGACGCCTTGATGCGGGCAGACTTGACCGCCTTCAGGTCAATTGATTTCCGAAGCACATAATTCACATTGTTATCCGGTCCCCAGATCCATTTGGCCGTCGCTCCGCCTGCGAACGCGGAATCTTCAATCTCGGGCTTTTTTACTTCCACCGGTGGCTCAGCGTTTCCTCGTTCGAGTGCCGGCTGCACTTCGGCTTTCTGAGACCAGGTCCGGGAGGGCGATGGTTGCTGTGCCATCGCAAAGAAAGGGCAGAGATGAACGGCGATCGCCAGGAAGTACGTCATTCGCATGGGTGGGATCCGATGGGGAAAAATACGGGTGAGTCCTGCCATCGTAGAGGCCGTTCGGGAACGCGTCCAGCGAGCCGGTTCTTTGCCCGCAGCTGTGAATTCGTGGCCCACAGCAACCACTACCGCTGCTGCAATCAATACAAACGACTCACTGCGAAGCTGCTGTTTGGCTGCGTTTGTGGAAACTCTGCAACATTCCGGACTGATCCTTCCAGCACGACCCGCAAACGTGACCTAGGCTCCATATAGGACCAAAGTCGGACATTGGGTTCGTAATTCTGCAGCCCGATTGTCCGCGCATTGTGAACTGCGAATCCGGAGTGATTGCAAATGATTGCCCCTCTCAAGCCATCTCGACAAACCTCCAACGACTTCGAAGCATTGAAGTCACACATCCACGGTAAGCTCGTCGAGAAACTCGACCTGACTCGCCTGTCGGAACTGGAAGGCGATTCGCTGCGACGCGAAATTCGTGTCGTGGTCGAACATCTGTGTGACACCGAAAACCCGCTGCTGAATCGTTCGGAACGTGAGCGGCTGGTAGAAGAAGTACTGGACGAAGCTTTCGGCTTCGGCCCGCTGGAACTGCTGCTCAAGGAAGAGGGCGTGGCCGACATTATGATCAACGGCCCGAAGAACGTCTTTCTGGAAAAGAACGGCCGCATCATTAAGTCGGACGTGACGTTCCGCGATAACGATCACCTGCTGCAGATTCTTGACCGTATTGTGTCTCGCGTTGGACGACGCATTGACGAAACATCGCCGATGGTCGACGCTCGCCTTCCGGACGGCTCACGTCTGAACGCGATCATTCCACCACTGGCACTCGACGGTCCGTCATTGACAATTCGTCGATTCGGATCCAGCCCGCTGACTCTGGAAGACCTGCTGAAGTTCGGCGCATTCACACCGGAAATGGTGATGTTTCTGGAAGGAGCCATGAAGGCTCGACTGAACATCGTCATCAGCGGTGGTACGGGTTCCGGCAAGACGACGCTGCTGAACACATTGTCCAGCTTCATCTCCAACGAAAACCGAATCATCACGATTGAAGATGCGGCCGAACTTCAGCTGCAGCAGGAACACGTGCTGCGACTGGAAACTCGCCCGCCGAACATCGAAGGCAAAGGCAAGGTATCGGCAACGGACCTGGTGAGGAATGCCCTGCGTATGCGTCCTGACCGAATCATCATCGGCGAATGCCGTGGCGGTGAGGCACTCGACATGCTTCAGGCCATGAACACCGGCCACGATGGTTCTATGACGACAGTGCACTCGAACAATCCGCGTGATGCTGTTTCGCGAATTGAAACGCTGGTGAATATGAGCGGCAGTGAACTGCCATTGTCGGTGGTTCGAAAACAGATCGCTTCATCGATTCACCTGATCATTCAGGCCAACCGTCTTCAGGGCGGTCCTCGAAAGGTGACCTACATTACCGAGATCGTCGGGATGGAAGGTGAAACCATCGTCATGCAGGACATCTTTAAGTTTATTCAGCAGGGCATCGGCGAGAACGGCAAGGCATTCGGCCACTTCGAATCCACCGGTGTGCGTCCGAAGTGCATCGAGCACTTGGAATCGGCCGGCGTTCGATTGCCAAACGGACTGTTCGCACAGCGCATCATGCGATCTCCGTAAACGTCGCTCCTGGTCATTGGTCATTGGGACTTAGTCATTGGTCATTCCCATCGAGGCATTTTATGGATCCGAACCTGCTCATCATGGTCTCTGCGTTTATTGGCGTGCTCGCGCTGGTATTCGGAGTAGGTTTTGCTTTGCAGGGCAAGTCCGACTCCACTCTGGACGCCCGGCTGGCCGCCTTCACCGGCGCTGCTCAGCCGTCTCGAAAGGAGACAACCGATGCGCTGATGCGTGATGGACTGGCGACGGCTCAGGGAGTCATCGGCGGCATACTTCAGCGCTTCGGCAAGCTGCCGCTGTTCTTTCGTCAGGCCGACTCGCCACTGAAGATTGATCACTTTCTGATCCTCTGCTCAGGCACCGCCGCTTTGGGCGCGATGGTGACAACAATCGCGCGAGCACCGCTGCCACTGATTCCGGTGGGCGCCATCATGGGCTTCTCCGCACCGTGGCTTTGGCTTTTTTGGCGTCGTCGCTCTCGCTTCGCAAAATTCGAACGTCAGTTGTCAGACGCTCTGGAGCTGATGGCACGAGCTTTAAAATCCGGTCACAGTCTGGCGTCCGGCCTGAATGTTGTCGCCAGCGAAATGCCGGCGCCGATTTCGACCGAGTTCCGTACCGTCTATGACGAACAGAATCTGGGCATCCCCATCGAGCAGGCTTTGCGTAACATGCTCGTCCGAATTCCGAATCTGGACCTTCAGTTCTTTGTGACTGCTGTGGCCATTCAACGTCAGGCGGGTGGTGACCTTGCGGAGATTCTCGGCAAGATCAGTCACCTTGTTCGAGAACGTTTCAAGATCCTTGGCATGGTTAAGGCTTTGACCGGAGAAGGTCGCATCAGCGGCATCGTGCTGATGGCACTGCCCATCGCACTGTTCTTCACGGTTTATTACCTGAATCCCGACTACGTCATGTTGCTGTTCAATCGTGAGATTGGCCGACAAATGATCGGGGTTGCCATCTTCCTGCAGATCCTTGGCGCCGTGGTCATTAAGAAAATTGTCGACATCAAAGTCTGATCGGCCGCACCGGCCGACTAAAAAAACAGTTCAATTTCAAGACAGACGGATCGGGGTTCGGTAGTGACCGACTCCTGCTTCCTCAGAGTTCTTCCCTCTTCAGTATTCCTGGGACGGCGTCATGGACATCACGACTCTTCTACCCATCACAGCGTTCATTGCGATCACGGCCGGGCTTTGGGCTGTTGTGACGATCTTCTCTAAGAAGTCGTCACGTGCGTCAGAGCGTCTGGAAGAATGGCGAGATCCTTTTGCCCGCCAGAAACGTGAAGGCGGGCAGGGCGGCTCTGCCATGGGAAACATGTTTGAAAAAGCGGCTCCTGCCATGTCCAGGGCACTGGAGTCCAAGAGCGAACTTGAACAGAGCAAACTGAAGACTCGCCTTGCCAACGCAGGCTTTTCCAAGCCCAACGCGACTCGCAACTTTCTCGCCATCAAGCTGATCTGTCTTGTGCTCGGCCTGATGTTTGGCGCGACTTATGGTTTCATCTCTGCCGGATTCGGCAAAGACTCCATGATGTCGCTCATCATCGGAGGCGGCATAGGATTTTATCTGCCCGAGATCGCCGTGATGTTTCTTAAGTCGGCACGTCAGCAGAAGATCTTCCTGCAGCTCCCGGATGCACTCGACCTTCTCGTCGTCTGCGTAGAAGCGGGCCTCGGTCTTGACGCAGGCATGCGTCGAATTTCGGAAGAGCTTTCGATGAGCGCTCCTGAAGTGTGCCATGAACTGGCCACCGCCAACATGCAGCTTCAAATGGGGAAACCACGTCGCGACGTTCTTCACGACCTTGGCGTTCGAACGGGCGTGGATGATATGCGAGCACTCGTCGCCATTCTGATTCAGGCCGACCGTTTCGGTTCGTCCATCGCTCAGGCACTTCGAGTTCAATCCGACAGCATGCGAGTCAAACGTCGCCAGCTGGCCGAAGAGAAGGCTCAGCAGACCGCCGTGAAGATGATCTTCCCGCTGGTTCTGTTCATCTTCCCGGGCATCTTTGTGGTGCTCGTCGGCCCGGCCGCCATCCAGATTATGGAAAACATGCTGAAGGATTAAAAACGGCCGGTGTGAAAACCAGTGCGTTGCCAATCTGTGCATACCGAGTCGGCCGTTCTGCAAAGTCGCTGCGAAGTCACGTCGAAACCATCTCGCGAATTCGAGCGTCGATCATTTGGCTTCCGGGACAAACTTCCATTCGAAAGATTCGGTTTCTCGAAGGGCGTTCAGCCAGTAGGCAGAGCTGGTGACGGTCACACGAATGGATGCGGGGTTCGAGGAATCGACATGGACCGCCCAGAGGATTGAATCCGCGTCGGCGACTTTCCCCTGCGCGATCTGATCGCCAAACAGACGATTCAGAATTGACGATGATTCCATCCCCGACGACAGCAGTCGTACCAGCAGTGCGCGATCCATGGAATCCTGAAACATCGTCAGAGCTGTCGCATCGTCCGATGAGATGTTCAATGACACCCGGAGAGCATCAGGTGTCGGAAACACCATTGGGCTGGCCGCGTTCAGCAAACTGGCAACACCAAACATCGGCTGATGAATTTTCAGGTCCGCCGATTGTTCCCAAAGTCGTTCGTGCTGACTTTCGACGCTGTAATTTCTAATCTGCCCGGAACTCAACGCGGCGCCAAGTTTGTAGTTCAGCAGGAGCGCTGCGGCCTCTGGCGGATCAAGATCCTGAAGTGCAAAAACGCACATTTCTCGCAGATCGGCCGCGGGTATCTCGGCCGCACCGGAGACGTCCATTTTCTGCAGGATGGCGATGTAGTCTGTCGGTTGCCAGCTGCCCTCCAGTTCCTTTAGTTCTTCAATTCCATCAATTTCAACACGATAGATCGGCATTCGGGTTCCCTGAAAGTGAGCGGCTGAGCTGCCCGATCATAACAGAGTTCAACGGAGATTACCCGACGGGGTTGAAATGGCAGGCAACTTCCGGACAACAGATTCCCTCCAGCTAAACGTCTCGCTATCCTGCTAGAGGTGTGTTGATTTAATGGGGCTTCACTACTCAGCCCAACTCTCGAGAGCATCCAAACTAAAACGGCGGTGCTTCGAACTCGTTTGGAGGCGGTGCGCTAAGTTTTGCAGTCGACGGAAGAATGATTTGTTTGGGCATGAACGGCGACGCTTCGCCCATCGGCATGATCGGGATGCCAACGCCTTCTTCACGTTCGATATGCTCCTCCGGCAACGCTTCCCCCGGCTCTTCCTGCATTTCAAACAGGAAGCGTGACGGTACTGTGTCTCGGCGTTTGCCCCACTTCATGCGCGACTTGGCGCGAGTCAGCGTAAGATGGTCCATGGCCCGAGTGACACCGACATAAGCGAGCCGACGTTCCTCACAGATGTCTTTTTCCGAATCCGCTTCAATCGATCGCTTATGAGGCAGAAAGCCTTCCTCCATGCCGACCAGATAAACACGAGGAAACTCGAGGCCCTTTGCCGAATGCAGAGTCATAAGACGAACCGCATCCTGCTCCTGCTTCTCATTGCGGTCAGCTTCATCTTCGCGATCCATCAGCGCCGTGGTTTCCAGGAATCCGCTGAGTGACGCGTCTTCATTTTTTTCCACGTACTGGCCGATCGAATTGATAAATTCTTCCAGGATCGTGCGACGTGTTTCCTGCTGAGATTCTTCTTTGTACTGCTTGGCAATCTCCGCCTCGTAATTGATCTCACTCATCAGGCGTCGACAAATTTCTGCCAGCTGAGTTGGATGTTCGTTCATCGCCTGTCCGTACCGCTGCAGCAGACTGCGAAACTGAGTCAGTGCGGTCAAAGCTTTTGCAGGGACGATTCCGGCCGCGACTGCGTCAGGCAAAACTTCCCAGAACGAAGAGCCTTTTTTGACGGCCTGCTGCACCAGCTTTTCTGTGGTGGTATCACCGATGCCTCGAGCCGGAGTGTTGATGATTCTGAGCAGACTGATCTCATCTCGAGGACTGTCGATGGCTTTCAGATAGGCCAGCAGGTCTCGAATTTCACGACGGTCGAAAAACGACTGTCCGCCGACCAGCATGTAAGGAACTTTCTGTCGACGCAGTTCCTGTTCAAAAACTCGCGGCTGTTCGTTTGTACGAAACAGAATTGCAACCTGCTTCGGCTTCACACCCAGTTCGCTGATCAGATATGCGATCTCCTGCACGACGCCTTCCGCTTCGGCCGTTTCATCTTCGAACGCCTGAATGCGTATTTGCGATCCTGATTTCTTGTGAGGGATCAGCTTCTTGTCGTGACGCAGCTTGTTGTGTTTTACCAGTCGGTTTGCGTATTCGATGATCTTGTCGGTGCAGCGATAATTGTTTTCCAGACGCACGGTTTTCGTGTTCGGAAAATACTTCGCGAAGTTAATGATGTGCTCTACGTCAGCTCCGCGCCAGCCATAGATCGACTGGTCGTCATCGCCCACCACGCACAGATTGCGATGAGGAGCAACCATCGATTCAATCAGCTGAAACTGGACTCCATTCGTGTCCTGGTACTCGTCGACCTGAACATGATCGAACTTTGACTGCTGACGTTGCAGAACGTCAGCATGCTCTTTGAACAGCTTCACGGTCAGCAGCAGCAGATCATCAAAATCAACCGCTCCGCACGCACGCAGCTGCTTCTGATACTTCTTGTAGGCCATCGCCGCCAGAAAATCGAAGTCCGATTCCGTATGATTGCTGGCTTCGTGATCCTGAATGCCCTGCATTTTCCAGCGACTGATGCGGTTGACCAGATCGCTCGGCTTCATCGTGCCGTCACCCAGTCGTATGTCGCGCAAAGCCGTGCGCGCTGCTGACTCCTGATCGCTGCGGTCGTAGATGGCAAATTTTTTCGGATAACCGAGCGAGTCGATTTCTTCTCGCAGCACGCGAACACAGAAAGAGTGGAATGTGGAGACCACGGGACGTTGCTTGAACTGCCGTCCAATCAGCTTCACCGCTCGCTCTCGCATTTCACGAGCTGCTTTGTTGGTGAATGTGACGGAGAGAATCCGATCCGGGCGAATGCCATGCGCAATCAGATTGGCCATGCGGTACGTGATGACGCGCGTTTTCCCGGTGCCAGCGCCGGCGAGTACCAGCAGAGGGCCTGAAAGAATTGACGCTGCTTCCCGCTGAGGCGGATTGAGTCCCGACAGGTTAAACATAAAAGCAGTATAGAGTGTGCCGCATCCTGTCGGGAGAGATCTGCGTCGCAACGGCAAAAATGGTGATCCGCCGCACGCCACGCATCCGGGGAGCATCAAAATCAACAATGTCCAAATTTACGGACATCTCGGAAACTGTCGTTCGTCAACTACTTTTCGACAGACTCGGCTTCAGGTGCAGGACTCGTCGAAGCTTCACTTTTTGCGTTCGTCGCTGCGTCGGGAGCCGCTTCAGAAGCAGCGTCAGATTTCGCTGGCTCCGGATTTTCCGCAGGAGTTGCTGGTTCCGCATCTGGCTTTTGTTCGGCAGGTGATTCGGGCACCGCCGGTGTCGAGGTTGCCCCGTTGGAAGCAGCATCGGCTGAGGCCGTCTTTGTGCTGACAAGCTGAGGCAGCGGAGTAAAGACTTGCTGCTTCACCGCACTGATTTCCGCCTCCTTTTCCGGATGCAAACGACTTACAGCTTCGCAATACTTCATCGCCTGCTCCAACCGCCCGGTTTCAAGAGCCAACTGGGCAAGTTTAAAACGCGGCTCATATTCGTCGCGCGTGCGGATCGTGGCTGCCAACGCCGCATCGTACTGCGAATTCAACTCCGTCAGCTGATCAACATTTTGCTGAGCGAGACCAGCAACTTCATCGTCACCCGCCATACGAGACAGTTCCGCCAGCGATTTGTAGAGATCCAGATTTCGAGTCACGTTGGTGACCAGCGGACGAATTATCACCAGGGCCTCGGCTGCTTTCTCCGCCGATTTTTGCTTCAACATCGTCTGAGCATAAATCTGAGCAGCACGCGCATCGTTGGGGGCCTCCCGACGAATACGGTCCAGAACTTCAAAGATCTCCGACGTGTTCCCAGCCGCAAACAGCTTCTCTGCTTCCAGCCGTTCATTAGCGCCGGGACGGTCGATCAATCCGATGAACTCGGTAACTTTTTCAAGATCGCCCATCCGGGTTAAAGACTGAATCAAACGATCGGCTTTCACCGAGTTCATGGGATCAGTCTGATCGGCCTTGATCGCGGCTTCCAGGTCGGCCGCGGCTTCCTTGTACTTCCCGAGATCAAACAGAATATCTCCACGGGTCTTCAGAATCTGAGCCGGCTTGTATTCTTTCTCCGCCAAAAAGTTCAGATGCGTGAGGGCCTCTTCCCAGGCCATCATATCATTCAGCATCATGGCCATACTGTGGCGGGCTTCGAAGGCATTTTCATCATCCTGAATTGCACTTTCGAAAGTCTTAATGGCCATCATGGAGTCTTCTGCCTGCGCATAGGCAATGCCAAGATACATCAGAGCTTTGCCTCGAACGGCCTTTTCTTCTGAAGCCTCCTGCAACATCGGAATAGCCTTCAGCGGCCTTGAACGATTCAGCATCAGCATGCCTTCGAGCAGCTTTTGCTGTCCCACAAACTCCGGAAACTGCTTCAGCTTCTCGAGATTGTTCTCGATCAATTTCCCGTCTTGGTTCTGAGCGGCCAGCATCGCATCAGCAAACAACTTCGCTGGGTCTTCGGCAATCGCGTTTTGGAACAATGAAAATCCAATGCCGCCACCGACGACGCACAGGGCCACCCAAATCCACCACGGAATTCCGCTGGAAACACGAGGTCGAATGTTCGGTTTTGGAGCTGATTTTTGAGACATCGGTTTAGTCTGAAAACGGTTAGTCTGAAAACGGCTAAGGCCTGAAATTACAGGGTGACCGGTGCTGATCCGGGTAACACGGACGATCACTGAGCATCAGTCTACACACTTTTGGGATCAACGTTGAGTCGCCGAGCGCAAGTCTGGAATCATTGGTCCGGGTCCATTTTTAACGGTTCCCGGATCATTCGCACGGCGATTTTAAAGAAGTCCCGCGATCCTTACGGTCTTTTCCTGCTGTGTATTGGAAAATCTGCGTGATCGCACCGTCTTTTGCGATCTGCAGGAGTCTTCCTTGAATGAGAGGGCCATTTTTTGCATCCTGTCAGCATGCCCGATTTCCCCGACGCGAAAAGCCGCCGTGACGTTTTGGCCGCATTGAAACCTGCATGGAATTCGCAGAACAATGCGGCCCTGACGGCTGCTGCGCCGCGAATCCAGCCGTCCGCCGGCATTACAGTTCGGCTTACCACACGCGCGATGGCGTGTGATTTTTCCGCCATCATGAATCCGGGCCCGACGGAACAGATCGAAGCAGCCGGGACGGCTCTTGAAGCGATCCACGCCATCGAAGGATGGCTCAGCATTTACCGCGAATCCAGCGAACTATCCGCCGTTAACAGGGGAACCACGGTTCCCATGTCGGTCCGCGGTGATCTGTTCGAGTTGCTGCAGAAAGCCTCGGAAATCCATGCTCGCACCGAGGGTGCATTCGACATGGCGACCGGCGCGCTCACGCGGCTGTGGCGTAATTGTCGATCTGAACAGCGAATTCCAGCTCAGGACGAGGTCGATTTGGCCCTGAACTTGTCGGGCCTGCAACATGTAGGCCTGATGCCTGAATGCAACAGTGTACTTTTTTGCAGGCCGGGCATCATTCTTGACCCCGGAGCCATCGGCAAAGGATATGCCCTGGACGAGGCCGAACGCATTCTGATCGAAGCAGAAAACGGTCCAAAATCCTTTCTGCTGCATGGTGGACACAGCAGTTTGAAAGCTCGCGGAGATCATAACGGCCACGCGGGCTGGCCGGTGGGAATTGGAAATCCGCTCTTCACCGAAAAGCGTCTGGGGACTCTTTTGCTGTGCGATCGAGCGATGGCGACCAGCGGGTCCAATATCCAGTTTTTCCGGCACGAGGGTCGTCGGTACGGGCATATTCTCGATCCTCGGACTGGCTGGCCGGTGGAAGGAATGCTGTCTGTGACTGTTTTAGCACCCTCCGCAGCCCTCGCAGACGCTTTGTCCACTGCGTTTTTCGTGATGGGGGTCGAAAAAGCCGGGCTGTGTTGTGAGAATTGGCCGGAGGTTGGTGTTATCCTGATTCCTTTTCCGGAGCAGGGCCGAAAGGTTCAGCCGGTTGTGGTCGGCATTCCGCAGGACTTGATCGTGTGGGATGAAGATCAGGTGATGTTATAACGGACGGGACAAACGCCTTTTCGCGATGACTTGCCATTCCAGCCAACACTTTTTTCCAGGCGAGTTCTGAACTCCGCCTGCAAAAAAACTCCCCACCGAAACCACCTTCCTGGAGCCTGTTTCTCGTGGCCGATATTCGTCGATATTCTTTTGCAGCCGTTGTCCTGCTCGTTGTTTTACGACTGGGCCTGGGATGGCAGCTGCTTTATGAGGGCCTTTGGAAAATTGACACCCTCAGTTCGCCTTATCCATGGTCATCCGACGGTTACCTGAAAAGCGCCCAGGGTCCGATGCGAAATGTGTTCCGCGCTATGACTGGCGATCCCGATGACAAGTCGTGGCTCGATGAAGAATCCGTAGCCACTCGATGGGACCAGTGGAAGAATCGCTTTGCCAGTCATTACGCGTTGGATGAAAAACAGGTCGCTCGCCTGAATGCTTTGGTTAACGGACCGACCGCCTTTGTCGCATCACTCGAAGCGCTGCCGGAAGGTGTTGACTTCAAGGCTGCCAAGCTGGACGGGACCATTAGTTTCGATGCGAAAGCAAAGCAACTGCGAGTAGACGGAGAACGGCATCTGCTGGCTTCTGAAAAAGCAACGTTGGAAGAACAGATTGCCGGCAAAGAAGGCGAAGCGTTCGCCAGGTACCAGAAGGCTCTGGATGATGTGTTCAATCGAGCCGGCAAGCTGTCTTACAAGGAACGCATGCGAGCTCACCTGCTGGGAAATCCGGATAACGCGGGCAACATCAACGGCCGCATCAGTCAGCTGAGTCTCTACGACGGAATGGTCACTCGCCATGAAGAAAAGCTGGCGGCGGTGAAAGTGGCGTTTGAACAGGATCACCTCAATCGAGTCTGGTCGGACACTCGAGCCAAGGGGCGAGAACTTGCTGGCCCGGTGATGGCCATGGATCAGGAACTGCGAGAATACGGATTGGAAATGCTGACCGTGGACCAGGTTCGTCGGGGGCCTCTGCCAACTCCCTGGACGCCGCTGAAGATTGTCGACACGTTGACAATTGCTGGCCTGGCAGGGCTTGGCCTCCTGCTGATTCTTGGGCTGTTCACTCGTTTCGCAGCATTCTCCGCGGCCTTCATGGTCTTCGGGTTTTATATGGCCATGCCGCCGCTGCCCGGAGTTCCCGATGCACCCGGCCCTGAACACAGTTTCATCGTCAACAAAAACCTGATTGAAGTTCTGGCACTGCTGGCTCTTGCCAGTCTGCCAACCGGATATTGGTTCGGTCTCGACAATCTGCTGTCAAAATTGTTCGCAGGAAGAAGCAAAGCGGCAACAAAGTAATTAGCCGCCGAAGACTTCCCGACACCAGCCAAGATTTCAATCACTCAAAACACAAATAACGAAACATATATCGGAGAAGAATCATGGAACTTACACCGGAACAGACACAGATCGGAAAGGACAACTTCAACGAAGCTGTCGGGTTTACTCGCCGCGATGTCCTGAAGACTGCCGCTGTGGGCAGTATTGGCCTGGGTGCTCTGTACTTTGACTACCAGAAGCTGAATGGCTCCCCGATCAAGGCGGCCTTCATTGGCTGCGGCGACGAAGCCAACGTGTTAATCACCGAGCATCCGCCAGAGTACATGGAGATCGTGGCGATTGCCGATCCGCGTCCGTCCAATATTGAACGGACCTTCAAGGGCAGTCACCCGGAAGCGCGTATCGGTCTGAACAAAAAACTGGGCCAGGCAAAAGCGGCCGAAATCAAGGTGTATCCGGATCACCTGGAACTGCTGAAGGACAAAGATGCGCTCGGTCTGGAGATGGTTGTCATCGCCGTGCCTTTAAATCAGCACGCTCCGATTGCGATCGCCTGTCTTGAAGCCGGGCTGCATGTTCTTTCTGAGAAGTTGATGGCTCACAACATTACTCAGTGCAAGCAGATGATTCGCAAGGCGGACGAAAAAGGATTGCTGCTGGCAGTCGGCCATCAGCGTCACTACAGCGTGCTGTATGACAATGCCAACGACCTGATCAAGAAAGGCCTTCTCGGCGATATCAAGTTCATCCGCGCTCAGTGGCATCGCAACAACAGCTTTCCCGGCCGCGACAGCTGGCGAAAATGGGACCGTGATGCGGATGCGAAGAAGGATAAAGAAGTCCTGCTGGAGATGGAAAAATCCGGCAAGCTCAAAGAGCTTGGCTACGAAAGTGCTCGGCAGCTTGTGGACTGGCGTTTGTACAATGCCACGGGCGGCGGTCTGATGGCCGAACTGGGCAGCCACCAGATGGATGCGTCAAGCATCTTCCTGGGCAAGAAGCATCCTCTGGCTGTGCAGGGTTACGGCGGCAAAAACTTCTACGGTGTTAAAGGCGTGGGACCAGAAGAGAACTGGGTGGATGATCGCGATATCGACGACCACATCTATGTGACTCTGGAGTTCCCGGGCAAGCATTACGAAGAAGACAAGAACGACATCGCGGTCGTGACCTATTCGTCAATCAACACCAATCGTCAGGAGCCTTACGGCGAAACCGTTTTCGGCAGCCGCGGCACGCTGATCATGAAGACCGAAATGGAAGCCCTGCTTTACAAGGAAGAAAGTCCTTCCAGCGGCGGCGGACTCGAACAGCGTCTGTGGGTCATCGACAACACGAAGGGTGGCGGACCGGCTCTCGACAGCTACAACACCGCCGCACCTTCCGCGGCCGGTGCGATGGCAAAAGGAACCATGGGCGATAAGGTCAGCCGTGGCTATCGCGAAGAAATGGAACACTTCTGCTACTGCATCAAGAATCAGCTGGGTCCTGACAAACTGCGTTGCAACGGGCGAGTTGCTATGGCGGATGCGATTATGGCTCTGACCGCCAATCTTGCCATGAAGCATAAAAAACGAATCGTCTTCAAGGACGAATGGTTTGATGCGGCCAGTGACGCGGTTCCTGAAACAGACGAGCAGATTCCTACGTAATACAGCCCTCAAGGGATTTGAGATTTCAGATCTGAAATCTCAAATCTGCCGTTTTGAAATCTGAGATCTCCTATGGGACGCTGGCCTGATACTCCTCGCTCGAATCTGACAGCGTTTGCACTGATCTTTGTGCTGTTCCCGCTGCTGGCCTGGGCCTGCGTCTGGTTTATGAAGCGATAGGCTCTGAAAGACCTCCTGTGACCAATGATGCTCCCGCCGCTCAACCAGCGGCGTCTTCGGTGAATAAAGCAACCTTGCTGATTGTCTTTCTGACTGTCTTCATTGACCTGCTGGGATTTGGAATCGTTCTGCCTCTGCTGCCGCGATACGCCGCGTGGTTCAACGCCAGCAAAATGCAGCTGGGCCTGCTGATGGCGTCGTTCTCCGCAATGCAATTTCTGTTCGCACCGATGTGGGGCAGTCTGTCGGACCGGATCGGCCGACGCCCGATTCTGATGCTGGGTCTTTTCGGTTCAGCGTTCTCCTATGGCCTCTTCGGCTATGTTTCCTCCCAGGGACGCGACTTCGTATGGCTGGGGCTTGGAGCACTGCCCTGGCTGTTCGTTACTCGCATCGGTGCGGGCATCGCTGGTGCCACGATCTCCACAGCTCAGGCGGTTATCGCGGACAGCACGGCCGCAGAAAATCGCGGGAAGGGGATGGCGTTGATCGGAGCCGCGTTCGGAATCGGATTTACCTTTGGTCCCCTGATCGGCGCTGCCTGTGTGTCCGATGACGCTTCAGTGGCCCTCACCGACCCTCAGCTGGCCATGGTCAAAGCGTGGGATGAAACCGATGTCACTCCCATCACTGCTGAACAGTTCAAAGAACAACTCTCCTCAGTCAGTTCTGCCGATGCCGCCAGTGCAAAGCCTCTTGATAACGCCAATCAGGAAGCCATTGCTTTGCTGCTGACCCCGCCGCTGCCGCGAGCCGAAGTCAAACGAAAGCTGCTTCAGCCTCCATCCGGCTTGCCGGGCTATGTGGCCTCCGCATTGTCTGCAATGGCATTGCTGCTCGCCGCATCAAAGCTTCAGGAATCCCGACGTCCGTCCGAACAGTCTCAGAAATCCTCGCATCGTGCGTTCCGGCCGGGCGAAGTTCTGCGACATCTTTCCACTCCGGGTTTGTCGATCGTGCTCTTTGCGATCTTCATCACCACTTTTGGATTCGCCCAGTTTGAAAGCACGCTGTCACTGCTGACCAGGGAATTCGGTTACAGCAGTCGCTGGAACTTTTTGCTGTACGCGTATGTTGGACTCGTCCTTTCGATCGGCCAGGGCATGCTTGTGCGACGTCTGCTGCCACGGTTTGGAGAACGCCGGATGGCTCTGATCGGCGTCACTCTTATGACCGCCGGCTTTGTGCTGATTGGTTTGACCGGTCTGCGCGTTCTTCCGGCTCAGTCGTTGTGGTTTATCCTGCCGATCGTCACCATTGGATTCTCCGCGGTGACCCCGTCATTGCAGTCGCTGTTGTCTCAGGCTGCCTCCAGCGACGAACAGGGAGCAGTGCTTGGCACTGGGCAGAGCCTTTCCTCACTGGCTCGAATTCTGGGCCCGTCACTTGGGATTCAGCTGCTTGGCGTTTCGACATCGATGCCGTATTTCCTCGGCGCGTGTTTGATCCTGAGTGGCGGAGCATTGGTCATGCGGTTGCCAAAGAAATCAACAGTGTGATTTGCCCAGTGGTGCCAGTGAGCGACTAAACGCACCCCGTGGCGGTGAAATTGTAATTCGCTACAGGCTACTCAAACGGATTAATCAGCGGGACCCCAGCGTGCTGAAAATCGCTGACTTCATAAATCATCCGTTGATTCGGACGGGAGAGGCTGAAACCAATCGCTTGAGGGACAGGACAGCAGCCAGTCCACCACACCTGCACTGGCCTCGGCGGGCTGTCGCTTTAACAGGTACTGCCCGGCTTCGAGTCGCTCCAGTTCAAACTGCTGACCGGGCAGAATGTGATCCTGCTCCCGCAATTCAGCAGGAAGTACAATTTGACCTTTGCTGGAGACCGTCGTTTTCATAAACGTAAGATACCGTCTTACCAGACGGGCTTCAAGATGTGAATGATCGAACCCGAGACAATAAACACGTCAGGAACAGCTGAAACACATTACTGCGTGCGATTTATTTTGCCGCGGTCATAGAACCTAAGCCTCGCCGAATGTTCTCAAGCAACGCGTGGACGCACGCTTCAGCGAATTCATGATCGTTGATCTCACAGTCCATGGAGATCACTTTCACTTCCGGCTGCAGGTTATCCGTCAACGCGTCGAACAACGCGGCATCCGCTGCGGCATTGAAGAAGGGGCCACCGCTCGCGCTGATAATGCTGACGCCTTTGCGGGGAATCAGGACCGTCACCGGCGACTGATACGCGTTGACCTTTTCCGCCAGCATCGTGCCCAGCGTTCGGCATTCTTCCGGAGTCGTTCGCATCAGCGTGATCTGCGGATTGTGATGGTAAAACTTTCGCCCAGAGAACTTTGCTGGGACCGAACACGGCTCGCCAAAATTCACCATGTCCATACATCCGGGGACCACGATCGCCGGAACGCCTGCGCGCCCGGCTGCGTTGACTCGATCTGGTCCTGCAGTCAGTACACCGCCCACAAGTTCGTCAGCCAGCTCGGTCGTGGTGATGTCCAGAACTCCGGCGACCATGCCGCTTTCAATCAGCGACTCCATCGTGCGTCCGCCCGCCCCGGTGGCGTGAAAAACGAGCACTTCAAAGCCTGCCTGTTCGAGAAGTGGGATCGCCGCGTTGATGCAGGAGGTCGTGTTGCCAAACATGCTGGCGACAATAAGCGGCTTCGTGCTTTCGGCTCCTGCTTTCGCAGAAACCATGCCGCAGATCGCGCCCGCGGCGGACGCGAAGATGGCTCTTGAGATGCGGTTGAGCCCATTAACATCCACGATGCTGGGCATCATCGTGATATCTTTTGTCCCAACGTAATGGGCCGTGTTTCCACTGGCCATGGTGGACACGATCAGCTTCGGAAATCCGATCGGCAGGGCTCGCATCGCCGCCGAACCAATGGCCGTCCCGCCTCCACCACCCAGCGTAATAATTCCCTGAATCCGGCCTTCTCGATACAGGCGTTCCACCA
>QWOO01000273.1 GCA_003669615.1 Planctomycetota bacterium
AAATTCGCAGCAAAATTTCCACGGCAGGATTTGGGACGAGAGTCACTGTCGGCGGAAGCGTTGCGCAGATTACCCTGACGGGGGCTTCCTTTACGCCAACGGTTGTTAAGAACCTTGCAACTCCAGCCGGATTGACGGTAGCGGATGGCGGGCTTGTTCAGCGTAAGAATCAGGTGATCGTACATTTTAATGAAGATGACCTTGATCCGAGTCTTGCCCAAACAACCGCATTCTATCGATTGATTAATACGGCTGGCACCTTGGCGACAGCCGACGACTCGCTCCTTGTGCCCAGCGCAGTTGTGTACGACGCAATCAATAACACCGCTGTATTGACGTTTGCGTCTGATCTCCCGAATGCGACCTATGCGCTGCGAATTGGGTCCAATTCAGAGCAGGAAACGCTGGCCGGGGCGATTGACATTGGAACGGTGCTGCAGAACTCATTCAGCACGACCGGCTTTATTGGCGGAGCGTTGGGGAACAAGGACGTTGATCTTTATAAGTTTAACCTCACAGCGCCGCGACCGGTCACTCTGACGGTCACTCCTGCCTCGGGTACTGACCTCGTATTACGAGTCTTTGATAACACAGGTGCGGAGGTCTTTGTTGCAGATCTCAACGGGAATGGGGGCGTGGAAACGCTGAGTCCGTCGTTGGCCGCAGGAACGTTTTACGTGGGCATCAGCAGCGTGGGTAATGCGGCCTATACCGCCGGGAATTCCGCGTCATCGGCGACCGGAACAACAACAGGTTCGTACAGTCTTTCTGTCGCGAGTGCAACAGCTTTTGTACCGACCGATGGAAACTCCAGTTTTGGATCAGCAACGGATCTGGGTTCACTGGGAACAGCGAGTCAGGTTGTGAATTCGCAGATTGAGTCGCAAAATATTCCGCTGCCACCTTATGCTGGTGGAAACGATGAGCCGGGGCATCGTGACATTCCTGCTGAGTCGCATATTGGTTCAAGCGGGACAACTCCGGCTGTGCCAGGTGCGGTAAGTGTAGTCCAGTTTAACTTTGCCGATGTTTATGGCTCGGATCCGCAGGGCAACATTCTGCACAATGCGATTACAGAGAATCAAAAGCAGCGAGCCCGTGAGATCTTTGAGATCTGGTCCAAGAAGACTGGAATGGTCGTTCAGGAAACGGCCGGCAGCGGGATTCAGGTCATTACAGGTGACTTGCGTGCCAAAGCCCCGATGATGCCGCCGAATGCTGCGTCAGGACTGGGTGGTGGTGGCTTCGCGTTGATGAACGCCAACATTGACTGGGGCAAGAGCGAATATGGTGGGGCGTGGTTTGGTGTTGCTTTGCATGAGATTGGTCACGCGATTGGGCTGGACCATGCTTACGATCTGATCTCCGTCATGGGCGAAGGTGAAGCCGGGGCCGGGACTCCTCGAGAACCAATCTTCCCGACGGACCACGACATCGTGCACATTCAACGTCTTTATCAGCCTGACGGCACAGATATTGACATGTACCAGTTTAACCTGCCGACGAAGGGCAAGTTCTCGGCGGATATTCTGGCCGAACGTCAGGTCAGCACTCTGGACAGTGTCCTGCGCCTGTACGATGCAAGCGGGAAGTTACTGTCGCAGAACGACAACTACTTCAGTGGTGACTCGTTCGTTGGACTGGATCTGGAAGCTGGAACTTATTTCATTGCGGTCAGCAGCACCGGAAATGATGTTTACGATCCGAACATTCCGGATTCCGGTTATGGCGGCACGACAGACGGTGTTTACCAACTGCGTCTGAATTTTGAGCCTGAAGCCACGAATAAACTTCTGGACGCCCCGTTGTCAGGCTCCGGGACGGGAGCTGAATTCGATGGCGATGCTGACGGAATTGCCGGAGGCGAGTATGAATTCTTCTTCCAGGTTGCGAACACGATCTTCGTGGACAAAGCGGCTGCCAACGGCGGTAACGGAGCACTGGCGACTCCCTACAACAAGATCAGTGATGCTGTGCTTAATGTTTCTGCTGGCTCAATCATCCGAGTTGTTGGCAACGGCGGTACGGACGGAAATGAATTAACCGCGAGTGATGCCAAGCCGTATTTGATCGGCTTGACGCCATCGAACGCGATACTGCAGGACGGTGGAACTCTGGAAGTTCCACAGGGCGTCACTCTGATGATTGATGCTGATGCTGTCATTAAGCTGCAGGCGGCCAACATCGATGCTGGTTCGTCTGCTCAGGGGATTGATCGCAGTAACGGGGCGATCCAGATACTGGGCGTACCATCTCGTCCGGTTTACCTGACGTCTTACCTGAATGACGCACTGGGCGGTGATTCAAATGGTGCCGGGACTGCGGTCGCTGGCGGTAACTGGGGTGGTGTCGTTTTCCGAGACGACTCCGACTATGAAGCTGATGGAATTTTCCTGAACTACGTCAACAAAGCCAACATCACTTTTGGTGGTGGTGAAGTCATTGCTGACTCGGCGCAAAGTATCTTCACCCCGATTCACATGGTGTCCGCGCGACCGACAATCACATTCAATACGTTGTCGAACAATGCCAAAGCCGCGATGTCTGCCGACCCGAACTCATTTGATGAGTCAGGAAATCGCATCGGCCCCGAGATTCATGGCAATAAGCTGACCAATAACACCTTGAATGGGTTATTCGTTCGAGTGAAGACGGAACTCGGCAAGCCAATTGACACGTTGGACGTCCAGGCTCGTTTTAACGATGACGACATCGTTCACGTCGTTACAGAAAACATTGCGATCACGGGTAGCGCCGGTGGGCCTTTGAACGGCGTTGCTCGTTTGAGTGGCCGTCTGGAAGTGGACCCGGGTGTTGTTGTGAAGTTGGGTGGATCTCGAATTGAAGCGCTGCTGGGGAATTCCAACTTCCTTGCGGAAGGCACGAAAGAGCGTCCGGTCATCATGACCTCGATCCTGGACGACGAATACGGGATCGGTGGAACGTTTGACACCACGAACAACCTTGCCGCCGCTGGTGCGGCAGCCGGGGACTGGGGTGGAGTCTTCTTTAATGCCACATCGTCGGGAAGCATTGACCACGCCATCATGCGATATGGTGGCGGTAGAACTCCGATCGAAGGTGAGTTCAACGAGTTCAATCTGATTGAAATCCATCAGGCTGATGTGCGAGTTGCAAACTCCCGGCTGGAATTCAACGCCAACGGAACCGGGGTTGCTGGCGTTGATCCAACACGAAATGGTCGCGGCACGAACGGCGCAGCTGTAATCTTTGTCCGCGGTGCCCAGCCGATCATTGTCAACAATGAGTTCCGCGAAAACACCACCAGCCACATCATGAGCATTGACGTTAACTCGCTGAACTCATTTGAGCGATTGGATCGCGGGCGTAGTACAGGCGAAGTGCAACGGCTGTCCGCGTTTGATGACAACGTCGGGCCGTTGATCCATGGCAATCTGATGCGGGACAACGGTGTCAATGGCATGGAGGTACGTGGCGGAAATCTGACCACACAGAGTGTGTGGGATGATACCGACATGGTGCATGTTCTGTACGATGAGGTCTACGTACCTAACCATCATACCTATAGCGGTATTCGGCTTCAGAGCCGTCCGACGGAAAGCCTTGTCGTCAAACTGAGTGGATCAACCGCGGGCTTTACGGCGGGTGGTGTTGAGCTCGATATCGACGATCGAATTGGCGGCACGGTTCAGATCATCGGCTCGGCAGGTTACCCTGTTGTCATGACTTCGCTCAAGGACGACACCGTGGGGGCCGGTTTTGACCTTGATGGGTTCCCTGTACTCGATACCAACGGCGATGGTACAGCGACGCAGGCAGCTCCCGGCGACTGGAGAAGCGTGAAGCTGGAACAGTATAGCAATGATCGCAACGTGCGAGTTGTCATCGAAACAGAGAAGGCTCTGACGGGCGGCCAGGAAACAACGTCGGCTCAGCTTGTGGGCACCCTGGCCCCGAACGAAAAGAGCGGCGATGACAATCGGCCAGTGGGCTTTGAAATTCACGGTCACATCAGCCCGGACACACCGAGTGATGTCGATGTCTACAGCTTCAAGGGGATCGCTGGCAGCGAAGTTTGGCTGGACCTGGATCGCACCTCAAGTCATCTCGACAGCGTGTTGGAATTGGTGTCGGCCGCTGGATCAGTCATTGCACGATCCGATGCGGGAGTTCTGAGCGGCTCAGCTCTGCCGATGCAGAAGGCTACGGCACTGGGCGGAGATTATTATACCACGAATCCTATGGACGAGGGATTCCGCGTTATCCTGCCTGGCCTGGTGGGCAATGAGGGCACTTATTTCGTTCGTGTTCGTAGCAAGAGTTCGACGACTTCCGGAGCCTATCAGCTGCAGGTGCGAGTGAATCAGCGAGACGAGATTCCAGGATCGACGGTGCGATTCGGAGATCTGCGATTTGCGACGAACGGAATTGAGATGTACGGGATGCCTGGTCACTCCCCATTGACGGGTGAGGCTGGGGAAACGACAGGCCTGGATAACAATGGCACAGGCGGAGCCGAGTTTATCGGTGATCTGTTGTCATCCGACCGCAATACGATCAGTGTCAGTGGAAACCTTTCCTCCGCCAACGATGTGGACTTCTTCTCATTCTCCGTGGACTACCAGTTTATTCAGGCGATTGCTGGCGTCAACGCCGGTGGAAAGTCATGGGCCACGATCTTTGACATTGACTACGCTGACGGTCTGTCGCGACCGGACACAATCCTTTCTGTCTATGACAGCGCAGGGCGATTGATGTTCGTCACTCGAGACTCTGATGTTGTCGACGATCAGCCAGCTCCGGGAACGGGAACTGGTCTGAATGATCTGACACGAGGATCCGTTGGTAAGCTGGATGCCTTCCTTGGTACGGTGGCTCTGCCTGAAGCCAACGATAAGCGATATTTCGTTGCGGTGTCTTCTAACGGCCGTATGCCGGCCGCATTGCAGCAGACATTTGAAGCCAACGCGCCCGATCCACTGGCTCGACTGGAACCGATCAACTCCATTCAGCGAATTGTCGAAGACCACATCGGATTCCAGGGGTATTCAACCACGAGCACAACGGCAGGATCACCACCGACACCGGTGCCAATTCTTCCTGATAAAACCGAAGGTCTGTTTGATATCACGACCTCGA
>QWOO01000129.1 GCA_003669615.1 Planctomycetota bacterium
ACGCGGAGCCATCGCGGGCTGTGAGGCAACGGCGGAAGGGTTCGGACGCGGTGGTGTTCCGAGAGGAACACGGTGCAGTTTCGTCAAGAGTGCCTCCGGGGTTTGAAAACCCGGAATACGCTCGATGATCTTCAGATCCGGAGAAACCACCAGCATCGCGGGCAAGCCTTTGATCGCAAGGTCGGCCACCAGTTCTTTATTTTGGTCGGCATCCACTCGAACTGCAACGAAGCGTTGGTTGATGTAGTTGACGACTTCCGGATCGACAAACGTCGTTTTCTCCATGCGTTTGCAATACACGCACCATGGAGCTGTGAATTCGAGCAGCACGGGTTGCCCCGACGCAGCGGCTCTTTGCAGGGACGCTTCAATGTCGGTCGACCATGCGATGTCATCACCCCGCGTCGGGCCGCTGTAGCAGGCCAGGAGAGCGATGAGAACAGCGACTGAATTGACACACACGGATCGAACAGACATTGCAAAGCCCCGAATGCATTGGGCAATTAAACCTTGACTCCACTTTTTTTATCGGATGGTGCCACGTCGCTTCGTGCGACAGATCTCCGGGAAATGTGGCGCATTCCGCAAACTGCGCATATTCCCCCGCTGGCATACTTCGGCAGAAACGACATTGCATCGCGTCGTTCGGCAGATATTGCCTGTTGAACCCAACGCCGCGGCTATCGCGCGTAAAACTGTCTGCATCGCATTGCGGCTACGAAAACGGCCCGGGCAGAAGACTGCCGGGCCGTTTTCAAGACTCTTGAACTTTTACGGGACTACTGAACCTCAGGTGTCGCCAGGCCGGTAATCGAGTCTGCGTTGAATTCTTCGGTGATCGTCTTGTCGCGCATCATGGCCACGCGGCCTGTGCGAACCATTTCCAGAATGCCGAATTCACGCATGCGATCGATGAATGCGTCGATCTTGCTTTCGCGGCCGGAAATTTCAATCATGACATGCGTTGCCCCGACGTCGACAATGCGGCCTCGGAAAATATCCACAAGCTCACGAATCTCACCCCGGCGGCCGTTCTCAGTGCTGACCTTGATCAGCATCAGATCACGTTCGACAAAGTCCGTACCGGAGAAGTCCTGAACGCGAACGACAGTGACGATCTTTTCAAGCTGCTTGCGGACCTGGTCCAGCTTCTTCTCGTCTTCGTTGACGACAAACGTAATACGAGACAGCTCGGGGTTCTCAGTCGCTCCCACAGCGAGGCTTTCAATATTGTAAGCGCGTGATGCCAGCATGCCGGAAATGTGAGCCAGGACACCCGGCTGATTCATGACAAGTGCAGAGAGAACATGTTTCATCGGAAGGTCTTGTCCAAAAACAGAAAACGGTACGTTCTGGTTCGTCAATTGAGCAGTTAATTTATTAATCAAGGTCACTGTTCACCCGGCCGCGGTTATCGCACGGCCAGTGAGTGACTGCATTCGTGGGCAAATGTGCCCGGTTTTGCACGATTTGGCTTGGCAGTTTACGGAGCAAAGTTGCTCCGAGCAACGCTGGAATGCCGCCAACGCGGATTCCTTTCAGAAAGCGAGACGCGGAAGCCACCGATTGGTTCGGTCAGGCTGAAAATCCCCCCAAATCTCTCATCCTGCTGGCATCTGACCAATAAACGGCAAGTCTGGATTTGCGGCAAATTCTGCCGTTCAAAAGCCGTGTTGTCGCAAATCCGCAGGAAAGTTAAGATGGGGAGGAACGTATCCACGGACGGATGCGGCACGGTCCCAATCTTCGGATGACCTTCCATGACAACGGAATGTTCCAGCACAGCCAATTCTATCACAGAGGTCCTGCTGGCCGGTGATGCTGTGCTCAACCTGACTCAGCAGCCTCTGAATACTCTGCCGGGAACTCAGTTTATTGCCGTTCAAGACGCGCGATTAACAAGCGTCGCGATGCCTGCGGCCGTAGTCTGGAACTACTCGCTGGCGTTTTCTCTTTCCAGTTTGATCAATGGAAGAGTGACTCGATTGGTCATCGTGTCGGAGGAAAATTGCAGCCATGCCGATTTCGTGGTTCGAGAATTGGCCGCTCGAAACGTTCCTCATCTGCACTGCACGCTGCTGAATATTTGTGACAGCGACGCGTTTATGGATGAACAGGACGCCGAAGCGGTTACCGAGCGACTCAGGCAATTGGGGTACATTTAGGTTGGGGGAATGACCAATGACTAATTTTCAATGACCAATGAATCTCACCTTTGAACCTGCCTCACCAATCTGTCCTTCACCTTCTCTTCGCTCTTCGTGGCGTCTGTGGTTCATCCTTCGCGTTTGCTGACAACTGAAAACCGAAAACCGAGAACTGAAAACCTTTTCCCCATGCTTCACTTTATCCTCGGCATCGATGGCCTTCCTCGCTGGATGTGGCAGCAATTTGCTGACTCCGGCGTGATGCCTCACAGCACAAAGTTGCTGAAGACGGGGACGTTGGTGCCGATGAAGTCTGCTCTGCCGGAAGTGTCGTCGGCCGCATGGGCATCGATTGTGACCGGAGAAAACTCGGGCGGGCACAATATCTTCGGCTTCACCGATCTGCTGGACGGCAGTTACACGCTGGGCTTCACCTCGTCTCGAACATTCCGGGCAAAGCCTTTCTGGGCTCGAGAAGGCGCCGGGCGATCGCTCATCATGAACGTGCCGCAGACGTATCCGGCTCAGCCGATGAACGGCATGCTGGTCTCCGGTTTCGTGGCTCTGGATCTAAAGCGAGCAGTTCATCCGCCGGAAGAACTGCCGTGGCTGGAAAGCATTCAGTACTCCGTGGATGCCGACATGTCGCTGGTGGAAAAAGGCAAGCGGGTCTTTGTCGACGAACTGCGTCGAGTGATGACGGCTCGCTGCCAGGCGCTGCATCATCATTGGGACCGTGAGTCATGGCAGAACATGATGTTCGTATTCACGGGAACGGATCGCCTGAACCACTATCTGTGGGAAGATTTTGAAGACACAACGTCGCCGTTTCATCAGACGTTTCTCGATTATTACCACGAAGTCGACCGGCAGATTGGTGCCATTCTTGAACGGCTGAATGACCGCACGACACTGACGGCTGTCTCCGATCACGGATTCACTCGCCAGCGCATGAGTGTCAACGTGAACTGCCTGCTGGCGGAAGCTGGTTTTTTGCGACTGAAGAATTCGGCTCGACCTTCGTACATCGATATGCTGCCCGAGACAAAGGCTTTCGCCATGGATCCGGGTCGCATCTATCTCCATCGCCAGGGACGCTACCCGGGCGGTACAGTGACAGGCGAAGAAGCGGAGAGTCTGATTCAGACACTCACTCACTTCTTTTTGGATGCAACGGTCAACGGTCAGCCGCTGGCGAGTGAAGTCATCCGCGGCAAAGACGCGTACAGCGGCCCGTTCGCTCACCGCGCTCCAGACCTGATTGTCATGCCTGGCAAAGATATCGCATTGTCCGGTCGCGTGAACCTGTCATCGCTGATCGAGCCGACCGTGATCAATGGAAAACACACTTACGAAGAATCCACATTCTTCGTCCGCGGCGAAAACCTCGGCCAGATACCGTCAGACATGAAAGTGGAAAACGTTCTCGATGTGATCATGCCGGCTCAACAGCAACAGCTGCAAAGAGCGGCGTAAAATGGATTAAACGCAGAGGTCGCAGAGGTCGCAGAGGGATTAACAATGGACTTGAATCACATAAGCGGAACTATTGTGGATGCATCAATAAAGGTGCATTCTTCCCTTGGCCCTGGTCTTCTCGAGTCCGTCTACTTGAAGTGTCTACAATATGAGCTAAGGAAGCGCGGTTTGCAGGCGGAGTCCGAGATCCCCGTACCCGTCGTCTATGATGGTGTACACATCGAGACGGGCTACAGACTGGACCTGCTTGTAGAATATGAAGTGATCGTCGAAACAAAGTCTGTTGATGAAGTGCCACCACTTCTCAAGGCTCAAGTGCTTTCTTATTTACGGCTGAAAAAGAAGAAACCTGGTCTGCTGCTGAACTTCAATGTCGAACACATGAAGGATGGGATCTTCCGACTCGTCAACAACCTGTAATTGATTCGCCTGTGTTTTCTCTGCGTCCTCAGCGACCTCTGCGTTCCACTTCATTTCATATCTTCACCGGCCCAACGCACCCCGCTGTAACCTCCGTGGTGAAAACTGCGATTCAGATGAACTGGAAATGGATTTCCAAAGATGACCGACCAAGCCTGCCATAACGCCAATCACACCTGCTGGAGCTGTCCAGCGGTGGAGTTTAAGGGCCATGTGGACTTTCGCGCGTGCGGGCAGACGGCATTTCGCAAGGCCGCGCAGGGACAGTTGGTTGTTGAATGCAAACGTCGGCCGGACATAGGATATTTTGATCCGATGTCCATCACATTTGAATCCTGCACCGAGTGGAAAAAAACGGACAGTGGCTATCTGCTTGAGGGAATGCGAGTCCTCATCCTTGGCATGGATGGCTATCTTGGCTGGCCGCTGGCACTGAAACTGGCAAAGCTGGGCTGCAAAGTTTACGGCATCGATAACATGCTGCGACGAACGCTGGTGGCCGAACGAGGTGCTCAATCGGTAACGCCGATTCAATCGATGGAAGATCGCGTAAAAGCGGCGAAGGAGCATCTCGGGGTTGATATTGATTTCCGAGAAATCGACCTGATGGATCGCCCGGCTCTGTTTGCCTACATCAAGGAAGTCCAGCCGGAATCGATTGTTCAGTTCGCCGAAATCCCGAGTGCCCCGTACAGCATGGCGGATGTCGACAAAGCCGTGAACACGATTCAGAATAACGTCATCGGGACTCTGGGGCTGCTGTTCGGAGTCCGCGATCACGCGCCTGATGCATCTATCATCAAGCTTGGAACGATGGGAGAATACGGCAGTCCATTAACCGGGCGGCCTCTGTTCGAAGGACTATTCCCGGGCGATGCCGTGCTTCAATATCAGGGGCAGGAATGGAGTCTTGGCGGCGAACTCACGCCTCGCGATCCCGTCAGTTTCTATCACGTCAGTAAAGTGCAGGGTACATACAGTGTCTACGAAGCCTGCAAGTACTGGTGGCTGCGAAGCTATGATGTGATGCAGGGAG
>QWOO01000288.1 GCA_003669615.1 Planctomycetota bacterium
CGAGCGAGCCACGCACGAAACAGGGCGGCAGCGTTTCGCTTTACGAAGATCTTCGTTTCAAAATCAAGCCCGCCACTGAGTCCCAGATACTCGTGCGTGGGTCGCGCGTAACAGTAACTGCATCCGTGAAGACAGCCTCGATATGGATTCAGACTGTATCGAAAGGGAATATCCGGGCTGTCGTTTTCGGACACGATGCCCTTTGACTTGTCATCAAAATATCGAGTGACCGGCCGTTCAAGCTCCTGCAGAAAATCTTCGTCAAACTCCAGCTGTTCAAAATCAGGTTCTGCAATAACCGGCAAAAATCGGTTGGCAGGATTTGAGTCGGCACCCCTTCCTCGCGGCAAAATTGGTCTGGATCCGTCCATGACGATGAATTCCTCTCAACACTGCAGTTCGGCAAATAATGCCGGGACCGGATTTTCTCCAGAATCTGTTTTTTCTGGCTGTTCCGAATGTAGCACTCTTTCCGCCTTTGTCGATGAATCGATCAACTGCGATTTCACACGATCGGGCTTTCCCCTGCGTTTTGCTATCGGGAAATGAAAAAGGTCTCAAAGAGATGCGAAAGTATACGTTCTTGAACAAAGCCGCCAGCATCGCGGCATGCTTTGGGATCCTGCTGTCCAATTCGATTTACGCATTCGACGGCACTCGGACCAATATCCCTCGCGATGTGCAGCTTAGAACTGACGGCTCTCTGTCAGGTCAGGTCTACACGCCGGATCAGCATCCCGTGGCGAATGCTCAGATTGAACTGAGCTTCGAAGGAACCACCATCGCTCGCACCACAACCGGGCAGCGGGGAGACTTCCTGATCACCGGAGTCCGGGGCGGCGTTCATGAGATTGTGGTCGGCTCGATGGCATCCCCGGTGCGACTCTGGAAAAGCGGCACGGCTCCGGATGGAGCCTCCGATGGATATGTCGTCGCTGCCAGCGAAGACATTGTGCGGGGCCAGGCTTATGCATCCCCTGAAGACTCTTACTACGAAGCCTACGGCGCGTCGAGTTCAGGATTTGGACTGATGGACGTAGTGGCTCTGGCCGTGATGGGTGCCGCAGCCACAGCCATTGTCATCGCCGTTGAAGAACATAACGAAGACCCGCCTGTGGTAGCGTCTCCGTAAGCACGGTCAGGCATTGGTGAAACCCAAAAAGCCCGCAGGTGACTGCGGGCTTTTTTCGTTGTGTTGACCGGGGCCGAATCGGCAGCACGAACTATAGCGCGCCTTCTCCGGTGATGACCACGCGCACCGTTCGAAGCAGAATCTTGATATCATTCCAGAAGCTGCAGTTCTGAAGATACAACAGGTCGTAGGAAACCTTGCGGCGGAAGCCCTCAAGCTCATTGTCGTAGCCGTTCACGACCTGCGCAATACCGGTCAATCCGGGTTTCAATCCCAGTCGATCGATGAAATTCGGAATCTGCTCCTGAAGCTTCATCATGAACTCAGGACGCTCGGGACGCGGACCAATCAGGGACATGTCGCCCTTCAGAATGTTCCACAGTTGTGGCAATTCATCAATTCGCGTTCTTCTGAAGAATCGACCTACAGACGTGATTCTGACATCTCCCTGTTTCGCAAACTGAGCACCCTGACGTTCCGCATCCGTTCGCATCGTGCGAAATTTGTAGATCGTAAACAGGCGTCCGAAGTTGGACATCTCACGACGATCGCGGCCCGGTTTTCTGCGGTCTGAAGCGTCGGCCAGCAGTCCGTGAGTCTCCGCACGGCGATCGTTCTTTTTCTTCTTTCGCAAATTCAGGCCAACACGCGTCTGCGAATAAATAATTGGACCCGGCGACGTAACTTTCACAAGGATCGCAGCTGCAAGCAGAATCGGTGAAGTCAGCACCAGCAGTGTCAGGGCAACAATAACATCAAACGCCCGCTTGATCACGCGATGCGACGGGGAAAGGCATCGGACGTTTTCTCGCGGAGCCGTCAGTGCAAGACGAGTCAGCCATTCCGTATCGGGCAACTCCACGGTGTGTTGAGCCACCAGTGTAGAAAACGAAGACGGAGTGTCGCACTGTGAGTCTGCCGAAACGCGAGGCTTTGGAGGCTCTTCAAGAATCGTTGATATTTGCATCGAAGCTGACTTCCGGGGAACACAGAATGGCCAGTTCACGAAGGATCTGCCCAGACAACTGCACGCTCTAACCTTAAGTCACTTCTACGAAATCAGGCTGTCAAAAATCCCCTTAATGCTAATAACGACGGCTCCAAAGTTCAGGCTTCCTGCCTTTGCAGATATGTCGCTCTGCGTAAACGTTGCAAAAAAACCACAGTCTGCTTTTCCTGTAATTGTCGGCCTACACAGAAAGGTCAGCAAATGCCGCTTTCGCAGCAGTAATCGTCTGATCAATATCACTCGTCGAATGAACAGCCGACACGAACATCGCTTCAAACTGGCTGCATGGCAGGTACACACCGCGATTTAGCAAGCCATGAAACCATTTCGAAAAACGCACGGTGTCGGAAGTCGTTGCCGTGGCCAGATCCCGAACCTCCTGAGATGTCAGGAAGACGGTCAGCATGCTGCCGACTCGATTAATGCGAACTGGCACACCCGCCTCATCGGCCGCCTGTTGAAATCCAGAAGCGAGTGTCTTGCTGATTTCCTCAAGCTTTGGATAGGGATTCTCGCTGCGAATCAGACTCAACATTGCAATTCCGGCGGCCATCGCCACCGGATTTCCAGAGAGCGTGCCCGCCTGATAAACCTTTCCCACCGGCGACACGCAGTTCATGATTTCCGCACGGCCGCCATAGGCACCTACAGGAAGGCCGGCACCGATGATCTTACCAAGCGTTGTCATGTCGGGCGTCACGCCAAACAGAGATTGGGCGCCTCCGGCAGCAACTCTGAATCCCGTCATCACTTCATCAAAAATCAAAACGGTTCCGTACTGTGTGCACAGGGCTCGCAGCAAACTGAGAAACTCGGGCGTCGGAACCACGCAACCCATGTTGCCGACGACAGGTTCCAGAATGACGGCTGCCAGCTCAGCATTGTTCTTCTCAAACGCAGCCTGCAGACTTTCACAATCATTGTATGGCAGCACCAATGTATCGGCAGTTGCGCCGGCAGGAACACCTGGACTCGACGGGCACCCCAGTGTCAACGCCGCGCTGCCAGCGGACACGAGCAGGCTGTCGACATGTCCGTGATAGCAACCAGAAAACTTGATGATGCCATTTCGGCCGGTAAATCCGCGAGCCACACGAATGGCCGACATCGTGGCTTCCGTGCCGGAATTCACCATCCGCACCATTTCGATGGAGGGCACCATTTCGATCACCAACTGAGCCAGTTCGGCCTCCGCTTCTGTCGGTGCCCCAAAGCTTGTACCAATGGTCAAAGCATGCTCGACGGCCTGAAGAATTTTCGGATGCCGATGGCCGAACAGATGCGGTCCCCAGGATCCGATATAGTCGATGTACTGATTCCCATCGACATCGAATAGATAAGCGCCTTCTCCCTTTTTCATGAACGGCGGCGTTCCACCAACGCCTCCAAAGGCGCGAGCCGGGCTGTTGACGCCGCCCGGAATCAATTTTGAAGCATGGCGAAACAGCACTTCACTGCGAGTGCGTTTTGATGTATCAGGAATCATGGGAGACTTTCACGCAGGTTGTTTTCGAAATCGTCACGCAAGCCTCAGCACGTCAGCGATTACGCTGGGTCTTTTGCTTGCAGGTTTTTTTCCGGGACTCGAACCACACGGATCAAGCAGCCGCTTCATAACTGCCCGCCCGAGCTCATGACCTCAAAATCAATTTGCAGAGCTCAGAACTTCAAGGTTTGGTTTCGCGTCCGTCAAAGCTTTGACTGTGTCTTCAGAAGGATTTGAGGCAGTGAGGTCAAGCCACTTCAGGGCTGGAAGTTGCGTGAACTGAACGATGCCAGCATCGCCCATTTGCGACCCGGCAACGCTTAATCGTTCCAGCTTCTGCATCTTAAGAATCACAGCAGCCGATTCATCAGAGATCCGTGTCGCCGACACATTCAGGTCCACCAGATTCGTCAATGTTCCAAGTGCAGCAAAGCTCTCGTCTTTTACCTTCTTGATCTCACGCAGTTCGAGAAATGTGAGTCCTGTCAGCTTGCTGAGTTTCGAAATCCCTTCGCCCGAGACAAGTCGGCATTCACTAATATCCAGATACGTCAGCTTAGGCAGATTACTGACGACTTCCAGACCTTCATCGTCAAGTGACGTCTCGCGCAGTTCCAGGCGAGTGAGCTCTGTAAGGCCGGTCAGATGCTTGATGCCGGCTCCGGTAACGTCTGCCAGCCGACAGCCAAATCGCTTCAGCTTTTTTAGTTTCGCGACTTCAACCATTCCGACGTCAGTCAATCGTGACGCTTCCATCTGCAGGGATTCCAGAGTGGTAATGCTGCCGATGGCCGGCATAGCTCCATCGGTCACGGCAGTGTAGTTCAGATTGAGGGATTTCAGAGGAAGGCCCTTGAGAAACTCCATCCCCGCATCCGTGACTTTGGATTTTTCAAGTTGCACATCCACGAGCGACTTCAGACCGCCCAAATGGGCCACACCAGCATCTGTGACGTTGCTGTTTCGCAAGTCGATGGCGCGCAATTTCGATAATGTCTGAACAGCTTCCAGACCTGCGTCGGTAAAGCCGGCTCGGCGAAGAATCAATGCTTCCAGATTTGAAAGTCCCCCGACGACGCGAATAGTTTCGTCACCAATGGCCGAGCAGTCCGTTAGATCAAGACGCTTGAGCTTTTTCAGATTGGAAAGGGACTGCATGCCGACGTCGTTCATGCCGGGTCCGCCGAAACGTGCAACCGTAACGTTGGGGATACCAGCCAGATTCTTCAAAGCTTCGGAGAAATCTTCGTCGGCTGACACGGCGATTTCCGTAACCTGTCCGCCGGCATCCTTTTTCAAACTGCAGCCCGCTGTCTCCAACGCGGCAACGGCAGCGGCGTCATCCGGCGTTGCAGCCGTCTGACTGACAGCAGGGGCACCGTTCTTTGAATCAGCGACTGGCTGGCAGCCGACTGTCAGCGGCAGTGGCGAAATAATCAAAATTGCCAGTAA
>QWOO01000131.1 GCA_003669615.1 Planctomycetota bacterium
CGCGAAAGCGGAGAACTCTCGATATCTCTCGTCGCCGAATGACATGCTCCCTCATAAGCGAGCGGCTGGGCGTCAGCCCTCCGTGTTATTTAATGACCAAGCACCAAGCACCAATGTCGTTGGCATCGCGATTCCCGTCTGTGGTTGATCTGCGTTTACGACTCTCACAAGATAAAAAACCACATCGAGGGCCCACGCCCTGCCGCTCGCTTTTTAGAAAGAACAGCATGCCTTACGAACTCATCAGCACCGGCGAAGCGACCGCGATTTTGCCAACGACCGATTCGAACACAAAACCGATCACAGTCATCGGTACCGAAGCCATCCGAAGCACGTTCGACGAAAGCTGCCTGAAGCAGGCCGTGAATTCACGCCTCGCGCCAGGAGTCACCGATCTTGTGCTGAACCCTGACGCTCACTGCGGTTACGGAGCTCCCGTGGGCTGTGTGATGGTTTCTCCAACACACATCTATCCCGGGCCAGTCGGTGTCGACATCAAATGTTCAATGAGCCTTTTGCAGCTCAGCGTAGCGGCCGATGAAATCAACGATCGACGCGTACGACGTGCTCTGATTCAGGCGATTTGTGAACGAACTCCAACTGGAGCCGGACGAGGCCAGCAGAATGCTCCCAAGTCGCGACGAGTCGGTGAATCGCTTGGCCGTCAGATTATGCTCGAAGGCGCATCGGAATCCGTCTGCACGCAGCTCGGAATTCCCCCGGAATGGGCCGAGTGTTGTGAGGACTCGTTTCATATGGGCCATGACGACACTCGTGATGCTCTAGGCGAACGACTGGATCGGCATATGCAGATTGGTATCTTCCGTCACAAATTTCCCGGCAAGATGAAGCAGCTGGGATCGTACGGCGGAGGTAATCACTTCGGTGAATGTGAAGTCGTGCAGGTTGAAGACAACGAGCGAGCTCGCAAGGCGGCTGACGTCTTCGGAATGCAGGACGGCCACGTGGCATTTCTGTCGCATTGTGGTTCGCGAGGCATCGGGCATAACCTGGCCGACGGTCAGTTCAAATCGTTGCAGGCCAAGTTTGCTCGCTGGGACATTCCTCTGCCTGGTAACGATCGAGAACTCGTTTATGCGCCGCTGGGAACTGCCGAAGCTGATGCTTATCTGGACGACATGGCTCTGGGAGCGAACTTCGCCACCGTCAACCATATGCTGATCAATTCACTGGTGCTGGAAGCGTTTCAGGAAATCATTCCCGGAACATCCGGCCACCTGGTGTACTTCATCAGTCACAACATTGCCCGGAAGGAAGTTGTGAACAACAACATCGCGTGGGTCCATCGCAAAGGAGCGACACGCGCGTTTCCGGCCGGGCATCATGCGTTGAAGGGAACTCGGTACGAAAGCACCGGACATCCGATTCTGCTGCCAGGAAATCCTCAGGCCGGATCGAGCGTCATGGTGGCGGACGAAGGCGCATCGATCAGCTGCTACAGTGTGAACCATGGCGCCGGGCGAGCCCTCGGTCGCCGTCGCGCCATTCGAGAACTCGATCAGCGTTCGATCGATCAGTCGTTCGACGAGCATGATATTCTGAGCAACTGCCGCCAGTATCCCAAAGATGAAGCTCCCGCCGCGTACAAGGATTTCAACGAAGTCCTGCGGTCAGTAAAGTCCGCCGGACTCGCAACGGAAGTCGCCAGGCTGAAGGCTCGGTTTGTGATTAAGGACGGGGATCAGGCGGATGATTAAAATTCCCCATCCTACGCCTTTCCGTAGGCCTTGAGCCCAATGGCGTGGACTTAACCAAAGTAGCAGGCACATTCCATGTGCCGTCAGCCGCGAAAAAGCGGAGCTTTTTGCAATTCAGCGGACGGCACACGGAGTGTGCCTGCTACCTTTCCAAAGGTAGTGGCCTTAAGTCCACGCCATTCAGCTCAAGGCCAACGGAAGCGCCGATCCCGACGCCGCAACCGTCCTTCACAATATAGAAGACGCAAAGATCAACACACCTATGACCAACCCACAACTTATCACCATCGACGGCTCTCAAGGCGAAGGCGGCGGGCAGATTCTGCGGTCGGCTGTAGGACTTGCGGTGGTGACGGGCAAGGCGGTCCGGATTGAGAAAATTCGGGCCGGTCGCAGCAAACCGGGGCTCATGCGTCAACATCTGACGGCGATGAAGGCGGCGGCGCAGATTTGCAATGGCGTACTCACCGGAGCTGCACTCGGGTCGACGGAACTGACGTTTGAACCTCAGCAGGTCGTCCCGGGGAAGTATCAGTTCAGCATCGGAATGGCTGGAAGTGCGACGCTCGTGCTGCAGACGATTCTGCCTGCGTTGCTGACGGCCAGCGGGCCTTCCGAGATTATTCTTGAAGGCGGAACTCACAACCAGTGGGCTCCGCCGTTTGATTTTCTGCAGCGCGCTTATCTGCCTGTCGTTAATCGCATGGGAGCCCATGTTGAAGCCACTCTGGAACGGCATGGTTTCTTTCCGGCCGGCGGTGGTCGCTTTGTTGTGAAGATCACCCCGGCGAAATCCCTGACGGGTTTCGATCTGCTGGAGCGTGGTGCGACTGTTTCAAAGTCGGCAAAGATTCTGATCAGCAATCTGCCGCTGAACATCGCCGAACGTGAAGCAAAGAAGATCGTGCAGAAGCTTTCGTTTCAACAACAGGATGTCACCATTGAACCGGTCGAGTCGTCGGGGCCCGGCAACATTGTGATGGCCGAGATTCAGTTTGAAAATGTGACTGAGCTGGCCACGGCATTCGGTCGGGTTGGTGCATCGGCCGAACATGTGGCAGACGAAGCGGTGAAGCAGATTCGCCGCTATCTGACACACTCGGCGCCCGTGGGTGAGTACCTTGCCGATCAGATCCTGCTGCCACTCGGCTTGAGCGCGGCGCAACCCGCATCAGCCGGGACTCAGCGAGGCGGCTCATTCCGCACTCTGCCGCTGTCACGACATTCACTGACTCACATCGACACCCTGCAAACGATGCTGCCTGTGAGCATCGTCACACAAGGCAACGACGAAGATTGTCTTGTGACCATCAAGCCTCATTGACGAAACGCCATCAGCTTTGCCAGTGCTTCGGCGAATTGAGACAACGCTTCTTCCGACGGCAGGTTGATCTTCAGCGACTTCTGGCCTTTGTCGTCTGTTTCCGCAGCCGCCGAGAGTTGATCTCGCAGAGCGGCAACGGTCTCCGTCGCCGGTGCAGAACCAGTATCCGGCAGCATCTGTGACAGGAATCCAAACGCAGCCGTCAACATCTGCCCGCCCGCGTCGGCCATCTTTTCGCGACGTTCGACCAGACGAACGGCTTCAGCTTCTTTATCACGCTTCTGACTTTCGTCCAGATACCCTTCCGGAATCGCGCCGAGCAAAACTTCCAGCCGCGATTTCAGTTCATCCATGCCGCTTTGCAGATTCACCTCGCTGATCTCTGATTCATAGTCCAATGCAGCCATGGCCAGTTCTTTCTTCTGGCCAAGCGTTGTTAAAAGCTGCTCTTCCAGAGTCTCCTGAGTCACGAGGATATAGACATTCACCGGCCGCTTCTGGCCCATGCGATGAGCGCGGGCGATGCGTTGTTCGAGCACCGCGGGATTCCATGGCAGGTCGACGTTGATAATCGTATCGGCCGCCTGAAGATTGAGCCCCGTGCTTCCGGCGTTGGTTGATAAAAATACTTTGCACTTCGGATTCGTCTGGAACTCATTCACAATCTGCTGACGTTTACTCTGCGGAACTTTTCCCTCCAGACGAACGAAGGGAACCTTGCGCTTCTTCAGCAACGGCTCAATGAGATTCAGCATGCCGGTCCATTCGGAAAACAGCACGGCCTTATGGTCGCCATCGACAAAGAGTTGCTCAAACAATTCATCCAGAGTCTGCAACTTCGTGGAGAATCCAAGGCCCTGCTTATCAACCAGCTTTGTGCTGTCGGCCGTCATGCGGCACATCAACAGAGCCTGTCGCAGACGCAGCAGATCCATCTCGCTGATGAACGACTTGCGAGTAATCGACGCCACAATCTGCATGTGAGCCGTGTGCAGTTGCCGCTGCTCGTCGGTCGGCGGAATATGAATGATCTCAGTATTCCGAGGCGGCAGATCCTTCATCACCATATCGCGCGTACGTCGCAGCAGGATCGGCTTGAGCTGCTCGCGAAGCTCATCCAGCTTCTGATAGCCGAGCACGTAGCCCTTGTCGTCGGTGATGCGATACTTGTTGAAGAATCGAAAACCTGGCCCAAGATGCCGACCGTCAACAAACTGCACGACGGAGTACAATTCATCCAGTCGATTCTCCATCGGTGTCCCGGACAGCACCAACGCAAACCGTGACTTCAGACTCTTGACGATGCGAGTCGTCTGTGCTTCCCAGTTCTTGATTCGCTGACCTTCGTCAAGAATGATCAAATCCCATTTGGACGATTCAATCACCATGATGTCGCGAAGGACTTGTTCATAGTTGCAGATCGTGAAAAACGTTGGATTCCGATATTGCTCCGCGCGATCTTCAGCTCGCCCCATCACCAGTTGTTCTTTGCGATCCGAGAACCGATGAATCTCATTCCGCCACTGGGATTTCAGCGACGTCGGACAGATCACCAGCACTCGTTCAATCTGAGCCTCCCGAGCAAGTAATTCGGCAACGCCCACGCCCTGAATTGTTTTGCCGAGCCCCATGTCGTCGGCCAGAATCGACCGACCGGCTCCGGCGGCGAAGGCAATTCCATCCATCTGATACGGCAGCAGTTCTGTTTTCAGCAACGTCTTGCGCAGGGGATGTTTCGCGGGATTTTTTCGTATCTCATCGACCAGCGATTTGATGCGTTGACGATAAAGCTGATGCTGGATGAATTCTTCGGCATCCGGATAGACGACAACAGATTCTCCCATGCCTTCCAGCTTGTCGATGCGACGGACCAGATCGTTAACGTCGGAAATATCCACGTCTTTGATCGGGCCGATGACTTTGGCGGTGGAATCGTCGAGCTTATCCGGCACGCCCAGCCGCAGCGCGAGATCGATACCGTATTTCAGATAGACGCTCGTTTCTTTCTGCTTTGGTTTCCGACGAAACGCAGACGCATCGAAACGCCGTTTGAGCTTGTTTAGAGCATGCAGAATATGCTTGCACGTGCCGAGCGTATTGGTGCGATAATCCGGACAGGTGCAAAAGGAATCACCAGGTTCTGTGCCTTTCAGGGCGACTCGATACGACTTGCCGCTGAGCTTGCTGGTCACCACATACTCGCCCCACGGCGACGTCGTAGTCTTGCTGGCCGCTTCGACGCTCATCTTCTCGTCTTTCGCGCGTTGCTGTCGTTCGGCCATCGCGCGTTCGATGAGTTGTTCTTCACTGAGTGCTTCGACCGGCTTCCGTTCTTCCGGCGCGCGAGCCAGTCCGAGGACAACTTTCGATTCCAGAATATTCGATAGCGCGGTTCCCATGTGAACGCACGTGTCGTCACACTTATCACAATTCAGAAGCAGCCGTCTGACCTTATCCTGCCGCAGGGTGATTGTGACGACGACGTCTTCGCCAGGCAGCGATAGTCGAAACAGGTCTCCGACCAGCGTGGCCTGTTCTTTCAAATTCTCCGCCAGAATCTTGCCGCCCGCATACAGCAGCTTCTTCCCTTCGACTGGCCCGCCGAGCAAATCACACGCCTGCAAAAACGTCAGCCGCGACAGCTTGTCTGTGAGTGTGAGATCTTTAGATTTCTTAATCTGCGCGGCCATGAAGTGACTCCGAAGAATTCTTTCCGTTCGAAATATCAGCGGAAGTCTAATCGCGTGGTGTTGATGAGGCGAGTCGTAGGGTGTGTGAGGCGAAGCGAAACACACCAGTGCTTTCCCCTACTCCAGCTCCATCCCGTCAAGTTGCGGCAAAGGCCCCGAGCCCCAGTTTTCCGAATAATGTCTGGATGTCACATGCCGATGAAACGAGGACCACGGCCAGTCTTTAACTCGCGTGACATAGCCATGTTTGACGGGATTGAAATGGATGTAATCGAAATGCCTTTCAAGATCCGATTTGTCGCGTATGACGTGTTCATGATATCGACGTTGCCAGATTCCTCGGTGCCCACGGCGTTTTTGCGATGCGGTCACCGGTTCTTCATGACCTCCAGCCGTCAGCCAATCGGATGTGAAGCAATCTTTGATGGCTTTCATACGTCCGGGGTAATCGGAATCCCCGTGCGGCAAAGTCACAAGGCAATGTAGATGATCGTGCAGAAGGACGATCGCCGGCAGCTCAAACGGTTGACTGCTCTTCGTCCTCCGGATCGCCATGCCGAGAAACTCTCGAGCCATTGAGTCTCGAAAGAATGGATAGCGATGACAGGTGACGAGCGTGAAGAAATACGTGCCTCCGGCGACAAACCAGCGTCGGTAATCGGACATTGCGGGTCCCTTTGCTGAGTGAAGGCGAGAGTTCATTTCTTGACAACATACGGCTTTTTGTAGGGTGTGTGAAGCGCAGCGCAACACACCATTTTGCGATTGTCTCGGTACCGCGTTTGCGTTCAGCGGGGCGTGAGATTTTGGGGTGTTCCGCTGGCGATGCACACACCCTACGGAGCTACCAGCGAGCCCGCTACGATCTCTCCGTCAAATACACCGCCCAACTGGACCCGCCTCTCACGCCAGATGAGCTGAAGTGGGTGGAATCGCCGTCGAGTCTTTGATGACGCGAATCTATGACGGTAGCGCAACGGGCTTAAATTTCGGCCGTTGCGAAATCAGAGTGGCAACCAGATAAGTTGATTACGGATCTCTTCGCCTGACATTGACTGGCAGATCAACGTCAAGTCATCAATCACTTTGCGAATCGAAAGCGCACCATGCTTTGCGAAGATAACTCCGGTGAACGGCATTCCGCATGCATGATGATCGGCGGCGAGAATCAGAAAATCACTGTCTTGAGTGAAGATTACTCGTCCTGGTTCACCAGCTCGTTCAAGTATCGAGCGGTCACTTTCCTGATGACAGCCGTCGCCAAAAGCCGTCAGTACGTCGAGGCCATTCAAGCGGCAGCCTTCCGTCACAGCGCGGACGACGTTGTGATCCATATACTATGCAAGCGTCATGTCACAGGCTTGCCCCGGAGCTTTTCAAGTACTGCGGAGTTTTCAAACCTGCTCCGCAGGTACTCGCTTTGTGTCTCGGCCGCCTGCAATTGAAGGTCACAAACGACCTGATGTTCGTAGTAGTATCCGAGCGCCGCATGAATCTGGGCGAGCGAGAGTCCGGCAAGCTGACGATGGATCTGGTCCGCATCCCAGCGGTACCCCAGATGGCAGCTTACGATTTCTGTGACCTTTGTGGAGGTTCCCTGAACGAATGCCACACCGGCTTCATCCAATTCAATAAACGGCCAGGCAGTCGTGGCCACTGAACATCCCTCCAATTCATTTTTCGCAAGACTGTCTTCGAGACAACGGTGCTGCAAGTTTACCTTCCCGGCGATCCCCGCAACAGTGGTAAATTCCGTTTCACTCGTTTCGCAGCGTACAATCAAACGTTGCCGTTTCCGGAGCATCCCTGGCTCAGGATCCGCAGTGCATTGTTTTGGACACCACAGACTGGCGGAGTCTTCTCGTGAATACACCGAGCAGTGAAGTTCATCATCGCTCTTCGCCGGAAGCCAAGATTGCGCTCTTTCGGTCCCTGTTCCGTGGCCGCGAGGATGTTTATCCCAGACGCTTTGAAAGTCGAACAACCGGGAAGTCGGGTTATGCTCCTGCATGTGGCAATGAATGGGTGCGAGGTCTCTGCGAAAAGCCACGAGTGAAATGTGCGACATGTGTGCATCGCAAGTTTTTGCCCGTGACAGACGATGTGATCCGCTGGCATCTTTCCGGGCAGGACCCTGGCGGTGCGGAATTCACGGCCGGCGTTTATCCTATGCTGCTCGATGAAACCTGCTTTTTCCTGGCGATGGATTTCGACAAAACCCACTGGCAGCAGGACACAGAGGCCGTACTGGATACCTGTCGTCGCCTTGATGTGCCGGCGGCTTTAGAACGGTCTCGATCGGGCAACGGCGGGCACATCTGGATCTTCTTCAGCGATGCAATTCCGGCGTCGATCGCACGTCGTCTCGGATCCCATGTGCTCACAGAAACCATGGAGCGACGACCGGATATCGGGCTGGATTCTTATGACCGCTTCTTTCCCAATCAGGACACTCTGCCCAGAGGTGGATTCGGCAATCTGATCGCGCTGCCGTTGCAAAAACAGCCGCGTGTTCACGGCAACAGTGAGTTTCTCGACGAGCATGGAAACCCACATGCCGATCAATGGAAGTACCTGAGTTCCATTCGACGGATGTCACGATCTGCAGTCGAGAAAACTGTACAGAATGCTGGTTCACGTGGGCGAATTATCAATGTACGCATCGCGACCCCGGATGATGACGACGAAGAACCCTGGCTGGCAGCTCCGTCGCGGCTGCCACGTGAACCGGCGATTCATAGTCCATTGCCAAAACGGTTGACGCTCACTCTGGGTGATCAAATCTATATCGCGAAAGCATCACTTCCGCCGGAACTGCGGAATCGCCTTGTACGCACGGCAGCGTTTCAGAATCCGGAGTTCTATAAGGCTCAATCGATGCGTTTGCCGACTTACGACAAACCTCGAGTCATTGCCTGTGCGGAAGAACATTCGCATCATATCGGTCTGCCACGCGGCTGCTTCGACGATGTTCAGACCCTGCTGAACGAGCTGAAGATCGGCATCGATATTCAGGATGAACGTGTTGCCGGAGTACCGCTGAACGCAACGTTTCGTGGTGAACTGCGGCCGGGACAACAACAAGCGGTCGAAGAACTGCTGCGGCATGAGACTGGTGTTTTGTCCGCAACAACGGCTTTCGGCAAAACTGTCATCGCCGCCTGGCTGATAGCCGAGCGTGGTGTCAACTCGCTCATACTTGTCCATCGGCGGCAATTGCTCGATCAGTGGGTCGAGCGACTGGCCACGTTTCTGGACGTGACTGAGAAGGAGATTGGTTGCATCGGAGGAGGACGAAAAAAGGCAACTGGCCGAATCGATGTGGCCATTATTCAAAGTCTGGTGCGAAAAGGTGTCGTAGATGACTGCATTGCGGAATATGGGCATGTGATCGTCGACGAATGCCACCATCTGTCGGCTCAGAGTTTTGAATTGGTTGCCCGCCGAGTAAAGGCCAGATTCGTGACGGGGTTGTCGGCGACTGTGAATCGCAAAGACGGACACCATCCCATCATTTTTATGCAGTGTGGCCCAGTGCGGTATACGGTCGATGCGAAGTCCGAAGCTGTGGCTCGGCCCTTTCGGCATTCCGTGTTTGTGCGCCCCACTTCGTTTCGACCGATCGCTGAAGCCGATCCGGATATGCGGTTGCAGTTTCAGGATCTTTATCGAGAACTCATTGCAGACGACGACCGCAACCGCATCATCTGTGACGACGTTGTGCAGTGCCTCAACGAGGGTCGTTCGCCACTTGTTCTGACGGAACGTAAAGAACATCTGATAGCACTCGAAACCTTGCTGAAGCCTCATCTCTCACACATTGTTGTCCTGCATGGTGGAACCAGTGCCAGAGAGTCTCGGGGAACTCAGGAACAACTGGCGGCGATCCCCGAAGGCGAACCACGGGTGTTGCTGGCAACAGGACGCTACATCGGTGAAGGTTTCGACGATTCGCGGCTGGACACGTTATTTCTGACGCTGCCAGTTTCATGGCGCGGCACGATCGCCCAGTACGTCGGCCGCCTGCATCGGCTGCACGATGGCAAAACAGAAGTGCGAGTGTACGACTACGCGGATCTGAACGTGCCGATGCTGTCTCGTATGTTTGATCGTCGATGTCAGGGCTACGAGGCTGTCGGCTACACAGTGCAGTTGCCCGGTAGTGCAGTACCGGGCTGGCCTTCGGAAGTTCCGTTGCCGGTTGACCCGGTATGGAAGAACGAATACGCGGCCAGTATTCGGCGACTGGTTCGCGATGGTGTCGACGAACCTCTGGCAAAACTGTTCGTACATGCCGCTCGTCAAGTTGAGCCGGAAGCCGAAGGTATCCAGCGTGCTCGCAGTGCCAGTGAAGCTTTTCTGTTTCGACGATTGGAAACACTGGAAGAAACAACCGGGCGATTTCGATTGAATGCTGAACTTCCCATCGCTTTTGATGGCTGGGGAAAGATGGAAGTCGATCTGCTGGACGAGGAGACTCGGCTGGTAATCGAACTGGACGGTAGTCAGCATTTTGCCAACGAAGACGCCTACCGCCGCGACCGACGCAAGGATGCTTTACTGCAGGAACACGGTTATTTCGTCCTGCGTTTCCTGGTTCAGGATATCGGCGCACAACTGGATCACGTGCTGGACACGATTCTCCGCGCTTTGGTGCATTTACGAAGTGGCAGGTGATGTCGGTAAGTGCACCTGATCATGAGAGACAGCAATTGAGTCACGCTGGGGGTCTGCCTACAATGCGGATTCGTGTAGACACTTCGTAGGTTTGAGTGACTCCATCGAATGCCAAAGGACGCCATGACTCCCAAAACAACATTCAAAACGTTTGACTCGTTTAGCGATGCCGATGACGCCACGCGGCGCGAGTACTGGATGATGACGATGGAACAGCGCATGACAATTCTTGAACAACTCCGGATGCAGGCTTATCCCGATGGTCAAACTGCCCCTCGACTTCAGAGAGTTCTTGAGTCTGTTACATACTCACCGCGTTAAGTATCTGCTTGTCGGTGGTTATGCCGTGGCTGCTCACGGGTATCCGCGGTTCACCGGTGACATGGATGTATGGATTCAGACGAACACAGAAAATGCCGAGAATGTTCTGAAGGTCTGTCGTGAGTTTGGATTCGATGTGCCGAATCTTCGAGTTGAACTGTTTACCGATCCAAAGCAGATGACTCGCATGGGACATCCTCCTCTTCGAATCGAGATCCTGAATTCCGTCTCAGGTCTCTCGTTCGATGCCGCGTGGGAGAATCGCATCAACGAAGTTTGGGATGGCGTCGCTGTTTCTCTGATCTCTCTGGAAGATCTGCGAACAAACAAACTGGCCAGTGGTCGACTCAAGGATCTTGCAGACCTGGAGAATCTTCCAGAATCGCTGAATGACTGATGGTCTGAAATCGCCAAACAGGCAGGTGGTGTCGGTGCCTTCCAGAAAGCGGGCGGCACCGTTGCTGAATTGAGCCCGTTTTAAGGTGCCTTTAGAGTGCAAGAGAAGCAACCTGCAGAGACAACCGATGCCCACGCCGTTGACGCTGGGAGCGGGTAGTGGTGATCCGGGAGTTGTGAGCGGACGATGATTCGATCGTGACGTTAGCTTCACTGGCACCTGTTGGCTTTCTTCAATGTGGCCCTCGACATTGATCAAGACACGGGGGCCAGACATCAGGAAGGCATCAGTGTTCAAGGAGTCCATTGTCAGGCCGCCGATGGATCTTTCGAACGCTAAACCGTTTTCAGTTTCCCGACAGTCCCTCAGACGACTGACGATGGCCATCGATTGGTGCCTGTTGCCCCAGACGAACCATTTTCAGCCACCATCTCCAGGCCGTCTGGAACTGGGCTGCCCATGCACTCATCAGGAATCCGATTCCCATCAAAGCGGCGAGCAGTGATACAATAAGAAGTGGCATCTGAAGCGGCAGATACCCTTGCGATGACGTGAAAATGCAGAATACGGCGAGAGAGAAATATCCCAACGCCATCGCATGTTTTTGCATAATGTTTGACTCCGTTGCCGAACAGACGGCATGGTGTGATGATTCCTGATCCAGCATCGAACAGCCAGTAGTTAGGCCCTGAGAAGCTAGATCAACCACTTGTGAAAATCAAATGCGGGCACTCGATTGTTGATGAACTGTTGGCGGGCCCTGTATCCAATAGGAAACGAATCATCTGTCGGACTCGTTCATTTGACTTCGCACGGCCTCAACATTTGCGTTTCGGAATTCTTCGTCGAACGAATCCGCTCCCGCAAATTCAACCGGTTCAATCGTTTTCAGCCAGGCCGACCATTCTGTCACCGCTTCTGATCCATCCCGCCATTCTGATTCAGGAATGCCCATCCGACTTGCGGACGTTGTGACCTCAACGCGGACTTCTGTACCGTCCGGAACATCCTCCGGGGCCTCGATCTCGATTCTGCGATTCTGCGATTCTGCACAATCACATTGAACGTCGGCATAAAATGACTCCTGCTTTTGCTTCACAGCGGCCGCGTATTGTATGAAATAACGTGGCCGTTTGACAGCTAAATCCTAATTGTCCTCGCGAGGAAAGCCCGTCGGCGGAGCGACGGGTGTACGGTACACACGTCGCTCCGTCGACGGGATTTTGCTCTGTTATTCCGTGCTCTTCCGTCGATTGTACTCATCGTCGAACTCGGCCTGGCACTCTTCACAGGATTCCCATGAGCTGTAGTGCTGGACCCAGCCGGTGGCGACGAGATTGGGATGGACTCCGGCTTCGGGAAGCAGATCCTCAATCAGCAGCCGATACGCCTGCATCGCCGTAAAGTGGGGACACATGTCGAACGCGACGCCTCGCAGAGCCATCGCGGCCAGCAGCGAATGAAGTGCGATCCATGCCTGCTGTTCATCGAACACGTTGTCGGGTTTCGGCAGACAGAGCGGGCTTTCGAACAACCATGTCAGCGGCTCATCCTTCGTGCCATGAGTCACCTCGTCCCACTGTTCATACATCGCCTTCGTTTCCGGATCGATCCCCGGGATGATTTCATCCCAACTGCGAGGTGCTTGCGGTTCGCTATCGGTCCACGGAAGTTCGTCTCCGAGCGGAGAAGTGTCATCTGCCGATTCAGCCTCAAGCGACGACTGACTGATCTGCTGGCTCAGACCTTTCAGAAAGAGCCCAAACGGATCGTCATCGTCTTCAGACTCCGAGGGCGATACGGGTTCGATGCGAAAGACTCCATCGTCGTCGAGTGAGATCGCTGTGATGGAAGGTAGTCCGACATCGTCCGGATCCGGCACGGGCTCAGGTTCCGGGTCTGCCAGCCGATCATACTGTCCAGCGAACTCAAGGATCGGATCGAGCAGTTCCAGGACGACTCGGCCGTTCTGACTGTACCACTCAAGATAGATGGACGCTCGCTGTTCTTCGGGCGGAGCCTCTCCGCGTTTTCGAGCCATGTAGAATTCTTCAATCGGAATCAGCGGCACGCGGACCATACGATAAAGGCTGTCGCCCATCGGCCCGATCTGGTCGTTATGAAAGTGTTCATCGAGAACAGGTCTCGGGTTGGGAAGATCCCGCTCACGAACTTCGAAGCGAAAATCACGCCCGGCGAGTTCTCCCTGCAGGTTGCCCACAAACGACAGCGTCACCAGTCGCGGTTCGGAGGCCGCGTCTTCACCTTTTCCGGTCGCCCTAAGCACTTCCAGCCATCCCGACACACTGTTCCGCTGCGAGTTCCGAATTTCTCCGCGGAGCACATAGCTTTCCAGACGATATGCCATTTCGCGCCTTTCGAAAACACGACTGCTCATCAAAGCGATACAAGCCGGGCTGTTCGAGAGAATGAGCGTGTGACTAAATTTTTCTGAATCTTTGGTGATCCGAGCACCCCTGCATGCGTTTGCGGTGTTGGGAGATTTTTGTCGAGAAACCCCTGGTCGGGAAGCAGGCTGGTATGCAAGTCGAAAAGATTGCGTGTAACTCATGCGGAGCACCTCTGGAGGTTGCTGCGACAACACAGTTTGCGACGTGCCGTCATTGCGGTGCTAACCTGAGCATCCAGCGAACCGAAACAGCGACATTTACCGAGGTCCTTGAGCAACTGGCCGCGAAAACAGATCAGCTCAGCGAGCAGGTCCAGAACCTCACGGGCCACACGGAACTGGCCGCTTTGGACCGCGAGTGGCAAATGGAGCGTGAGAACTACATGGTAACACGCCAGGATGGGGCTCGACACATTCCGTCGGAGGCTGGGGCGATCGGCGGCGGAATTGCCATCACGATTTTTGGATGTGTCTGGGTAGGCATGGCGTCGTCCATGAATTCGATGGGACCTTCGTTCGGTCCGTCATCGTTCGCGGACAACGCGTTCCCTCTGTTCGGGCTCGTGTTCATCATCGTCGGTATTGGCGCCAGTGCGATCGCGTACAACAAAGCGGGCGACCATCGACGTGCTCAACAACGTTACCGACGGCGCCGAGCGGAGATTCAGAACCGTTCGCGATCACGGGACAGCGGAAGGTAAACGATTGATTAGTTGGACAGCGCCATGTCCGATGTTCCGTTTGTTAGTCGCCCATAATGCGGAACCACGCAAACATCGATCCTTCCCGGCAATTACACCTTTTTGACCTGTGCGATTCATCCGTGTTCTCTGTGCTATCCGTGGTCAAAATGCGATTGTCGTTTTCACCACGGATAGCACAGATTTCACGGATAAAATCGCTGGCAGACCGTCAATGCATCGCTGTTGTGCGGGGCGAACCTGGCGCTGTCCTGTTAGCCCGGTCGCATAATGCGGTTAACTCCAACCGCAGCCTTGATATGGCCCGTTGTTCATCGCAACGGGCCGTTTCAGCTATGTTTTCTGGTTACTCCCGATCATTGACTTGCAGTTTAAACTCATCGCTGTTGCCAACGAGTTCCGGCGAGTACATCCCTTCGATCGTTGCGGGCAGTGCAGACATCTTGCCGGGCGTTTCGGCGCGGAGGCGGTAGTTGATGCTGTGTTGGCCGCGAGCGAGCGACGTCAGGAAGAACGAGACTCGATCATCCCGCAGTTCGCGATAAGCCGTGAGTCCTTCGAACACGTAGCCGCTGCGCTGGTCGTCGGGTTCGAAGCCGCTTGGTTTGTGATCTTCGAGCAGCAGGTATTCGTAGTCGTTCTTGCTGTCGATGATCATTTCCACTTCGATCAGATCGCCGCTGGTGACAGAACGCAGATCTTCCAACGGAATGCGTTTGTATTTCGCGACCTGCTGAGACACCACCTGGCCTCGATCGCCCTGGACGCTGACCTGCTTGTCATCACGTTCCAGGCGATAGAACTTGCGGGCCACCTTCACTTCCAGTCCCGCGGCGGTGATGTTGTCTTCCTTCGTGAAGTTGGTCAGATACGCACTGAAGTAAACCGGGCCTTTGCCTGTGCGGCGGACTTCGATCTTGTGATTTCCAGTGGTCACGGCATCGCCTTCGATCAGCAGCACGTTGTCAAAGCTGAAGAGGTTATCCCCGTTGATCTTGACGGACTTCTGCACTTCGCCATCGACGAGAATTTCGACCGTCATATCGGGCTGATCTTCGCCGGTCGCTTTGATGTAGTCGGCCATGGATTCGACCACCATCGCTGTGTCGCGAGTGCTGTTCCAGTACGTGCCGTGCTTACGATTATTCAACAGGTACTTGACCAACCGTGATGCGATTTCGTCGTTTGGTCGAACGGCGACGAGCAGCTTCAAATAGACGGCCATCGCTTCGTTGTCGCTGCCGTACCAGTACCACCAACTGTTCTCGGGCAGACGCAGCCAGGCGGTTTGATTCTCCTCGTCCTGTTCGAGGAATTGTTCGATATTCTTCATCACCATGTCACGACGTTCGATGGCGTTTCGTTGCGGCTCGGCAGGAGCCTCGCCCTCCCGATGCAGCACGAGACCCGTGAGTGACAGGCCGTAAACCGTCAGATCGCCGCGGTCCCGGTACAGATAGTCTGTCATGGCGGGATCGTTGAGGTCGTGTTCTGACAACACCATGGCGACAAAAGCGTCCAGGTTGTCGGCCTGCATTTTGTACGGAGCGTTGCTCTTGTACTTGTCGTTCTCCCGATGCTTGTCGCCTTCGCGGAGCTTTGTCAGTTCATTCGCCTGGTGACCTTTCAGCCACTCGACGCCTCGCTGAATCACGTCAGGAACGATGGGCACGTCATTCTGTTGTGCGACCGTCAAACCATGGACAACCTGTGCTGTCAGATGAGGCGATGTGTGTTCGCCATAACCGGAGAACCAGCCCCAGCCGCCATCGCTGAGCTGCATTTCGGTGAGAGCTTTCACTCCGTCAGCGACGATACGATTCATCTCGACGTCATCGAAGACCGGATTGAAGTCCTTTGATCGGCCTTTCAGAACCTTCATGTCCTTGTCGATGTTGTCCTGAATCCACTTGGCGAGCGTGCTGCTGCCCTGGCCGAACCCGGCAGGCAATTCACGGATATCGCGAGTCTGCACCTGCGGTTTTTCGCCCCAGTGAGCCGGATACTTGCCGCGATACGTTTGAGCCGCATTGAGGTTCGTTCGCTGCTTCTTCACGTCCGCCAGATTCACTCCCATCTTTTGCAGCGTGCGTTGAGTCAACACGGCTGGAAGAAAACGATTGAGCGTCTGTTCGGTGCAGCCATAAGGATACTGCAGCAGGTAAGGCAGCGAATCCACCATCGCTCCAGCAAGGCTTGGGCTGTAACGAATTTCCAAACGTGACTGAGCCGGAATGCGTTCCTCGGGAACTTTCACTTCGACAATCGCATTCTTGCCATTCGGACGAATCACGCCGGTGAAGCTTTCCGTTTTCAGCATGCCATGTACCTGCACAGGTACCTTTATTTCGACGGCGTCGGATTCTTCGTCCGTCAGTGCCTTCATACGAATCGTGGTCAGGCCTGATGCTACGACATCGACCGTCCAGTTGATGCGAGTTTCGCCGCCAGCCGCGATCGTCACCGTTCGTTCCGCTTCATCGAGCAGCTTCAAATGTCCGCCTTCGTTTTCGATGACGACTTTGACAGATTTCTCAGAGGCCAGATAATTGTGCACCACAGCAGACAGCACGATCTGATCTCGTTCGGTGAAGAAGCGAGGCGTCTGCGGCCGGATGATCAAATCCTTGCTGCTGATGATATCTGAAGTGCCCGAGCCGACTCGTGTGCCATCGCCCATGGTCCAGGCTTTGATTTTCCACGTGGTCAGGTTGTCGGGAACCTTAAACTTCACTTCGACGATACCGTTTTCATCGGCGACGCTGGATGCAACCCAGTAGGCCGTGTCGACAAAATTGGAACGCAGTGTCGGCGCGACTTCGGCTCCACCACCGGCCGGCGGTGCACCGGGAGCCGCATCACTCTTGGCCATCATGCCGAGCGCCATCGGTGACGCGGCATCCATCTCCATCGCAGCCGCAGGAGCCGGCATGCTATCCATCATCATGCCGCGAGCCATCATCCGTTCGCCACCAAAGCCGCCGCCACGCATCATTCCGTAGCCGCCACCGCCCATCGACGGATCATTCCCAAACAGCATCTGCATCGTGACTTCATTGTCGCGATACGCAGGTGCGGATATGCGATGCAGCGTTGACTGAACACTGGCATGATGCTGACGACGCACGTTCCAGAAGAAGCTGCGAATCTCCGGAATACTGCTGGCTGCGATGTATTCCAGGCTGGCGTCATACACAGACAGAACGGTGTTGCCAACGAACGGTTTTCCATCCAGATCCGTCAGCTTCAGCTTCACCGTCGCTTCTTCGCCCGGTCGATACGTCGTCGCTGACGGCAGCACTTCCACGTTCGCAATTCGCTGTTCAGGAGGAACAACGATCTCCCGCATTTCGCTGTGGATCTTACCGTCGGCAATCGTAATCGCTTCAACAAAGATATTCGGCATGTCGGTGCGTTCGATCGAGATCTCATGCACGGTGCTCTTGCCTTTCATGCGGAGCACGATTGGTTTGGCACACAGCCCATTCATCGGTCGCACAAACAGCAGCACTGTGCTGTCCGGCTTGTTCGTATTGATTTGCAGACGCACCTTTTCCCCCGGTGCATATTCCTGTTTTTCAGTGATGAGTTCCAGGTCATTGAAGCGATAACCGCCGCCGTTGTCCGCGGGGCCTCGGACGAACAGCACGTAGCCGCCTTCCATTTCGTGGCCTTCGCTATCGGTGATTTTCACGCTGATGCGGAACTGGCCTGCATCGGGAACCGTCATCTTCAGGGTCCCGGAACCGTCGTCTTTTGTCGCGACGTCCCATGACTGCACTTCCTGCTCCACCGGCTTGTCGTTCTCATACTTTACCGAGAACAGCGTCAGCTTGCCGCTGCCTTTGACCGGTTTGTCATCCGGCGTGCGAGCCTGGAAGCCGACGTTAACGGTGTCGCCAGTTTGATAGTGGCCTCGCTCGGTCCACGTGAACACCTTGAACGCATCACGAGCCACCAGCACGCTGCCGGTTCCGATAATTGTGCGGCGAGACTTGTCGACAACTTCGGCCGTGATGTTGTAGTTGTGATCGCTGTCACTGTGTGATGCGAGCGCGGCGGCCGTGTCGATGTCGACCAGGAACGTGCCGTCTTCGCCGATCTGAGCATCTCCTTCAGCCACGACTTCCGGAGGATCAGGGCTCCAGTTCCACCATGGCCGAATCGGGCCGAAGCAGCCCCATCGTGAGAACCCTGGGTACCACTGATAATCGGGTGCAAACCACCAGTAACCCGGTGAATACAACCAGTCCCAGCGACCGACCGGATACCAGCGGCTATCCTTCTTTGTGCGTTCGACTTTGTAGTGCACCTTCGCTTCTGTGACCGGTGCTCCGAAGTAGTACTTCGCAATAATCTTCGCCTGGATCTTTTCGCCAAGCTTCACCGGTTTGTCGGGAGCTTCGATTTTGACTTCGTATTCCGGCTTGCGGTATTCTTCGACGACAAATGAACCACCGCCGATCAAGTGACGCTGTGCCTGCGTGGAAAGTTTCGGAATGCCGTTCTCTTCCACGGTGATCTGAACCATCTGCTCTTCGGCGATTCCGATCTGGTAGCTTCCCAGAGTCGCATCGGCGGGCAGAGTCCATTCGCCATCAACGCCAGCCCAGCGATCCGTCTTCGCTTCCACTTCGTAGACAATGTCTCCCTTGGGATTGCGGATCTGAACCCAGCAGTTCTTGTCCACATAACTGTTGTCGTCTGCATCAAAGCGGGGCTTGCGAGTCCACAAGCGAAACTTGACCGCATGGCCCGGTCGGTACACTGGGCGATCAGTAATCGAATAAACCTTGAGCGGGCTGTAGTCCAGCGGCTGCAGTTTTTCGGGATTCCACACACCCATGAAGCCGTCATAGGCCAGTCGACCTTCCTTTGTGCGAGCAATCACGATCCACTGATTCTGAGGAACCAGATCTTTGGGATCAGGCGTACTGAGACCATCCGCATCGGTTCGACCGGCAAAACGGTTGGTGAAGATTTCGTGGTTGTTATTCTGACGATATTCCTGTCGCCATCCGAAGAATTCGAGGTCCGCTCGAGCAATCGGGGCTCCGGTGACGGCGTCGGCTACAAAGTACAGCGTGCCTTCTTCCACTCGTTTGCGGCTGATCGCCGTGTCAGCAACCCATACGACAACGCGGGATTCATTACCGTCGCTCATTTTTGCCGTGACCCAGTAAGCGCCGGGTCGCTGAAGCGGTGTTGTGACCGTCTGCGTCGCGTCGAAATGATTGCCGGGCGGCTTAAGATCCAGTTCCCATGTGGCGACTGGCTTATCGAGATACTTGCCTTCATTGCTGCGAATCAGCGACCAGCCAATGTTGTCGACCTGGAGCATTGCACCGTCGAGCTGCTTTGGTTTGCTTTCGATGTATTTGCGGACATCAGTCAGCAGCTCTTCGATGCGTACGGGTCGAGCTTCAAAGGTGGCGCGTTTGCCGTTTCGATATCGAATTTCAAAAGTCGCACCTTTGCCAGCGGGCTGCACGGCTACGGTTTCAATCTGCAGCCAGTTGTTAATAATCTGATCGATGCGTGCCTGAACATTCTTTTTGTCATCGCCTTC
>QWOO01000226.1 GCA_003669615.1 Planctomycetota bacterium
ACTTGCTTACGTTTCCGGTGGTGACCTGGCGATGCCGCTCTGTCGGCGAGCTGCCGTGGAATAATTCGTCAGAGTTACCAGCGGTTCACTGTGGCGATGTCATTCGAGCTTCCGAAGGCTCGTCGAGATATGTTGCATGACGACCGGGGCCATCCTGTTGAAGTAGTCCCACGAGTGACCTCCGCCAGTTGTCTCAAGGTCTCGCTCGTGCAAGATGCCGGACGAAGACAACTTCATTCCCAGCCTTGCTGCTCCATCGAACCATTCCACGTCTGCCGGATCGCAGCAAAAGAACTGATACCGCGGCCAAAACAGCGGATTCAGGTTCAGCACAACCGTCGCTTGCCTTGCGGCTTCAGTGTCGGGAAACATTGTGTCCAGCGGGATGCCGGACCCGTGCAGTTGAAAAAAATCCACCGCGGGCGAGATCGCAGCGACGATTGGAAACCTGGTGGCATGCCGAAATGCCAGTTGCAGAACGCCCTGGCCGCCCATACTGATGCCCAATAGAGCAACATGAGGCGAACTGATTCCGAAGCGTTCTTCAATGAACGGGACAACACGTTCCAGCAGCCACTGCTGCGCCGTCATTTCAGGATCAAATTCTTCGCAGACAACGTTCAGCCACCAGGCACGTCCTCCGTCGGGACATACGGCTGCCAGTCGATGCTCCTGCAGAAGTCGAGTAAAAATCTTGTTTTCCTTCAGCAGGATACGACCGTGTCCATGAAGGAACAGCACTGCACCTGCCGGCGCGTGTTCGCTTTCAGGAACAAAGACGTCGACTCGGCGTCCGTCGAGTTCTTCCGTCTTCCACCGCGCTAGCAGTCGTTCATCCGATTCTGCGTTCGATCCATGTTGTTCCGCAGACTCCGCAGTAGCGGGTGTTGAGTCACTGCCAAACAATCGTTTGAGCTTATCCAACATTGTAACGAGTCCTCAGGCTTCGATTCTGCGTCTGTTCGAAAGAGAACACTGCAAATTTTTGAGGCCGACGAGCGAATCGCTCGAATTGTACGCCGCATTCGCCAGAATCTGCACTGTGCTATGGTTCTGTTTCGAATCGTATTTCATCAGCTTGCCGGAAGAACACACGCGATGTCCGAACTCAAAAGGGGAATTCCCGCAGATTCTTCAACAACGGACATTGATGAGACGGCTCTGCCCGTCTCAGAACAGATTCTTCGGAGTCTGCTTTACGGCGCGTCGGTGCCGGAACGTCTGGTTCGAAGTGCAGTCGGACTTACCGCCGGAACAGCCAAAGAGATTGCTGAGTTTATCGTGCCACAGGCCTTTCAGGACTCAAAGAGCTATGAAGTTGCAGTACGCAACTCGCTGAATTTCCTGCTCGCGAATGTCGCCAGTGTTCAGGATTCCGAAGCCACCCCTGCATCTGCTTCAGCCAATGATATTTCCGGTAGGATCAATCCTGCAGATGATCCCACCGGAGGCAATCCTGGACGTTTTATCGCTCGCAAAGCCGTGGGCAACTTTATTGACATCACGGGACTGGCCACCCTTCATATTTCACCGCTCTGGATTCTTGCTGTGGTGAGTGATGCTGCGTACGGCACAAAGACTTACCTTCATGAACTTGCGATGGAACTTCAAAAGCAGGGACTGATTGACGACAGTTCTACGATCCATAAAGTGGATGACCTGTTCGAAGCTGTCAAGAATGCCAGCAGCCGCGCGGCGACAAACTTCGACACGCCACCTCTGTCTATCGACGAACTTCGAACGAGTTTCGATCAGACTCGCAAAGCGCTCAATGAAGTGGACCCGGCCCTGCTGATACCGGAGGCAGAGATCAGTCGCATATGGACTGACATGAAGCAGTTAGCGACCGCCGAACACATCAGCCTGCTCGGAGTGTCCGGTGCCGTGGCGATGCAGGCGGCAGAGTCCATAAAAAATGTGACTCAGGGAAGTCTGACGGGACTTTTTGTTGCGGGAAAAATTGTGAACCGAAACATCTTCGGCCACTACGCCAATGCTCTCACGCAGATTCACAAACAGGGAATCTGGGCGTCCGTTAAAGATACATACCGCCCGTATGTGGATCTTGCCTGGGGCAACTTCACATCGTCTCGACGCACATGGACAGAGCAGGTGCTGAATCCCAGTCGATTTGCGAGGTTCTGGTCAAAGATTACAAGTGTCTTTCGTCGAAAGCCGCCGGAGAAGAAAGTTGGGTGATGCACTGCATTGCTGTGTTCCTGCAGCACGGAATGTTCCGCTACCGACTACTTCGGACATTCGTCTACTTCTTCAACTTCCTGTCGATGATGTTCTCCGGGAAGCCGCTGATCTCGGCCGATGGTTCGGAAAAACAGCTCGCGACAAATGTCCTGTCATGGGACATCAGCAGCACCGGGCAGATCGTCAACACAGACGGGCGTTCCATCTATTGTTGCGCGGCCGATGGAACGGTCGCTACGGTGACCGATTCAGAACTGATTGAGAAAATCGTCGTTCTGAGCTGAAAGCATTTCGCCTCATGCTGGACAACAGCCCGTGTCGCCTGACATTCTACCGGGCTAAACACAGCAAACCGAGCCAAACACTGCCGGCGTGCAGACGATGTGCGTGGCTCGTGCCGTTAAAGGAGTTCCCAATGAAATCGTTTCTGTGGTTCGCAGCAGTTTTGTCTGTCTGCATTACGTCGACCGCATTTGCTCAGGATGGAAATCTGGCTCTACCCACTATGACAAAACGACCGTTCTCAGTCGAAGATTTGTTCGCGTTTCAACGAGTCGCCGCGCCGAGCGTCAGCCCTGACGGAGCATGGGCCGTTTTTGCCGCCACAGAAATTACCGATTCGCACACCAACAAATCGGTTTCACGTTTGTGGCTTGTTCCCACAGACGGTTCCGCGCCGGCTCGCCAGCTGACCAATTCCGCCGCGAAAGACAACAATCCGAAGTGGTCTCCGGATGGACGCTGGATTGCGTTCGAATCTACTCGTTCAGGAACCAGTCAGCTCTGGCTCATCAATCCCTGCGGCGGCGAAGCAAAGCAGCTCACGAAGATCAGCACCGATGCTTCAAATGCGATTTGGTCGCCTGATGGTCGACACATCGCCTTCGTGTCAGCGGTTTATCCGGAATTCTCTGAAAAGCCATTTGCCGAAAGTGACAAGGCGAACAAGGAAAAATCGGATGCCATCGCCGCGTCACCCGTGAAGGCTCGCGTGTTCAAACGATTGTTCTATCGCCACTGGGATAGCTATGTCGAAGACAAACGTCAGCACCTGTTTGTGATTGATCTGACGGAGGATATTCCTGGCGTGATCGTGGCCGGCGATCCTCGCGACGTGACTCCTGGGGACCGCGATGGATATCCAACGTCGTCGACATTTTCCTCAACGCAGGATTTTTGTTTCTCACCCGACAGCACACATCTGGTCTTTACCGCGGTTCCGGCGACTGAAGAATCGTGGAGCACGAATTACGATCTTTGCCGAGTCTCCATCGGCGGAGGATCAGTGCAGTGGGAAACGTTGACCGCTTCCAATCCGGCGGCCGATGGGCATCCGATGTTTTCCCCCGACGGAACAAAGCTCGCCTTCCGAGCTCAGCGAAAGCCGGGTTACGAAGCCGACAAATGGGAAATCAATCTTGTCGACTGTAACCTCGACGGATCGTTTGCCGGTGCACCTCGCTCGCTGACACCCGATATTGATCTGTCGTTCGACGAGATCGTCTGGCGCAACAACGATCAGATCGTCACCGTAGCAGAATCGAATGGTTCAAAGCCGATCTACGCGATCACCGTCAGTAAGCCGAACGTGGCCGAGCGCGCTCAGTCGGTCGGGACCTCCATGAACCTCAGCATTTCTGCGGACGGAAGCGTTCTGATCTGCAATAACAGCCGCCTGACGCATCCTGCAGAGGTCTTCGCCGTCCAGCTGAATGAGCAGTTTCTAAGGGCCAAAGCACCGGGCCTGAATTTGTCGCACATGAATGATCGTATGCTGTCGGAAATTGAATTCGCGGAGCCCTCTTCCGTGACGGTTCCCGGAGCGGACAACGATCCGATGCAGATGTGGATTTTGACTCCGCCTGGCTTTGATAAGGCTCAGAAATGGCCGCTCGCATTTTTGGTGCATGGAGGTCCTCAGGGAGCGTGGGCGGACAACTGGAGCTTCCGCTGGAACCCGCAGATCTGGGCGGCACAGGGTTATGTGGTGGCCGCGCCAAATCCTCGCGGCAGTACCGGCTTTGGGCAGAAATATACGGACCAGATCAGCGGTGACTGGGGCGGTCGCTGTTACGTCGACCTGATGGCCGGGCTGGCTCATATGGAGCAGCAGCCTTTCATCGATACCAATCGCATGTTTGCCGCCGGGGCTTCGTTTGGTGGATATATGATGAACTGGTTTGAAGGCAAGACGGACAAATTCAAGACGCTGGTCAATCACTGCGGCGTGTACAACTTCGACAGCATGTACACGACGACCGAAGAATTGTGGTTTGACGAATATGAACATGGCGGCCCGCCGTGGGGACCGAATCGGGAATCGTATGAAAAGCATTCTCCTCATCGGCTGGCGGCGAGTTTCAAAACACCCATGCTGATCATTCACAACGATCTGGACTTTCGAGTCCCCATCAGTGAGGGGCAGCAGGTCTTCACGGCTTTGCAGCGTCAGGGAATCCCCAGTAAGTTCATCAACTTTCCGGATGAAGGACACTGGGTGACCAAGCCGGCCAACAGTCGGTATTGGCACAATGAGATTTTCGCATGGGTGAAGGAATATTGTCCGCCCGGGCCGAACCATTGAAATTGGTGCGGTGACCTGTCACAACTCCGCGGCTGTGAATTTATGACAGTCGCCTTTCGCTCCGCGAAAGTTGCGAACATAAACGCTGCTTTTGCGGAGCAAAGGCGACAATGTTTGCCACCTCATTCATAGATTCATAACCTCTCCGCGAAATTCGTAGTCTTCTGTCTGCTCGACTTGTCTGAAAAATTGGGTGCCCAGGTTCATGGTTCACATTAACGATAACTATCTCAAACTGAAGGCCGGTTACCTTTTCCCAGAAATTGGTC
>QWOO01000110.1 GCA_003669615.1 Planctomycetota bacterium
CTTGCAGAGAACACTTTTCAGGTGGAACAGCCGCAGGTGGTCCGTAATTGCCTGCGCGGCATCAGCGATCTCTGGAACACAGCCAATGCGACTCAGAAGGCCGAGTTAAAGGCGGTCGTAGAAAAAGTGGCGGCAGATTTCTTCGCCCCTGATGTTCGAATCCAGGCAAACGAACTGCTGAAGCAAATCAGCGCAGGTTAAATAGAAAGCAGCCTACCGGCCACTTTTTCGCCCGAACTCGGGGAAATGGCCTGGACTCTGGGAGTAGCGGAAGTCGCGAGGAGGCAGTGAATTGAGGGGAAGCGGCATTCGACGGCCACGGGACATTTCTCTGGTCAGGCATTACAACATGAGGGAGTTGTCACTGACGCGTTTTCCGGGCGAGGATCTGCATGCACTGGCCGATTCGGAATCAGATTCTGTTGCCCTTCGCGATTGTCCAGACGCTGGCTGTGGCTGTGCTTTCGGTCAGCGCGGCGTGGATGGCTGCGGATCGTGCTGAACGTGAAGCGGTGGGGCGATTAGAGCGAGTCGTCGCAACGCTCAGCACCGCCAGTTTTCCTGTTCGTGTTCCGATTCTACAGCAAATGAAGGGGCTGTCGGGAGCCGATTATGTGGCATCCGGTTCTCTGGGCCGGATCACCGCAACGACACTCGATGAAGACATCGCAACCCTCATTCTGTCCATTCCGCAGGCATCGACTCCGACCGGAGTTCCCGGCTCCGGGAGACTTGGCCGACTGCAACCCATAACGGCTGGCGATCAGGCCTGGCTAATGGGGACGGTTCAAATTCTGCAGTCGCCCGAGCTGAAACAACTGCTCGTGCTTGTTCCCGAACAGCAGTGGCAAAGTCTTCGACAGGAAGTCATTCTGCCGCCGCTGATGATCGGCGCCGTGACGCTGTTGGTAATGGTCTCTGTTTCTTTCTGGCTGGCCGCGCGCATGGGTGGTCGGCTGAAAAGAATGCAGCAGCATGTCCAGCAATTGGCATCACTGGAGTTTGATCAGCTGCTGCCTGTAACCGGAAGCGATGAACTTCACGAACTTGCGACATCGATCAACCGCATGGCGCAGGATCTGCAAAACTCAACGCGGCAAATTCGATTGTCGGAAAGAACGTCATTGGTCACACAGGTTGCCGGCGGACTGGCGCATCAACTCCGCAATTCTATTACGGGCGCGCGTATGGCGGTGCAGCTTCATTTGCGACGCTGCCGTGATACCGATCGTGAAAGTCTGAACGTGGCACTGCGGCAATTGTCACTCACCGAAAATCAGATTCGAGGCCTCTTGCGGCTGACTCGCGATGCTCAACAGCCACCGGTCGCGGGCAGACTGGACCAGCTGCTGCGCACGATTGAGGAACTGCTGCATCCGCAATGTCAGCATTCCAATATTCGTCTTGCGGTGGAACTTCCCTCAGTGCAGGATTGCGAACGATTGGAGGTCGCCGATTCCGAGCAGATGCAGGCGTCCCTGTTGAACCTTGTGCAAAATGCGGTCGAGGCTGCGGGACCGGGCGGTCACGTGATCGTGCAGGTTTCCGTTCTGCCAACGACCATACCAACCGGTTCGCTGTCTGGAAAGTTCGTGATCCGAGTGGACGTGCTGGACAGTGGCCCCGGTGTTTCGGAAGAACTCCGCAGTCGAATTTTTGAGCCGTTCGTTACGGGAAAGCCGGAAGGAGTCGGACTTGGGCTGACTCTCGCCGCACAGACCGCAGAAGATCATGGAGGATCACTGGCGTATGAGCGTATCGACGGTTTGACTCGATTCCGTTTTGAAATTGCGTCCGACAGCACCGGTGTCTGAAGGGATCTCACTGCTGGTGGGATTAGCAAGGATTGTTTCGCCACGGGTGCCGCGGAACGCCGGGTCCGTCGTTTTCAAGTTGCGCGTTTGCAACTATCCCGGTGTTTTCGCGACCATGCTCTACCTCATGTGCTAAGCTCGCAACTTCAAAGGTCTGTCGCAGGGCGTTGCTTTGCTCAGGATGATTCACCAGAAAGCGGCATATTGGCATCCGACTGCCTTCGCGTGAGGCGGCCTTAAGGCGCTGGACAGGGATTCGCTGGCGGCCGGCAGTCTCAGGGTGTTAATTCATTCGTTGCAAAGTGCTCGGCTTCAGGCGTATTCGACACGAAATCGCCTCAATTCCTTGCAAGTCGGCACAGTCCCTGGACAATTGCCGCACTACGCAGTTCCAGGGATGGAATATTTCTGCTCTATGCCCACCGCAAAGTTCGGCCCTCGGATCCTGGATTTTGCAACCAGATCACTCCATGTGCCGACTTCATGCGAGGGAAAGAATCCAGATGACGTCCACGATTCCGAACGGTGACTCCACAGCCGGATCTGTCAATTCGATCCCGGTTGACAAGACTGCGAACAGTGAAGAGCAATTCACGCCTCAGCCAGGCACTCGGCACATGCCGGCCTGGACAGTGGCCGAGCTTCCGGAAGCGCCAAAATTTCAATGGTCAAAGCTTCCTTTGCTGCTCGGCCCGGGGCTTGTGATGGGCGGAGCCGCAATCGGCGGCGGTGAATGGCTCACCGGCCCACTCGTGACGGCACGCTATGGTGGAGCTCTGCTTTGGCTGGCGACAATGAGCGTTGTGTTTCAGGTGATTTACAACGTTGAGATCAGTCGTTACACGCTTTATAGCGGCGAGCCGATCTTTACCGGCAAGTTTCGAATTGCCCCGCATCCCATGTTTTGGGTCGTGCTTTATCTGATTCTGGACTTCGGTTCCATCCTGCCGTATCTCGCATCCAACGCCGCGATTCCTGCGGCAGCGATGTTGCGAGGTGTGATTCCCAGTCCGGCAGATCCCACAGAAAATGTTCTGTTCACGCTGCTGTCATGGAAAGTCCAAATGACGGATGCGCAGTTGCTGAAGTATCTGTCGTGCATCATCTTCATCTCGGTATTCATCCCGCTGACAATCGGTGGCAAAGTCTATAACTCCATCAAGATGATGATGACTTTCAAGCTGGTCGTCGTGATTGGATTTCTGATGTATCTCGCCATTTGCTATTCGACATGGTCGACATGGAAAGAGATCGGTTCAGGGTTTGTGAAGTTCGGCAACGTCCCCGTTGTGCCGGCGGAGGATCTCAACAGCAACGGGAAGCAGGACGAGGGTGAGAAGGCTCATGGTCCATCCGTTGATAACGTCTTCCTGGCCTGGTCAAGCGGACGCAGTCTGGCCTTCGATCTTTCTATGCTTGGCGTTCTCGCGTCGATGGCCGCAATCTCCGGAAATGGCGGATTGACGAACACGCCGATCAGCTCCTTCACTCGTGATCAGGGCTGGGGCATGGGAAAACATGTAGGTGCGATTCCCAGCATGGTTGGTGGTCACGAAATTGAACTGTCGCATTCCGGCAAAGTTTTTCGTCTGACCGCCGATTCACTGAAGCGATGGTTCGGCTGGATCGCGCATGTGGAGCGAGAGCAGTATCTGGTCTGGCTGCCCGCATGTTTTATCGGTCTTGCACTTCCCAGCATGCTGTCGGTTCAGTTTCTGCCGCGAGGGACGATCATCGCCGACAAATGGCAGGCCGCAGCGATGACAGCCGGAAGCGTACGAGACACAGTGGGACCAACCTTTGGCCCCTTCTTCTGGTACCTGACACTGTTCTGCGGTTTGCTGATTCTGGGGACGAGCATGGCCGCCACGGCGGACGGTGTCCTGCGTCGATGGGTTGATGTGTTCTGGACTGGCAGCAAACGGCTTCAGACCTGGGACCCGAAGCACATCGGAAAGCTCTACTTTGGCGTGCTGTGCTGCTACTTTCTGCTCGGGATGGCCATGTTGCTTTGGCTGCGAGGCGACACGCTGCTCGTAACGGCCACAGGCATGATGTACAACTACGCGCTTGGATTCAGCTGCCTGCATACACTGGTGGTGAATATGACGCTGCTGCCTGGTCCGCTTCGGCCGCGTATTTGGCAACGCGTCGGCCTGGTGCTGGGCGCGTGTTTCTTTCTGACGATCGGCGGTCTTGCCACTTACGCGGAATGGCCAAAGCTGAAAGCTGAGACTCAGAAAGTCTTCGCAAGTTCACAACCCGTAAGCGATACCAAATAGTTCCGGCCGCTGTCAGTTATTGATCCCGGAAATTCTTGAGACGACTTCCGGTACTCATTCGGAAAACCAGGCTGAAGCCGCGTCAATGGCCCCGTGGTCCATGGCGCGCTTCCGTCATACAGCACCAGTGTCTCCAGCTTTCTGTCGACAAAGAATGCCGGCAGTTCCTGATGGCGAGCCGGATGAGTGACACTGCCGCTGTATGTGAAGCCGAATTGAATGTGCAGCAAATGATCTTCCAGAGTCACTCGCTGCTCCATCACGCAGTTTTTCAGGTCTTCACCACTGGCCCAGTGCACCGGCTGACTTTTGACAAATGACGTCAACGGTTCGTGATGCTCTTCCAGTATGGTGGCCGCTTTTCCCTTCCAGTCGCCGCCCTGCACAGGGTTCCATCGCCACGGTTGCTTGTTCCACAGAGAACCGTCTTCCGCACCGTACCAGGACTGCTGAACCAGACGGCCGCGATCGTAGCTGTTGATCAGATTGCGATCAGAATCCGCGGGACCGATCCACGCAATGGCACCACCGGAAGACTTCTTCAGCCCCACTTTCAGCCGGCTGTTCTTCAGCCACACGATGTCGCTGTCGTCTGAGGGGACTGCTTCCTGCGAACGCACAGCGGAGGGGGCGACGATCAAGCAGACCCACAGCACCGCGAAAGACACGAATCGTCGATAGATCATTTGCAAATTCGTCCTGCATCTGAACGCGTGACGTCACAGAATCGCGAGCGGGTTGCGTTTGGACTCCAGAGTACCACGAGTGATGCCGACACGATTCATTGCGTCGAGCGATTTCCAAACGACGTCACCCGTCACGGAACCATCGAGCAGACGACGATACTGCGACACCAAATGGCGAACTTCATCCGGAGACTCCTGCAACAGTTCGATTCGAAACCTGCGAACTCCGGCCTGCAGCAGATCACTCGCAATCTCGGC
>QWOO01000299.1 GCA_003669615.1 Planctomycetota bacterium
GCCGTACGGATTTCTGGCCATCATGGGAACATGGCTGTTTGTGGGCGTGATTACGCTATGCGGATCATTAGCCCTCGCGGAACTCGGCGCGATGTTTCCTCACGCCGGTGGCCCGTATCTTTACATTCGCGCCGCGTACGGAAAGCTGCCAGCCTTTCTGTGGGGATGGACGGAATTCTGGGTTGTGCGAACGGGATCCGTCGGTGCGCTCGCATGTGCCACGGTCCTGTACTTCAATCAGGTTTTTCCAATTTCGCCATCAGGCCAGACGACAATGGCCGTCTTGATTATCGCAGGACTGTCGGTCGTGAATCTCCTGAGCACTCGCGCCGGCGCGACCGTGCAGGGAGCGGCGACCGTATCGAAAGTCGGATTTCTTGCGGCCCTGATTGTTCTGCCTTTCATGTTTCGGCACACGGATACCGCCAATCTGCAGCCCTTGTGGAACATGCCCAATTCCCCCGGTTCGACCGGAAACTTTCTGAAAGCCCTGGGAATTGCGATGGTCGCCGTTCTGTGGCCCTACGATGGATGGATCAATCTTGGGCCTGTCGCAGAAGACATCAAAGATCCTCGGCGCAATGTTCCGCGAGCCATGGCGATCGGACTCGGGACCGTCATCGTCGTCTACCTCGGCGCAAACCTCAGCTATCATCTGGTTCTTCCGATCGATCATCTGGCGAACAGCGGGACGGTCGCAGCAGATATGTTCGAGCAGATGTTCGGCCACCGCGGTGCTCAGATCGCAGCCATTGGCGTCATGATTTCGACGTTTGGTGCCACTAATTCCAATATGATCACCGGCCCCAGAATTTATCTTGCGATTGCTCGCGATGGCCTGGTTCCCCGCTGGCTCCAGAAAATTCATCCCGTCTACCGAACGCCGGCGAATACGATTCTGCTGCAGGCTGCCTGGGCCATCTTTCTTGTGCTGCTGTTTTCGATCTGGGATCCCAGTGCAACGCCGGCCTCGCCAGCGCCGTCGCACCCTGTGTCGCCGTTGCCAACGGTGTCATCCACTCTGACTGTGAGTGATGTTGCGAAGACGAGTGTGCCTTCCGCTGGCGAAGCACATTCCAGACGTCTGAAAAACGCATTTGATAATCTGACGGATTCCGTGATCTGCGCGGGGCTGATCTTTTACGGCATGGCTGTGGGAGCCGTGTACATTCTTCGCCGAAAGCAACCGGAAATGCATCGTCCGTACAAGACCTGGGGCTACCCTGTTACTCCTGCATTACTGCTCCTGGCCTATCTGGGCGCGTTCGTCAGTCTGCTGATGCAGCAATGGGCGCAAACGATCAGCGTTCTGAGTCTCATCAGCGCCGGCGTTGTCTACTATTTAATTGCCAACGCCATCCAGCGTCGGCCCGCTGCATAACAAAATCCATCAGGCCGCGTTGCGCACGCTGGCGCGGGAGACCTGCCATCCGGAAAGCAGTGTGAGTATCACTGTGGTGAGCAAGGTGACGCTTACGCACATTGTCATGGACGGAAGCTCCGGCGTGACCGGAAGAGTCTGCTCGTACAGCAGTCGGCGCAGACCTGCGACACCGTATGTCAGCGGATTGATTCTGATCAGCCAGAACAGCCACCCGGAATCGCCGCCAGGAAAAAAAGCACCGGAGACCAGCCACATGGGCATCAGAAAGATGCTCATGATCGCATGAAACCCCTGTGTGGAATTCATCGGCCACGCAATCATAAATCCCAATGCGGTCAGCTCTGCGGCGATGAGGGCCAGAAAAGCTGTGGCCATCATGATGCGTGGTATTGTCCATGAGACATCCATTGGTGCTCCCAGTCCGACCAGTGAAAGCAACGGCCCTGTCAGTAAGAACAGCCCGGCTTGAAGAAGAGCCAAAATCGTACCGGCTGACAGCTTGCTGAGCACAATGGCCAGCCGGGAAACCGGGGCCACAAGAATCCCCTGCAGAAAGCCTTCTCGCCGATCTTCAATAATGGAGATCGTGGAAAAGATTGCTGTGAACAACACAATCAGCGCAGCCACGCCCGGCAGGAAATATTCCTGATACGACATCGCGTGCGGAAGCGCTTCGGCCCATGACGGAGCCTTGAATGATGTTCGCAGCCCCGCACCGAACAGAACCCAGAAGATGATCGGCTGGCCAACCGCTCCGATAATTCGTGTCCGCTGCCGCAGGAAGCGGATAAGTTCGCGCTGGGTCAGCGCCCAAATCGCAGCACTATTCATGTTCCGCTCCTGAACCAATGAGTGGCCGGCCGGTGAGTTCCAGAAAGACATCTTCAAGGGACGGGCGAGTCAGTTCGAGGCCAAGAATTTGATCGCGAAAACCGCCGAGCACCGCGGTTATGTGTTCGGCCGGATTGTCGACTCGCAGGGAAATCTGATTCCCCACCACGACCGAGCGGCATTTCAACAATTGCTCGATAGAGGACTGACATGCGGCTGCGTCGCGAACTTTTAACGTCAGTCGCTCGCCCGACACTCGATTCTGCAGATCTGCCGGACTGCCGAATGCCACATTCTGCCCTCGGTCAAGCAACAACAACTGATCGCAAAGTTCCGCTTCTGTCATCAGGTGAGTTGCCAGGATCACAGTTGTGCCCTGCGATTTGACCTGTGCCACCAACAGTTCCCAGAACTCCTGACGGGCTCGTGGATCCAGGCCGCTCGTTGGTTCATCCAGAAGCAGCACTTTCGGACTGTGCATCATTCCTTTGGCCAATTCGACACGTCGCTTCAGTCCCCCCGAAAGTTGTCCGACGATCGTCTTCGCGCGATCAGCAATCTGGAATCGGTCGAGCATTTCTGCGGTGCGACTTCGCAGCTCACGACCAGACATTCCGTAAACACTGCCGTGGCATTGCAGATTTTCCGACACCGTCAGCCGCACATCCACCGCGGGAGATTGAAACGTGACACCCAATTGTCGGCGAACTTCCGACTGCTGCGCATTCACGTCGAGTCCACATACCCACAATTGCCCCGTCTGCATCGGGATGAGCGTGCTAAGCAACCGGAAGAGCGTGGTTTTCCCCGAGCCATTGGGGCCCAGCAAACCAAACAACGCTCCCGCTTCCACCGCAAAATTGACGTTCGTCAATGCCTGGCGTTCAGCATAAGCGTAGGATAGATTCTCGGCTTGAACAGCAACGTTTGACATAACAGCCGCGGCGTTCCACACGAGTGATTCAGGTTTTCGGAGTCGGTGCTCGGCTGTTGCGATATCAGCGAACCTCGAGGGGCATCACTGACTGCAGGCAGCACCAATTACAGGCCCCAAAAGAAAACAGGACGGGCCTCAACGACCCGTCCTGCAGATGATATCAATCAACAAAGCCCTTACTGCTCAGCAGGTTCAGGTGTTTCAGCATGCTCAGCGGAATGATGAGACTGAAACTCGCTAATCTCCTGCGCCCAGACTCCCGTCTGTGGAGCAACGCTGGTGTAGTAAGACGCACCAATGTCGGGATACAAGGCAAGTGGCAGACCAATTGCCAGGATCGTTGTGGGAGCGAGCAATACGAACTTCCAATTTCCTTCGAACTTCAAATGCATGAAAAACATCATCACGCACATCGCCTTTGCACAGGCTACTGCCAGTACCAGCACCATAGTTACCGGCTTGGACATATGCAGCACGTCGAAGAGGACCGACAGTGCAGTACAGCCGCACAGCACAAAGAAGATTGTCAGATAGTTGACGTGATGAGTGTCGTGAGTGTCGTGGGACATGAGTTAACCAATCAAAGACAAAAGTGCGTCATAAATCTGGGCGACAAACGGAACATGCCGGCCTGTCAGATGATGTAGAGCATCGGGAACAGGAAGATCCAGACAAGATCCACAAAGTGCCAGTACAGACCACTGTTCTCTACAAAGTCGGTCCATTTCTCATCAAGGCCGCTGCCCTGCTTCAAAACCGCCGCAAACAAAATCATCCCTACGATGACGTGAATCGCATGGAACCCTGTCATGATAAAGTAGCACGACGCGAAGATGTTCCCGTAAACAATCGGATGAGGATCAAATACGCCTGCAGTGACATAGGAACCGAATTTTTCGTTCGCCTTCATCTTCACCAGCCAGGCTTCCACTTCTTCAAAGCCCAGCTCTGGAAGCTTTTCGCCTTCCTTCAAAGAGCCGCGTGCCGCAAGGTATTCGGCCGGCAATGCGGGAACCGTCAAAGACACGTTTGCCACGATGTGCTGGTGCAGATTCATCCATTCGCGAAACAGTTCCAGATCGGCCGGAGCCGTGTCCTGATATTCTTTGTAGACGTAGGATTCCATCCCCGCAGGCGGCTGCCCACCTGGAATGGCGGCGATCAGGTTTACAACACTGACGATGTCATCCGGACGCTCGGTTACAACAGCACCGCCATCGGTGTATTCCTTGAAACGAGCGCGAACAACACGCTCCATCTCGCGGTTCACTTTGTTGATGGACTGCGACGACGTCTCTGCAATATGGCCTGGCAGGATATCGTGTTGGATCTTACCCAGGTATTCAATGGATTTGATGCCGAGGAACAGCACGGCCAGCAGCAGAGTCCCGGTGAGGAACTTGCGTGCCTTTGCGAAATTCTTCTGAGCCATCGCCTCGTGAGCGACCACTACAAAGTAGCTGGAAACGATGAGCACGAAAGTGTTCACACCGCCCAGCAGGACGTTGATGTGGGTGTCTTCAGAACTGGTCGGCCAGCCGCGTGAGCCGAGTCGCAAAACAATGTACGACCCTATGAAGGCAGTGAAGAACATAATTTCTGTCCCGAGAAACAGCCACATTCCGAGCTTTGAGTTCGGAATGGGGATCCCCATCTTCAGGGCGACAGGTTTTGCTGAATGTGACATGGCGTTCAAAACAATTCCAAAGGTCTGCCTCAACAAAATGAGGCGATCAGAAACTAAGAAACAAGACGCAAATAATCAGCAACGAGGCATATCAACATCGCTGGAAGACAAATCAACGAACCTGCCATCAACTGCTTCGCTCGCAGATTTGTCCGACTCATAGAAAACCGCACCGTCAGCCACAGATACCCCA
>QWOO01000087.1 GCA_003669615.1 Planctomycetota bacterium
AATGTTGTGGATCGTCTGCGTGCACAGCAGCTTTGATGTTTTTGCATCCAGCACAAAATCCCGCACGAGGCGAGTTCCCGTGGAGAGATCATCGGGGCTGGTGAGACGTGCGTGACGATCGCCAACAATCTCGGCCGTCCATGCCGCGTTCCATAGAATGTTTCGTTCCGGAATGACAAGCTCGGGCCCAATATCAAAACGTCCGGCCGACGAACGAGGCGGATCGCCGGGCTTCCAGGTCTTCTCATCGTCCGAAAGAAAAAGACTGTTCTTGCCGTTCAGAGAATACTCAAGGACTCGGCCGCCGACTTCCGGGCAAAGGATGACTTTGATCGGCCCGTTGGTGAGTTCAATCGCCTCCGTGTATCCGAAGTAGGTCGTCCGCCGAACTCCCTCGAATTCTTCTGCAAGACCTGTCACGGAAGAACAAATCGCCAGGACGAACACGCAGTAACGAATCATAGACAGGGCTTTCCGATCGGGGGGGTAAAGGTAGACCGCAGTTCCAACGCATGGTGCGTCACGGAATCCCCTGAAACGGAAAGCGTTTCTGATCTGGTGCGACGGGAGGTCGGCCAGTTGGGATTCGCGGCGATTCAGCGCGGTGCAGGTTATAGCGGAATCCCAGCGCCCATACGATCGCCCACGCGAACCCTGCAGGAACTCGGTTACGTGAACCGTCGTTGCCACCAGCCGTGGATACCGTCAGTGATGAGCCCCGTGCCGACCAGAAATGTTGTGGAACAACTATATGAGCTGCTCTGCTCTGACGCCGCGGAGGTCCATTTCGTATTCGATCTCCTCAATCGGCGGGCGTGAGTAATGCCAGGTGACTCCGTGAATCCCGGAGCCCTGCATGCGAGCGTTGACGATGTTGCGGATAGGTTCATCGGCCGGATGAACTGTGTAGACGTTTGTTCGAGTCACCGCATTCCATGACGTTCCCAGCAGCCGCAGTCGCTCTTCCATCAGATCCATGACGAAGGTTGTTTTCTCGGCGATCCCGCCAGGAGAAACATCGCCCAGCCGTACGATGCCTTCGCGGTTCAGCACACCTTCCGGAAGCTCGCCAGCTCCGGCGACAACAAACGTCTTCGGCAAATCTTCCCGGCACGGCCGTGTATACGCAAAGCCAAACAGAGATGGACTTGTCGGCGGGACAAGTTCAGGGGCGATATGCGTTCGAGCCACGGGATTGACGCCGTCAACGAAGACGCCCCAGTCCTTCAACACGGCCGCATACTCTCCGTTAAAGTCTGCAAATCCCTGAAACGTAAACGGAACCGGGCATCGCAGTGACATGGCACACAGAGCCGCTTTTGGACGCTTCGACAGAATCAGAAATTTATAAATCAGATTGAAGCCTTCTCGCCACGAAACCATGTTCTGCAAAGTCACATGCACAATTTCAAATCCCGGGTTGGAAATGACTCCGCAGGAATAAGGAGCGATCCCGGGGACAAACGAATAGTCACCGGACGGATGAATTTTCAAAGTCATGAAGCTGGCCCCTGCTGAAAAAATCGCCAGCGCCTTCGCGGGCGAGGATGGTTTCGAAGCGATCGAGGGACTCTATCCGCCCAATGCGTTCCCTGTCGACCAAAGCATGAGCAACGTTTGCATTCCTGAGACAAGCTTGCGGCATCCACAATGAATCGCGGACGATCTTCAGGGTGCTGCAGAGTTACTGAACGAGGCAATCACCGCGGGAACTGGTCTACGGTGGCAACAAGATCATTCACTTCGCTACGCTGCGTGCTGATAACAGAACGCATTCGGGAATGGGATTTTGTGCAGCGACCATGCTGGACGAGGAGTGATGTGCTGATGATTTCTACGACGAGAACTGAACTGAGAGTTTCACCCTTCATCGCCATCGCGGTGTGCGCGTTATGTTCGGCTGCTGCATTGCCGGCGGAGGAAACGACAATCGCAATTCGCAGTCCTCAACCCTGGCAGGTGTTCCAGCGAAGCGGTTTCCACGCGGCAACGCTGAAGGCTCATCCAGCGAAGACTGACCCCGAGCATGTAATGGCACGCGGTGCTGCGGATGTGAAAATCAGCGGACAGCTTTCGCCGGATCTGTCGGAAGCAAAAGAACTGGCTTATCGACTGATCCTTGAGAAGGACAAATCGCTACTCGATGTTCAATGGAAGTCGATCACGCTGACTCGGCAGGCAGAAAACTTTGAGGCGACGATCACAGTTCCTGCTGGAGGCTGGTATGCGCTGGAAGTTCGCACCATCGAACCGAAGTCCGGTAAAGCGGTCACGGCTTCCACCGGACCGTTCGGAGTCGGCGAAGTTTTTCTGGTTGCGGGCCAGTCGTACGCGACAAACACGAATGATGAGCGGATGAAGATCGAGGACGCTCAGCAACGAGTCGTCGCATTCAACGTGTTCGCCGATGCGTGGGCCGTGGCAAATGATCCTCAACCCGCCCCGGACGGCAGTGATGGCGGATCGATCTGGCCGGCACTGGGCGATCTGCTGGTCCTTGAACTGGACGTGCCTGTTGGCTTTGCCAACGTGGCCGTCGGAGCCACCTCGTCGGCTCAGTGGTTGCCCGAAGGCAAGCTGCATGCAGGTCTGGTCAAAGGTGGAACTTCGCTGGGAACATTTCGAGCGATCCTGTGGCAGCAGGGCGAATCGGATGTTATCGCCAAAACAAAAGGCGAAACGTACATCGCCAATCTGCAGACGATCCGCAGTGCCGCCGTGAAAGCCTGGGGATTTGAGCCCGTCTGGCTGGCCGCCAAGTCGACACACCATCCCACCGTTTACAATGACCCGGAAGGCGAAGGACGCATTCGTAATGCCATCGAAGAACTGTCGAAGCTGCCAGGATTTGGCGCAGGGCCGGACACAGACACGCTGACCGGGGAAAATCGCGGCGATGCAAAATCACGACGTCACTTCAGCGCCATCGGACAACGCCGTGCAGCTCAAATGTGGTACGCCACACTGATTCAACTTCTCAATCAATAGGTGCTCACAGTCGCCTTTCGCTCCGCGAAAGATGCGATACTTTCGCAGCGCGAAGGGCGACTACTTAAGCGAACAGTTCTTTCACGGCTTGGCCTTTTCCGTCCTGAGTCACATAGAACGGTCGGCCTTCGATATCAAAGCCGGCCTGCGGGCTGATGCCCATCGCCGTCATGATCGTGGCATGCAGATCGGAAATCGAAACCGGGTTTTCGACAGCAATCAGCGGTCGTTCGTCGGCCGTTTTTCCGTAGACGAATCCCTTCTTCATGCCGCCGCCGAACATCACTACGCTGGTTCCACCGGTGAAATGTCGATGCAGGCCATAGTGCTTCATCTCGGCCATCGCTTCGACGTTCTCCGTGGCCTGATCGGCGGCGTTGGAACCGGGAACTCCTTCGATCAAAGCGTCGCGGCTGAATTCCGAAGCGATAACAACCAGCGTGCGAGCGAGCATCCCGCGAACCTCCAGATCACGGATCAGTTGTGCAATGGGCTGATCCATTTCGGAATGCATCCGTACCAGCGTATCGTGCCCATTGGCATGAGTGTCCCAGTCCAGGAACGGAACATACTCAGTCCTGACTTCGACAAAACGTGCGCCGGTTTCGACCAGCCGACGAGCCAGCAAACAGCCACGTCCGAAGCGACTGTTGTCGTAAATCCTGCGGCTCTCTTCCGGTTCAAGACTGATATCAAAGGCTTCGCGATCCTTTGAGCTGAGCAGTCGGTAAGCGTTATCGAGCGACCGCAGCATGGACTCCTGCTGATAGTCGCTCAGGAATTCTCGCTGCGGACTTTGATCGACCAGACGGCGGAACAGCTTATTGCGGTTCGCGAATCGATCTCCGGTCATCGTTCCTGGCGGACGGACGGACTGAGCTGCCTCCTCGGGGAACGGCAGATTCATCGGCCCAAACTCTGTTCCGAAAAAACCGGCCGTCGTGAAGGCCTTCAGTTCTTCGCTTTCGCCGACGCCTTCCAGCCGTTGTCCAATATTGATGAACGCTGGCATCACCGGACTACGCGGCCCCAGGACTTTCGCCATCCAGGAACCGATATGCGGACACGCCACCGTCTGCGGCGGCACGTAACCGGTATGCCAGTGATACTGATGACGCGAATGCAGAATGCTGCCAAGATCCGGCTGAACGGCCGAACGAATCAAGGTCGCTCGATCCATCACCTGAGCGATGTGTTCGAGGCCCTCACAGATCTTCAGGCCACTCACCGCTGTATCAATCGCCGGAAAGGTGCTTAACATGTCCTTCACAGGCAGACCGACTCGGAACGGTTCGTAGCGTTTCGGGTCGAAAGTATCCGGAGCTGCCATGCCTCCGCCCATCCAGATCAGGATGCACGAATCGGCCGTTGCTGTCGGATGCGTCACGTGCAATTTTTCATCGCCGCGAAGATCTCGCGGCGCCGACGCCGCCAGGGCAGCTGCGGAGGCCGCTGTCATGTGACGCAGAAAATCACGTCGAACAATTGATTTTGGTGCAGTCGGATCAGTTTCGAAGTGCATGGCCGTCGTTCCTGGTGGCTCATCGGATCTTGATGGAAGGGTCTTCATTTTACGGAGATCCGTGACGCCACGCCACTGCGGTGTTAAAATCCAGGCAGGCGAGCCGCTCCGTCAGCTCGATTTCAAGATGCTGCTGGAGGATCGGAAATGAAACGAGTCGACTTTGTCAGCGCGGCCGCCCGGTTGGAAGACGCACTGAAGCAACTTGAGGCGTCATGGATGGCGACGAAAGAGCACTGGCACGATCCGATCAGTCAGAAGGTTGAAGACGAATTCCTTGTGCCGATTCACGGACAGGTGCGCAGCATGCTGGACGCGGTCAACAAAATGTCGCTGGTCATGCGCAAGGCCGAACAGGAATGCCTGCATCCTCGCGAACGTCATTTCACTCTGTGATCACCGGATGGTGCCAGGAGTTTCCAGCCTATTCCTTCAACGCGAATTTAGGTGACTGGCTGAGGAATGTGCGAGGATTATCGAGTGTCACCTTGTCAATCAGACTCATCTGATGTCCT
>QWOO01000154.1 GCA_003669615.1 Planctomycetota bacterium
CTCGCTTGTAGTCGACAGGCATGACCTTGTGGAAATGCTTGAGCGACTTCTGCCAGGTGTCCAGAATCTGCTTTGCGATCGCGGAACCGGTGTACTTTGAATGGTTCTCGATCAGAGTTTTCAGTTCCTCGACGTCGGCCGCTTCGACGACCTCTTCCAGAGCCACCATCTCCAGATTGCAGTTCACAAGGAACTTGCCGTTTGGATCGTAGACGTAAGCCACACCGCCCGACATGCCTGCCGCGAAATTGCGGCCGGTTGCTCCAAGGACCACAGCACGGCCACCGGTCATGTATTCCAGACCGTGATCGCCGCAGCCTTCGATGACCGCGGTCGCTCCTGAGTTACGCACGCAGAAACGTTCGGCCGCGATCCCGCTGAAGTAGGCTTCACCGGACGTCGCACCGTACAAAGCGACGTTGCCGATGATGATGTTCTCTTCCGCCTTGAACGAAACACCTTTCGGCGGATACACAATCAAACGACCGCCGGACAAGCCCTTGCCCGCGTAGTCGTTGGCATCGCCTTCGATTTCGATCGTAATCCCGTGCACCAGCCACGCACCAACGCTCTGCCCTGCAGAACCCTTCGCCTTGATGTGAATCGTCTCGTTCGGAAGGCCGTTAGCTCCATGGGCACGACTCACTTCGTTACTCAGAATCGTTCCGAACGCGCGGTCGATATTCTGAATCGTCGTGTCGATGCGAACGTGCTTCTTGTCCTTCAGAGCCGGCTCGCACTTCGTCAGCAGTTCCATGTCGCGGACATTGTCCAGAGCATGGTCCTGACTGATCGTGCAATACGTCTGAACCGCGTCATGCGGTTTCTTCGCCGGCGTCAGGATTGGAGACAGATCCAACTGGCTGGCCTTCCAGTGAGTTACCGTTGGATCCAGTTCCAGCATGTCGACTCGCCCGACCATCTCATTGATCGTGCGGAAGCCCAGCTCGGCCATGATCTCCCGAGTTTCCTCAGCCACCATGAACAGGTAATTCACCACGTGTTCCGGCTTGCCCTGGAACTTCTTACGAAGAACCGGATCCTGAGTCGCGATCCCGACCGGGCACGTATTCAGATGACACTTTCGCATCATGATACAACCCAGAGTGATCAGCGGAGCCGTCGCAAAACCAAACTCTTCCGCACCCAGCATCGCAGCCATAACAACGTCGCGGCCGGTCTTTAGCTGACCATCGGTCTGCAGACGAACGCGGCTGCGAAGGTCGTTCATGACAAGCGTCTGATGAGTCTCGGCGATCCCGAGTTCCCACGGCAGGCCGGCATGCTTGATACTCGTCAGCGGCGATGCGCCAGTTCCGCCTTCAAAGCCGGAAATCAGGATGTTGTCAGCATGCCCCTTGGCAACGCCCGACGCAATCGTGCCCACGCCAACCTCGGAAACCAGCTTGACGCTGATACGAGCTCGTCGGTTGGTGTTCTTCAGGTCGAAGATCAACTGTGACAAGTCTTCAATCGAATAAATGTCGTGATGCGGCGGAGGACTGATCAGACCCACGCCCTTCGTCGACATACGAGTTTCCGCGATCGTCTTGTCGACCTTGTGACCAGGCAGCTCACCGCCTTCGCCGGGCTTCGCACCTTGTGCGATCTTGATCTGCAGTTCATCTGCGTTGGTCAGATACCAGGATGTCACACCGAATCGGCCCGACGCAATCTGCTTGATCGCCGAACGACGCGAGTCGCCGTTTTCCATCGGCTCGAAGCGGTCATAACGCTCGCCACCTTCGCCGGTGTTGCTCTTGCCACCGATGCGATTCATCGCGATGGCAAGGGACTCATGCGCATCGGCTGAGATCGAACCGTAGCTCATCGCACCGGTGCAAAAACGTTTGACGATGTCCGCTACTGATTCCACTTCCGCCAACGGAACTGGTTCACCCTTGCGGAACTTCAGAAGACCGCGCAGATGGCAGGACCGAGTGGTCTCGGTATTCACCAGCTTCGAAAAGTCCTTGTACGCCGCCTTGTCGCCGGTGCGAGCTGCCTGCTGAATGCGGCCGATCGTGTGCGGATTCCACGCATGTTTTTCGCCGGTTCGACGCCAGGCGTAGAGCCCCTGATTTGGAAGTTCGGCTGAAATGCTGTCTGAATTCTCGGGAAATCCGACGTGATGACGCATCATGGCTTCGGTGGCGAGGATGTCGAAACCCACGCCCTTGATGCGACTTGATGTGCCCGCAAAGCAAAGATTTACGACGGCATCAGCGAGCCCCAGCGCTTCAAAGATCTGAGCACCCTTGTAGCTTTGCAGCGTTGAGATGCCCATCTTGGCCATGACTTTGAGCATGCCGTGAGCCACGCCCGATCGGTAAGCAGCGACGATACGATCATCGTCCCAATCGTCAGTCAGCTTGCCATCGAGTCGCGCCTGTCGAAGAGCATAAAGGGCGAGGTACGGATTGACCGCATCGGCACCGTAGCCAATCAGCAAACAGAAGTGATGCACTTCGCGAGCTTCACCCGATTCGACGATCAGGCCGATCTGAGTTCGCTCTTCATTCTTCACGAGATGATGATGGACCGCACCGGTTGCCATCAGAGAACTCACGGGGACTCGATCGGCACTAACCTTTCGGTCAGACAACACGACCAGGCTATAACCGTCTTTGATCGCGGTGCGAGCTTCTTTGCAGATGCGATCAAGAGCCGGCCGCAGCCCCGCGATGCCTTCCGATTTCGGATACGTGATGTCGATCGTCTTGCACTTCCATTCGCGATAGTTGATTCCCTTCAGATTGGCCATCTGATGGTTGGTCAAAATCGGATGAGGAATCGCAAGTCGGTGACAGCTTTCCTTCTTTGTGTCGAGCAGATTTGCTTCCGGGCCAATGTAGCACTCCAGCGACATGACGACTTCTTCACGGATCGAGTCGATCGGCGGATTTGTCACCTGCGCGAACAACTGATGGAAGTAGTCGTAAAGCATGCGAGGCTGATCGCTGAGGCAGGCCAGAGCCGCATCGTTGCCCATCGAGCCGATCGGATCCTTGTCGGCCTTGATCAGCGGCAGCAGCATGAAATTCATCGTTTCGGATGTGTATCCGAACGCCTGCATGCGGTTCAGCAGTTCCTGGCCGGTCAGTCGTTCTGGCGGCGTCTTCTTCGGAAGTTCTTCCAGACGAATACGCTGTTCCTGAACCCACTCTTTATACGGACGGCGAGACGCAACGTCGGACTTTAGTTCTTCGTCATCGATGATGCGGCCCTGTTCGAAGTCGACCAGGAACATGCGGCCCGGCTGAAGTCGGCCCTTGAATTTCACATTCGATGGATCGATATCCAGCACGCCCACTTCGCTGGCCATGACGACCTTGTCGTCTTTGGTGACGTAGTAACGGCTTGGACGCAGACCGTTGCGATCCAAAGTCGCACCGATGTATTTACCGTCGGTGAAGGAGATCGAGGCTGGCCCGTCCCAGGGTTCCTGAATGGACGAGTAGAATTCGTAGAAGGCACGTTTGTCTTCCGACATGGTCTGATGATTCTGCCAGGCTTCCGGCACCATCATCATCACAATTTCCTGCAGCGTACTGCCGGAGTGATACAGCATCTCCAGAGCGTTATCGAAGCAGCCTGAGTCAGAAGTATGCGGTTCAACGATGGGGAACAGCTTCTTGATATCTTCGCCAAACAGTTCGCTTTTCATCATGCCCTGGCGAGCGAACATCCAGTTACTGTTGCCTTTCACGGTATTGATTTCGCCGTTGTGCGACATAAATCGCAGCGGCTGAGCGCGGTCCCAGCTTGGGAACGTGTTGGTGGCAAATCGTGAATGCACCATGGCGAGATGCGTGTCGTAGTCTTCGGCCTGAAGGTCTTTGAAGAATGGCAGAACCTGGAACGACGTGAGCATCCCCTTGTAGATGATCAGCTTGGTCGACAATGAGCAGACGTAGAACAGCAGCGCCTGGGACATGTCGCTGTTGCGGAGCTTGTGGCTGGACAGCTTGCGGATGATGAACAGCTGGCGTTCGAGTGCGTCTTTATCCAGTCCATCCGCGCCGCCGACGAACAGCATTTCCATGTGCGGCGCACAGGCTCGCGCGGTCTTGCCGATGTCGGCCTTGTCGTAGTCCACCGGCAGAGGACGCCAGCCGAGAAACTTCTGGCCCTGCTGCTTGATGTAGTCTTCAACGGTGTTTTTACAGGTGGCTCGCTGAGCTTCATCCTGAGGCAGAAAGACAATTCCCGCGCCGTACTTGCCCGCGGCCGGCAGATCGACACCTATGTCGGACTTAGCAACCCGCTGCAGGAAGACGTGCGGCAGAGCAGTGAGCATCCCGGCACCGTCGCCGGTGTTGGATTCACAACCACAGGCGCCGCGATGGTCCATGTGTCGCAGGATACGATCGGCATCGTCGACGATCTGATGAGATCGCTGACCTTTGATATGAGCGACAAAGCCAACGCCGCAGTTGTCATGTTCATTCCGAGGATCATACAAACCTGTGGCTTCCGGCGCGCCGTACGATGGCTTGAACGGAGCTGGATACTGATTGCCGCGAATGTCTTCCATGGTTGTAATCCTTTTTCAATTGTCACTCTGTTCTGGTCAGCGGCAGGGCGTTAGCCTTCCGTGTTGACCAGTGGCGACACGGAGGGCTGACGCCCAACCGCTCGCCGGTTCAATGTTCTGTTTTCCGACAACCGGTCGGAACGGTGTGTGCGCATCGAATTGGCCACCAGGATTCGCTGACACACGTGATCAGGACACGGTCAGCTGAGTGGCAGAGTGGCCCGTTTGGACGCGGCCGCGCGTTTCACACCCACATTGACAGTGGTGATGAATGGGGCCGTTCGCGAGCACGCAACGGCAGCATTAACACATAAAGTGTTGTCGGTCAGTGACCGTAAAGCTGCAGAAGTGAGAGCTCGAAGCGAATTCAGCATGGTTCCGGGACAGCCCATTCAGTCAATCTTTTGTCTTTTGATGGCGCTTCACACGAAGGCCACGGCTACTTTCAGGCGTTCTGAGAATCGTAACCGCCTTCACCGACCGCATTTTGTAGAAAGACGTTCGGTGAGCCTCTTTCAGGCCGGAGTGTTTGACCATTGAGTGGGGCAACGGGTTCACAGATTCCGCCAGTTTTAGCCTCCAAATTGTTTCACGGTTGGGGCTCGAAAACAAGTATCCACGTCCGTCTTCTGCCGGATCAGAGAAAAGCAAGCTCAGGAATTCGTGCAGGTAGCCGTTTTTTTGACCAGTATTTTTACGAAACGCACGTTTTGTCAGCCGACGCAGCGGCTGAGCTGCGTAGACAAGCCGCTCCGTCGGCTTGCGTAGAAGGCGGCATGTAGACTGTAACGCTCGGCAAATCTGCTATGCTCCTCGCGCCGAGCGGCATGATGAGAGACGGGCGGAGGGCCAGCTGCCGAAGTCGGACGAGGGAACGTTGCGTCTCCGAACTGATAAAATCGTATGTCCGTTCATTTTGAGCCAGTCTGGTCATGGGCCCTGACGCTGCTTGCCTGCGTGGCAATGCTGGCCGTCATGTGGCTGGCTTACCCCAGAAAGATTCGCCATCTGCCGACGGGCTGGCAGCGGATTCTGATCGGACTGCGACTGGCGATTCTTGTTCTGCTCGTTCTGCTTCTGCTTCGCCCTGTGGTGGTCTTCGAAACCAACGACAAATCGGAAGCCGTCCTCTATGTTCTTAGCGACTCGAGTCGCAGCATGCAGACGGAGGACGTCGCCGGCGGGGGTACTCGTCGCCAGGCGCTTCTGAAGACGCTCTTGGATGCGGATGCCAATTTCAAAGCGATCGCGGCGAAAGCAGAGATTCGTTTTCGAGACTACGCTGATGTGGTCAAAGCCACCGATTCGCCCGCGGACACCACCGATGGCAGCATGACAGCCATCGGGAGAATTCTTGAGCTGACATCCGAAGAGATGGGCCGCAGTCGAGTGCCGGCAGTGATTCTTCTGGGTGATGGACGCCAGGCGGCTTCGGGATCTCTGGACGTAGATCCAGTGCAGGTCGCGCGACTGTTTGGTCGACAACAACGAGCCATTTACTCTGTCGGCTACGGAAGCACGGAAGCAGCAACGTCGTCTCTGGATCTTGCATTGGAGGACCTGGATCTTTCTCGCGAAGTATTTCAGGGCAACGTGCTGGTCATTCGAGTGCGTCTGAAATCTCTGGGCGCCCAGGGGCAGAAGGTGACACTGCGAGTGCTGCAGGAGAATCGCACGGGAAAAAGCGACGGCGAAAGTGGCCCGATGGAGCCGGTTCCGCTGTCTCCGGAAGCAAAGTCACTCGTCACGGTCACTCCATCCGAAGTCGATCAGGAACAGATCGTACAGTTGCAGATTGCACCGGAGCAGTTTGGTGACATCAAGCTGGCTGTTGAGGCTGAGCCGCTGCCGGGGGAAGTTCGCAAAACCAATAATCGAGTCGACACGATCATTCGCGTTCGTCGAGGCGGAATACGAGTTGCATACTTTGATACCGGGCGACCCGAACAAAAGTGGATTCGTGAGATTAACGACAGCAGCCGAATTCAGGTCGACTACCAACGAGTGCTCGCGGGGAACCTGAGTCAGCGGACGCAGATCCCCGATCGTTTTTTTCAGCCAGGCAATTACGATGGATACATTATTGGCGACGTCCCTGCGACCGCATTCAGTGCCGAGCAAATGGCGGGCATTCTGAAAGCGTGCAACCAGGGCGCTGGCCTGATGATGACGGGCGGGCATCAGAATTTTGGTCAGGGCGGCTACGGACGATCACCGCTGGCGGCTCTGTTTCCTGTCGAACTTCCGCCTGAGAATCAGCAGCTGTCGCAACCCCAGAAGATGATGCCGGCTCGCGATAGTCTCAGCCACTACATGCTGCAGATTGCGCCCGAGCAGAATCGCGAACGATGGGAACAGCTGCCGCCTCTGCCGGGTGCGAACTTGCTTGTTCCCCGGAACAATTCACTGGCTCAGGTGCTGGCGGTGTCGGATCAGGGTTTCCCGCTTTTGATCGGACATGAAGTTGGACCATCGCGCGTGTTGGCTTTTGCGGGAGATGAAACGTGGCGATGGTGTACCAGTGGCTTTGCGGAAGAGCACAATCGCTTTTGGCGACAGGTTGTCATCTGGCTGACTCGCAAGGATACCGATGACGAGCAGCCTGTCTGGATTACGGCGACGCCACGAGATCTAACTCCCGGTCAGCCCACCGAATTAACGTTTGGGATTCGAGATGAGCAAAAGAATCCCATCACCGATGCCACGTTTGATCTCGCTGTGACCGATCCCAAAGGCAAAGTCCATAACCTGACTCCACGCGCCGGTGTCGGCATGAGTCTCGCGGACTTCACAGAAACCCAGGAACCCGGCGACTACTGGGCGCGTGTCCGAGCCAGTCGGAACGGTCAGGCTCTGGCCGGCATTGCGGTGACTCGATTCCATGTGAATGCACGCGACCCGGAACTCGACAATCCCGTCGCCGACTTTTCGATGCTGCGTGAGATTTCACACGCCAGTGGAGGCGAATTTCTCACAGCGGAACAGCTTGTTGAGAAAATGGAAGTTTGGGGACGCGACGGACTGCCAGGATTGTCGCTTGCACGCCAGCAGCAGCAAAGTCTTTGGGACAACTGGTTTGTTCTATTACTTCTGGTGCTGTTAATGACGACCGAATGGGCACTGCGTAAGAAACGTGGCCTCGTGTAGACCACGCTGAAGTTGCACGTCTTGCCCCAACCAGGCAGAGGCGAAGACTTTGCAAGCCGGTCCAGGAGTTCGGCGACCACCGGCAAAACATTCGTCCGGTCTGAGCAAGCGGCAGGATCCGCCGGAGTCTGTTTCGAACCAGGCCTGGCCACTGAGAAAAGCGTCTGTCTGGGCTTACCCTGAGTTCGGATGATGCAGACAATCTTTTGTTGCATCCTGCCTTTTCAATGCGGGCGTATGGCTTCAGCCGCCAACAGCATAGAGCCGCACAACTCAGCGAAGTTTTCAACTGGGAGAAGGAGCGTCGGATGGCCGGTTATCGCGAACATGTCACCGTCAGCGGATTACTGGGCGTTGCCTACGGCGCTGCTGCGATGTTTATGTTTGGATACAGTCTCGTGCAGGCCTGCATTGCTGCTGTCCTGACATGGATTTCCGGGATGCTGCCCGATCTGGATTCCGAAAGTGGTAAGCCGATCCGAGAGCTGTTTGGAGTCACTGCGGCACTTGTTCCCATTCTGCTGATGCAGCATGTGCATTCGATCGGGGTGAGTGGCGATCGTGCGATGCTGTTCTCACTGGTCTCGTATGGCCTGGTTCGCTTCGGTGGCGCATTTCTGCTGGCAAAACTAACCGTGCATCGGGGCATGTTTCACAGTATCCCCGCATTGCTGATTGCCGCTGAACTGACATTCCTGTGTTACCACACCGATGAATTGCATGTCAGGATGCTGATGGCCATCGGAGTGGGACTTGGGTTCCTCTCGCATCTCATGCTTGACGAAATGTACAGCGTTCAATGGGACGGAGCGAAAGTCAAACTGGCAAAGTCGTCCGGCAGCGCGATGAAGTTTTTTGGCAACGACGCTTTGCCGAACGGCGTGGCCATGGGGCTTCTGCTCTGCCTCACTTATGCGACTCTTGTAGAAGCTGATATTGTCCGTGACCCGGGCTCAACTCCCGCACCGGACACAGTCCGCATCACAGCTGATCTGCAGGATGCTCCGCCATTTCGGGTCGCAGCAGAACCACGCGACACTCAGTTTCAGTAACATCATCCGCGCGACATGATTCATTGGATACTGACTGGCCGAGATTCCGGGCACCAGGGGGCACCTCAGTTTCACCGTGAGCCACGGTTAGAACTGAAGTAACAGAAAGAACAGCAGAGTGGCCAGGCAAAGAAGAGCACCGATGATGACCCAACGCGGCTGACTGGGCGAACGTGAGTCTTCTCGAGAAAGCCACTGACCGCAGGACGGGCACTGATCACAGATTTCCAGCATCTCAAAGCCACACGACGGGCAGTCGCGAGTCGGTTCCGAGTCCGACAGATCATCGTCCGCGTCATCGTAGCTGTCGGATTCCCACTCGTCTTCATCATCATCTCTATAACGCATGAGTCGTTCACTTTCTGACGGGGCAGCCCGGGATAGAGCGGAGGTTTTTGAAGGGCCCTGCGACAGCCCCAACAGTTCTGCCTTCCTCAGCCGGACTAAGCATCTGCGCTTTTAAAGTCTCCTTTCGCACTGCGAAAGAAGCACCTTCGCTACTTTCGCGGAGCGAAAGGCGACACAGATTTACCGCCCAATGCTAAACGTATCATCTGCGGCATAAAACAGGAATGGGCCTCGCTTCTTTAGAAGCCAGGCCCACTCGGTTGTCACAGTTTGATTACGCTTCACACGCTCAACGTTGGTTGTGTGACGGCGTTTGCTCCTGTTGCAGAGATCTGCTATCGATCGTTTACCGTGGCCGCTTCTTCACCGATCAGTGGCTCCGCGATGGATTCGCTGGCGACTCGCATACGAAGGCGATGCGTTCCGGTGCGAACGCAGTTCGCTTCGATGGTGTAAACGATTTCTTCTGAGGGCTGAATCACAGGAAGCGAGCGGAAGACCATAATGCCGTTCTCCGCAATGTGCTGAGTTGGTCCGTCGGCATCAATGAGTTCAATACCGGAAGGCATTTCACATGACATACCCACATTGACGGCCGGACGAGTGCCCGTGTTGCGAATGCGAACTTCCCAAGTGACTTTTTCACCCTTGGCCAGCGTTTTGTCGCTTGCCACGATCTCAAGTTTGAGTGCCGCCATGCCTTCGACGGTCGTCGCATAGTCGCATAGTGTTACCTGGCCGTGTTCTGAAATCACGCCGGCCTGATGAGTCAGTTCGCCGGTTTGTGTGGCTCGCAAGCTCAGCTGAAAATCACTTGTTTCATCCGGCTGCAGCGTTCCCACGAACCATTCGATCGAATGGTCGGCTTTGTTGTACTTACCACCACGGTCCGCGGAGATAAACTCCAGACCTTCCGGGACCCGGTACTTGGCTCGCACGTTGGCAGACTGAACATTACCGGCGTTAGACACCGACATTGTGAAGTCCGTGGTACGGCCCGTCATCTGTTCCTGAGGCCCCGCAATTGCAATGTTAAGCTGCGGCTCCGCAATCATCAGATCAGCGACAGTTTCGGCATTCAGCTCACCATCAGCAATCACGCGGACGGCGAGTTTATAATCGCCACCTTTAACAGCTGTCAGGCTCAGCTTTGCCTGCCGAGATTCACCGGGATTCAGTGTTCCAATTTCGATGGAAAGGATTCGCCCGCTGCGATGCTCCAGCCCATCCGGCACGGCCGCCTGAATGATCACGTTGCTCGCGAGGCCCGTCCCGGGATTGTTCACGCGAACTACAAAACCGACCTGCTCACCAACCTCGACCGTTTTCGGTCCACTGACTTCTACAGCCAGCATCGGTTCCTGCACAGAGAATTCCGTGGACGAAGAGCCTGTCAGGCGGACAAGCGCATCCAGACGAACTCCACCGCGTTCTCGAGGAATCATCTTCATTGAGACGGTGCGAGTTTCGCCCGGTTTCAATTCACCAAACGTCCATGTGGGGCTGTCTGCGCCCTCTTCGGCCGGCGGATTCGATTCCAGAACTTCGACGGCCGCGGGTATCACAGCCTCCGTTGTCACACTGCGGATCGTAGCCTTGCTGGTATTCTGAACGATGAGGTCCACGTCGCATTCCTGACCGACGTTGAAGTCACCACGTCGAACCCATTGAACGGTGACGCCGGGCGACTGAGGCCCTTCATCGACGCTCTGCACATGGTCGGCTTTGGCAACTGCCTCTGATGCCGGCAGTTGTTTTGTCACCGACACCTGTTTGACTGTCTTTTTAGCTTGCGGTACCGACGACACCGGTGCGTTGGCTGGAACGGTCGCTTGTGCAGGAGTTGCTTTTGGCACGCCCGACTTCGGTGGGAACAACGCTTCTGCGTGTTCTGCTTCTTCGCCAGAGTAGGCAGGCTCATCCGGCTGGGTCGTTTTCGCAACCGTGCCCGCATCGCCGGACGCGTTCAGGAAGTCTGCAAACGGATTCGCATCTTCCGATGGTTCCGACATTTCTTCTTCAGACTGACTCACCTGCACGATGGATTTTTCCGCGACGTGCGCGTCTTTCACTTTCAACGCTGCGGGCTGCACAAACGTGTCGACGTCCGCTGTCGGCATAGCCGGAGCGTGAATCACTGCATCGCTGTTCTTAGTCAGCGTTGCCGGCTGCATGGGCTTGCGTGCCGACGAGACTATTTTCGTCTCTACTGCAGGTTTAACGTTGCCAGTTTTCTTGTTGGCTAACGGGGCGTGACTGGATTCAGCGACGATCCCGCCATGCTCCGTGGCAGATTTGGCAGTCGCGGGTTTCTTAACAGCCGGCGCGGTGCCATTGCGTTCTCTCATGCGGGTCTGCGCGACCTGCGTGGCGCTGGCTTTCTTAGTGTCTTCGTCAGACAGAGTGTTAGTCTCCGCCGCCGAGTCGGCTGCCGGAGAAAAGTACGTCACCGAAGACTTCACCGGCTTTGCAGTCGACTTCGCCGCAGGTCGTTTGGCCTGGCGATCCCATTCAGAAAATGGATCGTTCTCCTGTGCCTGGATGGCCGCAGTTCCAAAGATTACCAGACAAAGTGCGCTAAGGGCTGACCGTCGAATCGGCATAGAAGTCTCCAGCGACCAGGGCTCGCTAAGTTTTCAAATGGCAGCGCGAAGGTCGCTCGACACAACGCCTGCTTCCAATTCATCGTTTCTGACGATCGTGCCGCTTGAGGAGATCTGGCAATTTGTGACGATTGTACTGGTCAAACAGCATCTGGATGTCTGCGCCGACATGATGATTCTGGCGGCTGTGAGACTGCGATGGCAGATTCAGCCGGAAGTCGCCTTAGTTGAATCCCAATGAGTTCGCATGGTCACTTGTGGAATCACATCGTCGCACGTGGCTGGCGACGTCTGCAGAACGACGATGGGACATCACTATTTCCCGCGAATGTCGATGCAGATCACGTCCTTGTCATCGCGAACCAGCATGTGACCATTCGCGATAGAAGGGGCCTGCCGAGTTGTCTCCATCACGGTGGCGCGAGCGGTTTCGTGGAATGCATCAGGAGTGGCTTCGACGATGACGATCTCGCCATTCATTGTGGTCAGATACAACTTTCCATCGGCCAGGACGAGATTACTTTTTCCGAAGCGAGCCTTTTGCCACATCGTCTTTTTGTCCTTCAGACGAATGCAGACCAAATTCGTAATCGGCCCGGCGCTGCCGCTGTTATCCAGACCATACAAATGCCCGTTGTAAACAACCGGTGTTTGCCATTCCGCACGCAGCTGACTGTCTTTACCGAGCGATGACCACACTTCTTTCGCGGACTTTGCATCTTCGGAAACTTGCAGCAGGACTGATCCATGATTTTCTCCGGCGGAGATCAGAACAGAATCATCCCCAACCTGAACCGGGCATGCCGTGTTGCAATCGTACTCGGTCGGAAATGGAAGGTTCCACAGGACAGTGCCTTTTTCCGCATCGATGCCGAATGCCCCGGCTGCGGTAAGGCTCACGATTTGCGGCGTCCCGTTCAGCGTCAGCAACACCGGCGACGAGTACCCTGCTTTTCCGCTCGCAGCAGTCCAAACGAGTTTCCCGGTGGATAGTTCGAATGCAGCGACCGACTTTGATTCATTGCCGGTGTGAATGATTACGTTGTTATCGACGACGAGCGGAGAACAGGACATCCCATATTCTGAAGCGGTGCCTTTCAGCGTCTTCGGTACATTCACATTCCAGAGTTCGTTTCCGTCTTTCGCTGCAAAGGCGGCAAGAATTCCTTCGCCCGTAAATGCAACGACAGTTTCATTGGCCACGGCCGGAGTTGCTCGTGGACCGTTGCCCATCGCGTTCTCATAGGCCGCTGCAAACGGAGTCTTCCAAACCACTTTTCCATCAGCCGCATTCAGCGACACGATGAAAAGTCTCTCCGCATCCTGAAACAACGTGTAAGCTCGTTCGTCGCTGACTATAACGCTCGACATGCTCACGCCCAGCGGTGTTCGCCAGACGATCTTCGGTCCGTCGGCTGGAAATTCGCTAAGCAAATCTTTCTCGGCCGATACACCATTGCGGCCTGGCCCGAGAAACTGCGGCCAGTCAGCGGCCATCAATGTGACTCCCAACGTCATCGACAGCCCCGTCACGGCCACAACGGTGAGAGACTGCAATCGAATCACGAGCCATCGTTGGAGAGCGTTCGTCATCATCGGCCTGATCCTTCGTTTGGCTTGTTTTCAATCGCGTTAAGTGGCAGCGAATGCATGACACTTGTTCCTGTAAGTTTAAAACGCTGGCAGCGCACGGCGGACACCATCTCTGATGCCGCAAACCGTACGCTGCTTGATATCAGGCTTTTTTTACCAGCCCAGAACGTGGGCAAAAATCAACGGAGCAACGATCGTGGCGTCCGACTCGATAATAAATTTTGGAGTCTCCACGCCCAGTTTTCCCCAGGTGATTTTTTCATTCGGAACGGCACCCGAATAACTGCCGTAGCTGGTGGTGGAGTCGCTGATCTGGCAGAAGTATCCCCACAGCGGCACGCTGTTACGCTGCAGATCCTGATGCAGCATTGGAACCACGCAGATCGGAAAGTCCCCAGCAATTCCGCCACCGATCTGAAACATTCCGATGGAGTTCTTTGCGCTGGCCTCTGTGTAGAACTCGGCAAGCCATGTCATGTATTCGATGCCGGTTCGAACGGTATGCACATTTTTAATGTCGCCTCGAATCACGGCCGCCGCATACATGTTTCCGAGCGTCGCATCTTCCCAGCCCGGAACGATAATCGGCAGGTTCTTCTCAGCTGCCGCCAGCATCCATGAGTCCTTCGGGTCAATCTGATAGAACTCGGTGTACTTACCGCTCAGCAGGACCTGATAGAAAAATTCGTGCGGGAAAAATCGCTTCCCGGCCTGATCCGCAGCCGTCCAAACTTCCAGCATCGCGGTTTCCATGCGTCGCATCGCTTCGCCTTCAGGAATGCACGTGTCGGTCACGCGGTTCATGTGTCGCTTGAGCAGTTCTTCTTCGTCCTGTGGTGACAGCTGGCGATAGTGGGGAACGCGTTCGTAAAAATCGTGCGCGACAAGATTAAAAACGTCTTCTTCCAGATTGGCGCCTGTGCAGGAAATCAGATGCACTTTGTCCTGACGAATCATTTCTGCCAGCGACAGCCCCAGTTCTGCGGTGCTCATCGCCCCGGCGAGAGTGATCATCATCTTGCCACCCGAATTCAGATGCTGATGATAGCCCTTCGCAGCATCCACAAGTGCGGCCGCATTGAAGTGGCGGTAGTGATGATTGATAAACCGTGTGATTGAGCCGTCAGCTTTAGGTGCATGAGCCATTTCAGAAACTTCGTTGTCCAGAGTCAGAAAAATCAATTGGATAGGTCTCGATCAGCGTCTCGGAACGCCAAAGAACTGACCGCCGCGTTGTGAATGGTAGTGGTCTGCAGACGCAGGTCCACCCAGCCGCCAAAACCTTGGATATTTGCCGCGAATTCGGGATGCCGATTTATCCAATGAACAGCGGCTGCATGTGACGGTCGTAAATATTCTCCGTCACCTGCTTTGCGACAATCGCCTCGTTCGCCTTCAGTAAATCCGTGTACCGAGTCCCGGCTTTGGCAGCAACTTTGAACGAAACATGCAGCAGTTGACGCACATGAGCGTTGAACTGAGGATGCCCGGGAATGTGTCGCATAGCGCTGGCCAGCTGAGGCCCCGTCCAGCCGTTGACGGTTTCGGCGGATGGAAGCTTGCTCCGGTCGATGTCGATCACGCTGGCATACGGAGCACAAAATTCATCGACATGCACCAATGCACAGGCGTAAATTTCTTTGGCCAACGCCAGTCCATCTCCACCGGCTTCCGCAAGTCCGATTAGTTCTTCCAGCCAGGTCGTTCCTGCCGTTTTGAGATGCAAACCCGCACCAGTGCGGGCGAGTGCTTTGCGGATAATTGGGTAGAGACTGAATTTGTCGCTGCCGCTGTGCACGCTCAATTTTAGATTGGCGGGAAGTCCATAAGCCTGTACCGCATGAGCGATCACAGCAAGATCGTCGTTGAACTCTTTCTCAAACTGCAAAAGGTCGCCCACATAGTCCACGCCCTTGTTAAATCGGCCGGTAAACTTTGGAGCAATCGTTTGCAATCGGACTTTTTCGTCCGCCAAAGCGGCCAGAATGATCAGCAATTCCGGGGGCGTCTGAGGAGCGTCCGTTTCATCCATAGAAACCTCGGCAATGATTTTGTCTTCCCCTTTGGCCGCCACAATGTATCGATAAATTTCTCCGGCTTCCTGCACGGCCAGAAGATACTTTCCAGCGACTCGTTCCACATCCGCTCGACTGATGGTCAACGGTGCCGAAACTCCTGCGATCGTCAGAGTTCCAATCAGTTCTGGATGGCGTGCGACAAAAGCGGCGACGTCCGTGGCTGAGGCAGGCTTTCCGATCGAGTCGGCAACGTCGATGGTGAAAAAATCTGAACAGCTCATGAACCGATCAACCGTCTTCCGCTGGATATGATCGGCGTCCACATGCCATCCGCCGGTCCATCCCAGTTCTTTTACCGCGGCCTGTCCCGCATCAAATACGCTCTGCGGTTCCGAACCGATAAACGTGTGCTCTCGATTCGATTTGTTCCACACGGGAGCCACGTGAATGCCCTTGTCTGACAGCATCTGGAAAGCACGCAGCTGAGCCTTTGCCTGATGCGCAAATCGATCGCCGATACCAAAGGAGAAACGCTCCAATGTCAACATGCCAAAAGTCTTTCCATGAACGTTAAAGAAACCAACGCGGGACCTTACGAACTACTGGACGCAAAAATGAGACTTGCTGTCCGACTCACGCTTCTGCGCGGGAATGGTACCGAAAAATCAGACCGCGGCTATGCAGCCGACAAAAGCTACGAACCAGCCGTGATGGCGGCAGCGGAGTCATGGTTGGCAATGGCCGCTCGGGACAGATTCAGAATCACCGCGCCAAGCACCACCGCCACACCGCCCAGAACCACATAGATCAACCACGGAAAACGCTCGGTAAAAGCTTCAGGCGGCGCGATGTATTCCGGATTTTTCTCCACCGCCGCAAGCGTGACTCTCGGAAGTTCTTCGGGAAGCGGATCGGTCAGGTTTCTCGCAAAATCGTAGTTTGGATTTTCCGCAGACAGATTGCCAAAATACAGCTTCAGCGGCAGCTGAGATTCCTCCGGCCGTTCAAACACGACCTGTCGAGCGGCAGCCTGACCTCGGGCCGCAGTGAGAGTCAGCGGTTTATTCCGATGATCGGTCACCGTCAGTCGCAGCCGTCGGGCCTGCACTTCCTGAAACTTAATGACCATTGGAACGACGGGATCACCTTTGCGTCGCTGCCACGGTGATTCTTCATCCAGATAGACGGCGACAAACGCCGGCTGTCCAAGGACGTTGACCGTCTCCATTTCCAGCGTGACATCTCTGGCGAAATCTTCGTCCTGAACATCGATCTCCAGGCGGTCACACGGAACGGACGCGCCGAGATCAAAGATCCATCGGGAGGCCGCAGTGCCGTAGTGTCGAGTGGGTTCACGATCGCTGATCTTCGCGTCCGTCTTGACGCGTGTTCCAGGCAGTGTCAGCTGGCGGACAACCTGCACTTCCGAAAACACAAATTCATCCTTACCTTCCTTCGCCGACAGGGCATCGGGATCCGGCGTCACCTGAATACGAATGTATTTATGCCGGCTGTTTGGATATGTCAGCGAGTGGCTCGCGAACAACTGCTTTCCGTCATTGAACCGCACGACCTGCCCGCTAACCAGTGGCTTCCAGTCTTTTGCGTCATCACTTCCGGACACGTTTACCGTGCGTCGATAGTTATCCCCGGAAGTTTCCACGACGACTTCATTATGTTCTACCTGCTCCAACTGCAGTTCCAGAGTCAATTCGTGAAGACCTTCGTCTGGTTCTGAACGATTGAATTCGGTCGTATAAACGGTATCACGAACACTCTGTGGAAGCAGCGTACGCACCGCGAACGGAAGCGGGGCGCCATTAGCCATCAGAAGTCGCAGGTCGCCCAGATCACCGCGAGCGTGCGCGAAAACTTCTCCAGGGACAAAGAAATCCACAAGCTTTCCAGACTCTGGATTCGCTGTGGCACCTTCGGCAGCGGGTCCTTCAATTCCCGCAAAGTACTGCCACTGAGCCAGATCTTCCGCGACGGCTGCAGCAGCCGAATCCAACGACGCAGTTTGGTCTTCCTGCGACCACGCTGACGAACAGACTCCTGCCATGGCCGCAGCAGTCAGCAAAGACAGGATGGCCCGAGTAAACACGTTCATGACAACTTCCGTTTCACTGGAGAACAAACTCGCCACTCACTTTGAAAACACAACTGTCGCCCGCGTCGACGATTTCGACAACGTAAAGACTTCCCATGCTCGGTTATTTGAACCGTTGATAAGCACGAGCAACCAGTCCCAACACCATCGCCAGAATAAAGAAGGCCACAATGCGATAAATCTGCTGCACGTTGGCCATATCGACGACAAACAATTTAATGACCGTGACACCAAACAGGACCATCGACAGCCAGCGCAGTCGAGATCGATCGAGTCGAAAACCGGCCAGCATCAACACGATAGCGAAGATCGTCCAAAAGACTGTCAAAGCCAGCTGAGCTCGCCAGCGCCACAGTTCTACGTCACCGCCATACATGGATTGCGAAACGAAGTAACCGTGACATTCCAGCGAAAGAATCAGCCACAGCAGCGAAGTCCCCACAACGCCGGCAACGCCGATCCCAAGGCATTCTTCGCGGCGCAGACGAGGCAGATACCGATCCGATTTCCATACACCAGCCAGCAACAGCGCACTGACCAGCAGAGACGGAAAGGCAATCCGATTGAATACTGGGATAAACGGGTCGCGCACATAAAGTGGCAGGTCGAACATCAGGACTCGCCCAACCGCAAGACACGCCAGTACCATGGCCATCAGTCTCAGCGAGACCGAAGCGACTCGCAGACCAAACAGCCACAACGTGAGACTCATGCACATCCAGCCGAGAGCGACCCAGCGGACGTCTGCCTGGATCGGTATGGCCCACGCGACAAATCCCGTCGCGACGGCCAGCGATGTAAGAAGCAGCCGATGGTCGGACGGCCGCCATCTCAAAATCAACCGACCAGCGATCGCGTAGATAATCGCGACCACTAACGCGGCCGTCCCGATCCACAGGCTGTAGTCTTCAATCGTCAATGTCCGGAATGCCGCAAACGCCATCACGGCATTCACGACAAATCTTGCCAGCTCTTCGCGGCTGGCTGGCAGTACGTGATATCGCGCCACGATTAAAGTTTGAGCGAGATACAGAGCAAACAGGACCGCCTGAAAACCCAGTGCCCATGCAAATTTTTCCGGATGATAATTGCCCTGATACCACATCCAGAACAACCACTGAGTTCCGCTGAATGCAACGGTTCCCACGGCTACCCAGCGGCGCAGACAAAGTGCAACGACGACGCCAAAATTCAATGTGGCCAGATACATGAAGAAGGAGGTGTATGTGTCATGGTCAGACTGCATCAGTACCGGAGTCATTAATCCGCCAACCACAGCAACCATGCCAATGATGGCCGAGCGACAGTAGACCGCCGCGACCATCGATTCCAGAATAATCAAAGCCAGAAACGCCCCGGCATGGCTCTGAGGCAATAGCTGATAAAATGCAAACGCCGTATACGTAGACAGATAAATCACGACGATTCCGGCCGACATCAGCATCGACGAAAATCGACGCCAGCCGCCGATCAGATAACGCACCCCGCCGACAATCAACGCGACGCCAGCCAGTTCCCCAATGGCAACTCGGCCAACTGGGCCGATCCAGTTATTCTGATAGGCGTATCGCAGAAAAAATGTCGCCGAGAACAGAAACAAAATCACCGCAAGCCAGCCGAATGCTTTCTGCCCGATGAAAGTCTCCCAGCCCACTGGCGGTTCACAAGCAGCAGCGATCGATCGCACGCGCTCCTGGACTGCCGCAGCCGGAGCCATCGAAGGAATCTGAACCGAATCCACCGGCTGCGAAACAGTTTCCGCGGATCGAGCCGTAACCACCACAGGAATTGCCTGCGCAGGCGGTGACGATACTGTCTCCTGGAGCGTCGAATTAACTTCAACCGGGCGATGGACTGCCGTTTCGGGCGGCGCATTGGCGAGCCGCCGCAGATAATTCTCGATTCCAATGATGCGTTTGGAAAGGTCCTCGATTCGCCGCATCTTGACCAGCGCCGTGATCGACAGAATCAGGGCGGCAAGCGGCATGACAAGCAGGACGCCACCCACCAGCAGGATGATCAGTAATTCTTCCGATCGCATAAAATCTTATTCCTGGCTGCCACAAGCAACGCCCTGAACATCATCGATGTGAAACAATTGTGCCCCGGATCCGGAATGGATCACGTCACAAACCGGTAGTTGGGCTCGTGAGAGTTCAGAAAACAAACGTAGCTGAACTCTCACGAG
>QWOO01000061.1 GCA_003669615.1 Planctomycetota bacterium
CCGATCGACCCAATGTGCTTTTCGTTCTGTGTGATGATCTTCGGCCGGATGCCCTGGGCTGTTACGGATCAAAGCATGTCCGGACGCCTCACATTGATGCACTGGCTGCGCGCGGGATGCGGTTTCAGAATTCTTTTTGTACGACCTCACTTTGTTCGCCCAGTCGAGCCAGCATTCTGACGGGCCTTTACGCGCATCGGCATGGCGTGCGGGATAATTTCACGGAACTTCCCGACCATCTGCCTCATTGGCCAGGCAAGCTCAAAGACGACGGTTATGCGACCGCCTATCTGGGCAAGTGGCACATGGGCGAAAACAACGACGAACCGCGGCCAGGGTTTGATTACTTTGTCACTCATAAAGGTCAGGGGAAATACTTCGATACTGAATGGAACGTGAATGGTCAGCGTCGGGAAACTCCGGCCGGTTACTACACGCATGTCGTCACGAACTACGCGCTCGACTGGCTGAAGGATCAGTCGTCGGAAAAGCCCTGGGCACTGTGCATTGGGCAGAAGGCACCGCACTCGTTTTACTTTCCAGAAGAGAAGTACGCACATGCCTTTGATGATGTGCCGGTCCAATATCCACCGAGTGCTTTTGATCTGGATGGCAAGCCCGATTGGATTCGCCAGCGGCTGAATACGTGGCACGGAATCTATGGGCCTCTGTTCGAGTGGCGCAAGAAGTTTCCGGACAGCAGTCCGGAGGCCGTCAAGGATTTCGAAAATATGGTGCACGCGTATTGGGGCACGGTGCTCAGCGTGGACGACAGCATGGGCCAGCTGGTCGCCTATTTGAAAGAATCCGGACAGCTCGACAATACAGTCATCGTATTCATGGGCGACAACGGTCTGCTGGAAGGAGAACACGGGATGGTTGATAAGCGGACCATGCACGAACCCAGCATTCGTATTCCGATTGTGGTGAGCGGCCCCGGATTGCCTGTGGGCAAAGTTGTCACCGAACAGGTGTTGACGGTCGACATCGCCCCCAGCGTGCTCGAGCTTTGTCAAAGTCCGCCGCTGGATGGCATCCAGGGACGTTCGTGGGTCAAGCTGGCGCATTCAGCAGACCTGAAATGGCGACGGGCCTGGTTCTATGAATACAACTACGAAAAACAGTTTCCTTACACGCCGAATATTCGCGGCATTCGAACGAACGAATGGAAACTGATCCGTTATCCGCACGGGGATGGTTCTGAGGACCGGCACACGGCAGAGCTCTATCATCTGAAAACCGATCCGGACGAGCTTCACAACCTGGCCGAAGATGTTGACCACCAGCGAGTGCGTCAAAGACTTCAGAATCTGCTGTCCGACATGCTGACGGCAGAAGGATTGACGCAGGAAACTGATAAGATGCCGTTGGATGAAGGTATCAAGACAGAACTGCCCGACCAGAAGATTCGTTGAATTCAAAAGTCCTCCCGTGGAAACCGAAGTGATGCGTCGTATCTTTGTGGCACTCGTTTTGACAATCCTGACAACGGCAGCGAACGCATCAGTTTCGTTCGCAGATGAATGGCGCACGATCACTCCCGATGTTGTTTATGGTCACAAAGCGGGTATGGCGCTGACCTATGATGTGATCAAGCCTGCGTCTGAACCGAATGGAGCGGCCATTTTGTTTATGGTCAGCGGAGGCTGGGTTTCGACATGGAGCAACCCGGAGTCTGTCGTTCGCGTGGCGAAGCCGGACGCGCCGAATATCTTTGAAAAGATTGTCGCGGAAGGCTACACCCTGTATCTCGTGCGGCATGGCAGCAGCCCATGGTTTAAGGTTCCGGATGCGGTTTCGGATGTGAAACTGGCGGTCCGGCATATTCGCTCGCATGCCGGCGATTTTGGCGTCGACCCGGCTCGCATTGGAGTCTGGGGCGGAAGTGCGGGCGGTCACCTGTCATTGGTGCTGGGCTCGATGGGCGACGATGGCAATGCGGCCGGCAAAGACGCGACTGAAAAAGTTTCCAACCGAGTTCAGGCGGTTGTGGCTTACTTTCCGCCGTCTGATATTCGAGAATATGTGAACCATAAAACACTCAGCCCGCAATTTCCGGCCGTCATTTTCCCGGACGATCTGGCGGATGATGTTTCACCGCTTTTGGCTGTCACGACCGATGACGCTCCGACGCTGTTGATTCACGGGGACAAAGATGAATTGGTCCCTATTTCGCATAGTGAAAGATTTCTGGAAGCGATGAAGAAAACAAACGTGGACTGTGAGCTGATTGTCATGAAGGGAGCTGCCCACGGATTTCCTGGTGAGCAGGGGACGCAGGCAGAAACCGCGTTGCTGGCGTGGTTTGAAAAGTACCTTGCCAGTCCGACACAATCAAAGTAGCGTGAATTTGCGGTGTCATTGCGAACCAGAAACAATCATCTGACTGGTCAGAAGTTTCCGGGCTCGTGTTCAATGTCGGTTGTTAATCATGGGATGCTCGCTGGTACTCGTCGACAACGGACCGATTGATCAGAAAGGAGATCACTGCCTTGGCCCAGAAAATCATCATCGACGCGGATCCTGGAATCTGTGACGCATTAGCTTTGCTGGTGGCAATGGCCGACCCTTCGCTGGACGTTCTGGCGCTGACGGCCGTTGCCGGAGCGGTCTCCGGAATTCAGGCCACTCGCAACCTGCACTATCTGATTGGCCTTGCCGATCCCTTGCGACATCCGCGAGTCGGACAGTCTGACAACACAGACTGCTCGGCCGATCATATGCCGGCCGGCATGCCTCATCTGCAGTCTCTGAATGGTCGGTTTGGCCTTGGCGAAATTGATCCGCTTGTGCCCGATCTGCACAATCGACGAGAGTCGGCCAAGTTGATCGTGGATATCGTCCGGGAGCATCCGCAGGAAGTACGGATCCTGACGTTTGGCCCGCTGACCAATGTCGCCATGGCCCTCGATCTGGACCCCGATCTACCGCTGCTGCTCAATGGATTAATCTGTCAGGGCGGAGCAACGCAGCACACTGGCGATGTGACGCCGACTGCTGAATTTAATATCTGGTCCGATCCCGAGGCGGCTCGAACGGTTATGAAATCGCCGGTCGGAAAGATCCTTGTACCGCTGAATGTGAATCAGGGCCCGGGGCTCAGCTTTGAAGATATCGACCGACTCAGCGGCCTGATTCCGTCAACTCCTGTTGGCGAAATGATTACCGGCCTGATGCAGTTCGCGGTACGAGCGAACCGCCAGCACATGCCTCAGGAAGCTGTCTCGCTGCCAGCAGTCTCGGCACTCGCCATCGCTGCTCGAGCTGCCAGGTTCTCCACAGAAAGTGTTGTTCTGGATGTGGAAACGGCCGGCGATATTACTTGTGGGATGACGGTAATTGACAGCCGTCCGTTTAGGTCTGGCCCAACAAATGCCGAAGTGGTAACCGAGTTGGACGTGGCGGCCGTGATCGATTATTTCTGTCGCGGCGTGCGGCGGATTGCAGTTTCTTCCGATGGTCGGTCTTAATTATCTCAGGCGGAATTTTTTGCCGTGCGTGAACTTCATTCGTTTTCTGATGAAAAACTGGCTCGGCGTTTTGTGAACGTGCTGCAGTCCCGAAAAATGCCGGCCCATGTCGATCAGGAAAATGATCAGTGGGTTTTATGGATCGAAAATGATGATCATCGAGTGACAGCGCGCGAGCTGCTGGCCACCTTTCAGTCCGATCCCGATTCTGCAGAATTTTCAGAGGCTGAAAAAACCGTCAGAGAACTGGAGAAAGCCGCTCAGCAGGCATCAAAGGCGCGGCAGCGTTTGAATATAGATATTCGCGATCGCTGGCGAGGTGCGTGGTGGAAAACCTGTCCAGCCACAATTCTGATGATCATGTTTTCCATGTTGGTCGTGGGTGTGTGCACGAACTGGAAATCTGACAGGAAAGTCATGGGCGTCATTCCGACCACATGCAATGATGAAACTTCGGTACTGCGAAATGCCCTGTTTATTCAGGCACCGGTTTATTTTCTGCCGGCGCCGGATGGCGACGTCGCCTTGTTTGAACCGCCTAGTTTGATGAAGACGATTCGCAAAGGGCAGATCTGGAGATTTGTCACTCCAATCTTTTTGCATTTTCACTTCCTGCATATTCTGTTCAACATGATGTGGCTGCGTGACCTGGGATCGCGTGTCGAATTCATGCGGGGGACTCGCCGCTTTTTGCTGCTGGTCATTATCATCGCCGCCGTCTCCAATGTCGCTCAGTTTCTATGGGCCGGACACTATGGCTTACCATTCGCAAGCGAGGCGGCTCGCTTTGGAGGAATGTCGGGGGTTGTGTTCGGTCTGATCGGCTACACGTGGATGAAAGGCAAAACTCAGCCGCATCATGGTTTGGGAATGTCGCCCGACCAAATTGTGTGGAGCATTTTCTGGATGCTGCTCTGCATCGGCGGCGGCTTCGGAAACGTGGCCAATACAGTTCACGTTGTCGGTTTTCTGACGGGAATAGTCCTGGGCGTTCGACAGGCCTTTTGGAAGCGATTCGCGGACATAATGCGGCCGGCTGATGATGAATCACTCGTGTAACGGCGAATCGTCAACGCTGGAAAGTCGGGCAGTGTTTGCGAAACAAATCAACACGCCGCCCGCAAGGAGGCCCTTTCTCCCTTCTGCAACTTCGAGCGGAACCGTTGAATTTTCCGCGAAATACTGCAAAAACACGGCCGCCGATCAGAGTTTGGAGCTCCGCGCGTGAGTCCCGCGGGCAACCCTGCTTTTCGGCACGGGCTGTGCATCAGTGCAGCAGTGGTGAATACTGACCCTGACATCGTCCACGCCGAGAGTTTGCACACGTTATGATCGATCATGATCAACTTCGTCGCGATATGCGTCTTCTGGAAGATTTACTCGGACAGATCGTGACTGAGGACGAGGGATCGGATGCGGTCGGTCTTGTCACCGGAATACGTCAGCTGGCCCGTGACCGTCGAGCGAACGTACCCGGCGCCGAAGCGACGTTATCACAGCGAATTCAAAGTCTGGATGAAGATCAGGCGCGGCTGGTCGCGCGATCGTTGAGTATTTTCTTTGACCTCGCAAACCTTGCGGAAGACCGGCAGCGGGTTCGCGTGCTGCGTCAGCGAGAACAGGATCGCCATCCGAACCCGATCAGCGAATCGATCGGCGCTTCAATCCAGCAGCTGAAGGCGGCCGGGCTGGATGCTTCGCAAGTACAACAGGCGTTGAATCAGCTGGATGTCGAGCTTGTGTTTACCGCACACCCGAGCGAAGCCAAGCGCCGTTCGATTCGTTCCAAACTGCGCCGGATGCGACAATGTCTGGAAGACATGGATCGCGCGGATTTACTGCCTCGAGAACGCGCGATCATCATGGCGCGGCTGCGAGCCGACTTGACGGTGCTATGGCAGACCGAGTTTCTTCGGCCGATGCGTCCATCGGTTTTGGAAGAAGTGGAACGTGGGCTTTCGATTATGCCGCGTCTGTGGGAAGTGGTCCCCGACATCTATCAATCACTACGGCTTGCGCTGGTTCGTGAGTTTCCCGAACACGAGTTCACCCTGCCTCGATTTCTCCGCTTCGGTTCGTGGATGGGTGGCGACCGCGACGGACATCCGGGCGTGACCTGGGATATCACCGAGCGCACTCTGATCTGGCTGCGTGACACTGCGATCGATCGGCATCTGGAATGGTGTCGCCGACAGTTTGATTTCCTGTCGGTGTCTCGCAATGAGATTACGCTCGAGAACGATTTGCCGAATGCAATCGCTCAGGCGGAAACTCGCTGGCCGGAGTTTGCAGCAACACTCGCGCGAGTTCCGTCGCATGAAATTTATCGTCGCTGGATTCGATTGATTGAATGGCGACTCAAACAATCTCGCTGCACCACGATGTCCGATCCTGCACTCGACGGAGCGTACACAGACGGACAGGAAATGGAACGCGACGTTGAAGCGTTACTGGTCAGTCTGAACGCGTGCCATGGACAACGGGCGCTCGCTGTGGAAGCACAGCGGTGGCTGGATCTGAGCCGCGTATTCGGTATGCATCTGACTCGCCTGGATGTGCGACAGGACGCCAGTCGGTATCGCGACGTCATGACGGAACTTTTTGCTGTCACTGGTGTTTGCGAAGGTTTCGGCGAACTGCCAGAGCCGGAACGTCAGGCCGTACTGGTCCGCACAATGGGGCAGTTGAAACCTGTGGATGAAAACTCACTGGCACCGCTCACCCAGGAAACACTGAGCCTGTTCCGCATGTTGCGACACGCCGTTGAGCGATTCGGGCCCGAGTGCCTGGGGGGCCATATTGTCAGCATGACGCGCTGGCCTTCGGATCTGCTGACTGTGCTTTGGCTATGGCGGCGGGCCTGCGCGGAGACCACGTTGCAATCGTCCGCCGATGTACCGACGACGGCGTTGCGAATCATTCCGTTGTTTGAAAAAATCGGAGACCTCAAAGCGGCTCCGGAAGTCATGGCCGAGATCCTTGATCAGCCGGTGTATGCCGAACATTTGAAGGCTCAGAACAATCGTCAGATTGTGATGGTGGGATATTCGGACAGCACAAAGGACGGCGGGTATCTGGCTGCCTGCTGGGGCCTGGATCGCGCGCAGCATTCTCTGCATCAGATAGCGGCTGCACGTGGCGTGAGTATTACATTCTTTCACGGACGAGGCGGCTCGCTGGGACGCGGTGGCGGACCTGCCGCGCGTGGCATTCTGTCTTTGCCACCGGACGCTCTTGGCGGTTCATTGCGACTGACCGAGCAGGGTGAAGTTCTTGCAGAGCGTTATGATGACATCCACGTGGCGTATCGGCATTTGGAACAGGTGACCTTTGCGACGCTGGTTGCCAGCAATATCCCGCGTCCTGCAGTTCGCTCGGAATGGCGCGAGCTGATGGAATCTCTGGCGACGCATTCGCTGAAGACCTATCGAGGCCTCGTGGATACTCCGGGCTTCATCGAGTTCTTTGGGGAAGCGACACCGATTGAAGAAATCGAAAACCTGCCGATCGCTTCACGGCCATCGCGTCGAACGGGACAGCGAACTCTGAAGGATCTGCGAGCGATCCCGTGGGTCTTTGCGTGGACTCAGAATCGTTGTCTCATCCCGGCGTGGTACGGTCTGGGCACAGCTTTGTCGGAAGTCAAATACAGTCATCGAGCCGACTGGCAGACCATTCTGGAAATGTATCGGCAGTGGCCGTTCTTTCAGGCCACGATTGATAATGCGGCAACCGCGCTTGCGAAAACCGACATGTACGTCGGCCAGTGCTACTCGGAATTGTGCACGAGTGAAGAACAGCGACGTCAAATCTGGATGCTGATTGCCAGCGAACGAGACCGGTCCCGACAAGCCATTCTGGATATCGTCGGAGGTGCGGAACTGCTCGCCACCACGCCGTGGTTCCAGGGATCCATCGAAGTTCGCAACCCGGATATCGATCCACTGAACCTGATTCAGATTGAACTGCTGCGACGGCGTCGAAAACTGGACAGTGCCGTTGATCAGACCGAACTGCAGCGGCTTCGTGATCTGCTGAGGCTTTCCGTTCAGGGTGTGGCGGCCGGAATGCGCACCACCGGTTAAGAGTTGGCTCAACACGCTGTTCGTTGTTGGTGGCGATGGCACTTTGCGCGGCGCTCTTTCCATTACAAAAGAGATCGCCGAGCGAGGTCTGAAGATTGCGGTTGTCGGCATACCAAAAACCATCGACAACGACATCATGTACATCGATCAGAGCTTTGGTTTCCAAACGGCGTTCTCGATGGCATCGGAAGCGATTCGATCTGCACATGCGGAAGCGATTTCTTCACCGAACGGCGTGGGGCTCGTCAAAGTGATGGGCCGACACTCCGGGTTTATTGCGTGCTATGCGGCACTGGCCAAAAGCGACGCGAACTATGTGCTGATTCCTGAGGTGTCGTTTCAGCTGGATGGACCCCAATGGCGATTTGTGGATGTCGGTGCTGGAATCGACCGGACAGCCACCATCGTTTCAGTAGAAACGGTCAGTTTGCGAAGCGATGATAAAAACGCAGCTCGACTCGTGAGAGTACAGAAACCGCGTCCGAATTTTTACGAATCCGGCTAAACGCGAAAGAGCCTGCTAGTCAGCGATTCTGCACGCCCCATAGTTCCGTCAGCAGATCGAACATTTCCGGATCATGCTTTTGCAGCTCTTTGCTGTTGAACGGAAAAAAATCGTTGCGACTGAAATAGGCTTCCGTTGTTTCTGCGAAGTACTCCATCGGACTCGACATCGCATACGCTTTCTCGAACGAATTCTTTCCGTGCACGCCGTTAGATCGTTCCACCCGGTCATACTTTCCGCTGGCTGCGGCCACTTCGAAAGCTTTGATCAGCGAAGGATTTCCGAAACCTTCTTTCAGGACACGGAAGTGATACGCGTGTGCCAGTTCATGCAGAACAAAGTTCGGCATCCGGATTGTTTCGGCCTCGAAGTCCGCAATGTTGGTGAATTCGACCGAGTGCTCCATGATTGGATCCCGGCCGTTGTCTTTCAGCCAGCCCGCTCCTGGATGGAACTCGGCACGCGGCTGCACACCCGGATAAGAAGGTGAAAAGTAGAGCGGCACTTTTCGGAGTTCCGCCACGGCCGGCTTTGGAACCTTGTCGACAATTTCGGTCAGCTGTTTCTTCAACAGCGGCAGCGCTTTAGCGGTGGCCTTCAGCTCAGCTTTGACCAGTCGATGATCAATGTGAACTGTCCAGCCCGCCACGTCGCGTGTTTCACGTTCAATCTTTTCAGGCGGAGTCAGAGATTCATCACCAAAGCCTGCACCGTAAGACACCAGCACAATGCAGACTGCCGCGATCAACCTCAGACACATAACGAAATCCTTCGCAGATTTTTGCACGGTGCATTTCGACCGACCTACATCCGCCTGCCCGATTTTTGCCGTAACGATGGAGTAATTTCTGAAGCTAACACATCAGTTCAAGACTTACCACGGACTGAGCCATTCCGGTGCTGCGACTGCCGGCGCCAACCGGCGAATTTCTGGGACCATTTCTGAATGACCGGCGATTACGGCAATCAACTGTGTCGCGCACACTTTGGTTCTCGTTGAAGCAGAATGTATCGCGATTGCAGAACCTGAAGCGGCCGTTTTGAGGTTGCGAGTTTGTGACTATCACAACCCGAAACGTCAGTGAGGGATAAAAGTTGCCGTGTTTTTCAACAACAATCCCTCGCTGACGCAGCGGGTTATGATTAAATCAACACGCCGGTGAGCCACCGGTAGGCGAACACACTGACTCCAAGGCCCGGAGGGCCGACACAATCGGCAATGTGTCGGCCCTTCCGGCCTGGAACCTAACATTGTCCTGACTCCGGTGGCTCACGCCACCGTCACTGGCTGTGCCGGGCTTCCAGCCCTAACGAAAGTGGCAACGAGAAAACGATCATCACGGCGGCAATTGGCCGTAAATTTGCGGTGTACTGTCCGTGTTCCTGCCGATCGGGTTGCAAAATTCCGGAAGATCGCCGACAAGGCTGTTAAAGAAGCTGGAAACCACTTGCGACTTCAGCAGCAGACATCATCATGAGAAAATTCCTACCACGTCTTTTCCGCCATGGAACTTGCTGATCCCGCCGTAACAACTCCCTGTGCCACGTTTTAGACGATCCTGAAGAGAGCCCGCCGATGATGCCCAACTTTTCACATCTGCAGAATCAAACCCGTCGTCACTTTCTGTCGTCGTCCGGCGTGGGACTGGGAGCAATCGCATTATCGTCATTGTCGGGTGGTGTTGCCAAAGCAGATATTCCCATCAATCCGTCGACGCCGATGGAACTGCGAAAGCCTCATTTTCCGGCTCGTGCCAAACGCGTTATCTATCTGCATCTGACGGGTTCACCGCCGAATCTGGATATCTATGACCACAAGCCTGAACTGGTGAAGCGGACCGGAGAAAATTGTCCGGACGAGTTTCTAAAAGGCCGGACTTTTGCATTCACATCCGGAGTGCCCAAACTGCTCGGTACGCCTCGCACATTCACGCAGCATGGAGAAGGCGGAACGTGGTTGTCGGATGCCGTTCCCAATCTGCACCGCGTGGCCGATGACATCTGTTTCATTCACTCTATGAATACGGATCAGTTTAACCATGCTCCGGCCGAGCTGCTGCTTTACACCGGCTCACCGCGATCAGGTCGCCCTTCGATGGGTGCATGGGCCACATACGGACTGGGCACGGAGAATCAGGATCTGCCCGGCTTTGTGGTCCTGATCAGCAGCGGCGTTCAGCCAAACGGCGGAGCGAATTCTTTTGGCAGCGGATTTCTGCCATCGGTCTTTCAGGGCGTTCAATGTCGTTCCAAGGGCGATCCTGTTCTGTACGTTTCTGATCCAGCCGGAATGAAACGTAATGTGCGTCGTCGATCGCTCGATACGTTGAAGCAACTGAACGAAATGCAGGCGGCTGAACTGGGCCATCCCGATACGATGACTCGTATCGCGCAGTACGAACTGGCCTATCGCATGCAGGCATCGGTTCCTGATGTGATGGACATCAATAAAGAAACGAAAGAGACTCAGGAAAAATACGGCGCCGTTCCCGGTGAATCCAGCTTTGCCAACAACTGCCTGCTGGCCCGCCGACTGGTCGAACAGGGCGTTCGCTTTGTGCAGCTGTTTGACTGGGGCTGGGACTTCCACGGCACCGGGCCGGGCGAAGGACTGACGGACGGACTGACAAACAAATGGGCGAAGACTGACAAGCCGATCGCTGCCCTGATTGAAGATCTCAAGCAGCGTGGCCTTTTCGAGGACACTTTGATTGTTTGCGGGGGAGAATTCGGACGCACGCCGTTTCGAGAAGGTCGAACAGCCGGTGGTAATGTACTGGGTCGCGACCACTTCCCGGACTGCTTCACGATGTGGATGGCCGGCGGCGGCGTGAAGGGCGGCTACAACTACGGGCAGACGGATGAACTGGGATTTGGCGTGGTCGAGAACAAAGTGACGCCACACGATCTGCAGGCCACGATTCTGCACCTGCTGGGCTTCAATCACGAACAACTGACATTTCGTTTTCAGGGCCGCGACTATCGCCTGACCGATGTTCACGGAACTGTTGTCAAGGATGTAATTTCCTAAGCCCCTCCGCTGCAGTTCACAAGCCAGCTGAATATGACAAACATCTCCCGCCGAACCGTCCTGAGGACAGGCTTTGCGGCCTCCCTTGCAGCCTGTGCGCAGCCATGGCAATGGCTGCCCACAGCGGCAGCAGCCTCAGCCGCTCGAGAAAAATTGCCCGTGGCCGGGGTGGTGACTGTCTATCGGAAGTCCAGCCATGCCGATGTGATCCTCGGAAAGATCCTGGAAGGCTTTCAGCAGAACGGCGGACCTGGTCCCGACCTGCAGCTGGTCTCATTGTATGTCGATCAAAATTCCGAGGGCGATCTGAGTGCCGGTCTTGCGGAGAAGTTTGGCTTTCGGCTGTCGGAAACCATCGATGATGCGCTAACGTTTGGCAGCGATCAGATTCAGGTCAAAGGAGTCCTGAGCATCGCGGAACATGGCGAGTATCCTCTGACGCCCGACACGAAGCAGGACATGTATCCTCGCCGTCGTTTTTTTGACGACATCACATCGTCGTTTCGACGTTGCGGGACGTCTGTGCCGGTCTTCAATGATAAGCACCTGTCATGGCGTTTTGAAGATGCCGTGCACATGGCGGCTACAGCCCGTGAGATGAAGTTTCCGCTGCTGGCCGGATCATCCGTCCCGGTCGCGTGGCGCTATCCGGCACTGGAGTTGCCTCGCGACTGTGAGATCGAGGCCGCATTGACTGTCGGATACGGTCCGTTTGAGGCCTACGGATTTCATGCGATCGAAGCCCATGAATGTATGCTGGAACGCCGTCGTGGCGGCGAGGCGGGCGTGTCAGAAGTGCGAGCGGTTTCTGGACCGCAGGTAAAGGCACTCGGACAGGACGGAGAATGGTCGATCGAGCTTCTTGCAGCTGCGATGAAGACGCTGCCCGGTGGACCGCGGGACGTTGCGGCGTGGGAGCCTCAGGAGAATTCGGCTGTCTACTTGTTTCAACACAATGATGGACTAAAGTCGGCAGTGATTATGGCGAACGGTCTGTCGGACCAGTTTGCAATCGCGGTCAAGCTGAAGGGTGAGTCGGCACCGCGAGCGACCTGGTTCAAACTTCAGGAAGCAGCACCCCACGCCCATTTTGCGTATCTGTTGCACGCCTTTGAAGAAACCATACATTCCGGGGCCGCGGTTTATCCAGTCGAACGCACCGTGCTGACAACCGGCATGATGGACCGAGTGATGCAAAGTCTTTCCAAAGGTGGAGCTACCCTGAAAACTCCGGAACTGACAGTTCCCTATGAGCCGGTGGATTGGCCGTATGCGAATCATCCGCAGTCGTTTCAGCTGTTTCCAAGTGATTAGCGGGTGATTAAGAGGCTCTCACAAAGCCGGGCAGGGCCAGACTCACGAAAGTCTGCTGCGGTAAGACGCGTCGGGCTGAGTAGTGTTTCACATTGATGGTGCAGGTTCTTTATGTTTCAGATCAATACGAATCCTTCCGATCGACAACTCCGTCAGTTTGGCGTGATCTGCATTTTTGCGTTCCCGCTGCTCGCCGCGATCTGGATCGCCGGAACATCAGCCATCGTTGTGGGTCTGGTGCTGGGTGCGACACTCGCGATCCTGGGATTGGTGGCCCCAAAACTGTTGAAGCCAGTGTTCATCGCGGTGACAGTGGTCACCTTTCCCATTGGTTTAATTGTGGGGGAGTTGATCCTGCTAATGATTTGGTTTGGATTGTTTCTTCCAATGGCTGTCGTGTTTAGAATCATCGGCCGAGACGTGCTGCAAAGACGCACTTCGACCGACGCAGATACTTTCTGGGTACCTCGCACACCACCGCGAAGTGTTCGTAAGTACTATCAGCAATCTTAAGATTCACTGGAGTGGAACATCATCATGAAGAACTCCGGACTCAATGACTCGCCTGAATCTCTCAGCGAATTCGAACAGGCTGGCGACGAGCAGCCGATGAGCCTAATAACTGAGTTCTGGCTGTTCATTCGCGAAGAGAAGAAGTGGTGGCTCACTCCGATTGTGCTCGTGCTGCTTCTCGCGGGAGTCGCGATCTTCCTGACATCCACCGGCGCAGCGCCGTTCATCTACACCCTGTTTTGATCCGCTTCATGCTGACAAAAGCGACTGTAACGGTCGATCTGAAAAACGGGTTTATGAGTTCTTTATGCCCGTTTGTCGAAGCTCCGCATTTTGCATCATCACGCCTGAAACATGCGTGCGGACCGAGTTTTGGGACTTCGCACAGCATGTCAGCAGAGCACTTGCTGAGGCATCGGGCACCGCAGATTCCCTGATTTTTTGACGCATTTCACCCGTCGCAATTTGCGGTTGTGATCACTTCCAGGCTCCTGCTGCCAGCCGGGCCGCCAAACCGGACGCGGCCATAATTGCTCCGGGCTGGCCCCTGGAATTCCTGTCGCGATGGCGGTGCTCGTTGCAAAAAAGCAACAGGGAAGCACTATCGAATCAGATGTTTCATTCCTGATACGCGCATTTTGGTAAACCCGCAGCCAACCTCGCCGTTGTGACCTAAGTTTTACATGGATCTGCGATTCCGTTGCGCTCTGAGGGGATGCGCGCGGATCGCAGGCCTGCTTTGAGCGTTTCTCCTGAGGATGCGATCTGAAGTCGGTTTGGGTCGAACCAAACGCTTCATTTGCGGGGAGATCAAGGGGCTCATTTCCACAGACTCCTAAGAGATCAACATCCCATGTGCGGAATCGCTGGCGTTCTTTATGCTGATTTTGGTCGCTCTGTCAGTGCATCAACACTGACAGACATGGGCAACGCCATTGCTCACCGCGGACCGGACGGAGAAGGAACTTTTCGATCCGGACCTGTCGGACTCGTGCATCGGCGTCTGGCAATTATCGATCTTGAAGGTGGTCGACAGCCCCTGTCCAATGAAGACGAATCCATTCATGTCGTGTTCAACGGAGAGATCTACAATTATCGCGAACTGCGCACGTCGCTCGAATCACGCGGCCATGTTTTCCGAACACACTCCGACACTGAAGTGCTCGTCCATCTGTATGAAGAACACGGTCCCGACCTTTGCAGTCATCTGCGTGGCATGTTCGCATTCGCCATCTGGGATGCACGTCGCAGAGAACTGCAGATCGCTCGAGATCATCTGGGGCAGAAGCCACTTTACATCTATCGTGACCACGAAAAGCTGGTCTTCGGTTCGGAGCTGAAAGCGGTTCTCGCTCACCCGGGGATTGATCGCGCCATCGATCCGGCGGCTATTGAAGATTATTTGACGTTCGGTTTCATCCCAGGTGCGCGCAGCATTTTTGGGCGAGTCATTCGTCTTCCGGCCGCTCATCACCTGCGTGTTTCGCTGTCAGATTTCCAGTCGTCGCCCCAACGTTACTGGCAACTGTCATTCAGAAATGAAAGTCGAAAAACGGAAGACCAGTGGAAAGAAGAGATTCACGAGGCGCTGCAGGAAAGCGTTGCCGCGCATCTGGTCGCTGATGTCCCGGTCGGCGCTTTTCTTAGTGGAGGACTCGACAGCAGCGCGATCGTCGCCATGATGGCCGGATTGCGGCCGGATCGCGTACAGACGTTTTCCATAGGATTCAACGAAGAAGAGTTCAGTGAACTGCCGTTTGCTCGTCAGGTTGCGAATCACTTCGGGTGTCAACACACTGAGGAGATTGTTACTCCGGAAGCAGCCCGCGATCTGGATGACCTGACATTTCTCTACGACGAGCCCTTTGCCGATGCTTCCGCCATTCCCACAATGGCGGTGTCGCGACTGGCCGCTCAGCATGTCAAAGTGGTGCTTTCCGGTGACGGTGGGGACGAACTTTTCGGAGGGTACTCGCGGTACTCGCACGACCTGCGCGAGGCCCGTATTCGGCACCGCATCCCGGCGTTCCTGCAGCAATCTCTTCTGAAGCCGATGGCCGCCATCTGGCCCAAAGCAGACTGGTTGCCTCGCGCATTGCGATTAAAAACGCTGCTGGAGAATCTCTCACGAAATCCGGCGGAGGCTTACGCAAACACGGTTTCCGCGTGTCGCCAGTCGCTCCGTCGCAAACTGATGACGGCCGATTTTTCCGCAGCACTTCAGGATTATCAGCCCGAGCGTTCTGTGGTCGCCGCCTATCAGCAGGGACAGCGCGATGAACTCAGCGGCATGCTGTCAGCCGACACGAATATCCTTCTACCCGACGACTTTCTTACCAAGGTGGATCGAGCCAGCATGGGATTCGGACTTGAAGTCCGGCCTCCTTTCATCGACTGCAAACTGATGGAGCTGGCAGCATCAATGCCGTCGGAATTTAAGATTCGCCAGGGCTCAAGGAAATGGATTCTCAAGCAGTTGTTCGAGTCTCGTCTCCCCAAAGACCTTGTCAATCGGCGAAAGCAGGGATTTGAAATTCCAATCGATCAATGGCTTCGAGGGCCACTGAGCGATCAGGTGCAAACTCATGTGCTGCAGCCAGGCAGTCCATTGTCGCAGTGGATTGATATCAAAGTGGCTGGACGCCTGTATGAGTCTCATTGTCGAGGCACAGGACGCCATGGCCAGCTCATTTGGAGTTTACTGGTTCTGGCGCGATGGCTGGATGCCTGGGCAAAACCTGAACGGACAAATCAGCGGTCCGGCGTGTCTCACCGTGTGGTGAAATGCTGATCATTTTTAGTGCGTACTTTCGGCCCCGTAAATCATCAACATCCATTTTCCAATGACGCTGAAATCCACAACCAGTCGGCCTCGCAACGCACAATCGCTCGTGCTCATTCCTGCTGTTTTGCAGACACGTGGTACGGCTGCGCGCAATGTGCCGATCGTCGCAGGGTTGTGTTTGCCGAAAGGCCGCTTGACCGACACTGCTTTCGGGCACGTCGAAGGTTTTGACAAAGACACACCGGTGCAGATGGACGTTCTGAATCGTTGGAATGACGGCAGCGTGCGATGGATTCTGGCAAGTTTTGTCGCGCCGGAAATTTCGGCAGAGAGCAGGGAACTGGGAGTCGTAGCGGCTGAACAAACGGAATCGTCCATACTTCAACGATCTCATCAGAAGCCCGGAGCCGACAGGCTGACAACCGTTAAACTGGTCGGCAGTCAGATCCATCTCTGCACACGCAATCTGGAAACTGATCTGCCGACAGAACATACACTGAAACTGGCAGTGCGAATCAGCGATGCGGCTGGTGAGGAACTGTCATTACAGTTCGATGGGATTCGAGAAGATGTCCGCGGGGCCGTAAGACAGGTCTTTGTGGCGGCTGCTCGACTTCAGTCGTTGCCCGCGGTCACACTGCAGTTCCGTCTGACGCATTGGGTCAGCACAGGCCTGCTGCAGGTGGAGACTCGAATTCGCAATTCACAACGAGCACGTCACGCCGGAGGATTGTGGGATCTTGGCGATGCGGGATCGTTTCTGTTTCGGCATCTTGAGATCGCGGTTCACAGCGATGACATTCCGGCCAGTGCACAGACCCACTGGAAGGCGGAGCGTGATCAGATTTCACGCAGTACATCAGGCCCTGTCTTTCTTCGCCAGTTCAGCAGCGGTGATCGGTTCTGGAACAGTCCAAATCATGTGACAGCTTCCGGAGCGAATCCGGTTGACACTCGCGGGTATGAAGCCGTCTGCGACACAGGCACCCTGCGCGGTTACCGGGCCGAACCAACAGTCGCGGCCAGCGGAGACGGCGCATCAATGGCTATGGCCATTCCGGAATTCTGGCAGAACTTTCCAGGCAGCGTCGGCGCCGCGATGGGAGCACTCGAATTTGGAATGTTTCCCGAACTGCCCGGAGTGATTCACGAACTTCAGGGCGGAGAACAGAAGACTCAATCGTTCTGGATTTCTGCAGGCACCGAATGCTGTCACCTTCAGAATCTCGACTGGGTCTGTGATACGCCTCGATTGATGCAGTCTCCGGCATCCATTGAAGCTGCCAGCGTGCTGCCGTGGTTTTGTTCCAAAGCTGCTTCAGAAAATCACGCGGGTCCAGCGGCTGAGCGGTTCGCACGGTATCTGAAAAGTGCCACGTCCGATCGATTCAGCCTTGAATTTCGGCGCGCAACGATTGATGAATTCGGATGGAGGAACTTCGGCGATATTCCTGCCGATCATGAACAGACTCATTATGCGGGTCACAACACAATTGTGTCGCATTACAACAATCAGTTCGACATGATCTTCGGAGCCATTCTTCAACTGAATGCTGCCACAAATCTGCAGTGGTTCGACTGGCTCGATCCGCTCGCCCGGCACGTGATGGACATCGACATCTACCACACCAGTTCAGACAGAGCGGCGTTTAACGGCGGGCTTTTCTGGCATACGGATCATTACGTAGACGCTCGCTCATCTACTCACCGCACGTATTCTCGCCACAATCAAAAGCCCGGCCAGCCTTATGGCGGCGGACCAGGCTGCGAGCACAATTATACGACGGGACTGCTGCACTATCACTTTCTGACCGGCAGTCAGGAAGCGCGTGAGTCTGTTCTGACACTGGCCGACTGGGTCATTCGCATGGACGATGGACGCAGTACTGTCTTTGGGTTGCTGGATGACGGTCCCACAGGAGCCGCTTCGGCGACAGTGTTTGAAGACTTTCACGGCCCGGGACGCGGCGCGGGAAATTCCATCAATGCTCTGCTGGACGGCTGGCTGCTGACTGGTTCCGAACACTATCTGGCGAAGCTGGAAGAGCTGATCCGGCGATGCGTGCATCCGTCTCAGAATCCTGACGATATGCATTTGCTGGATGCAGAAGGTCATTGGTCTTACACCGTATTCCTGAACTCCCTGGGTCGCTATCTGCTCGCCAAACGCGATGCAGAACTGTTCGATCCCATGTACAGATACGCGCGTGATGTGATGCAGACTTATGGCCGCTGGATGGCTGAAAACGAAGGCCGCACACTCGATCATCCTGAACGCCTGCAGTATCCAACAGAAGCCTGGGCAGCGCAGGATTTTCGAAAGGCCAACGTGTTGCGGATCGCAGCCACCTGTGAAGATGACATCGCGCAGGCGGAAAAGATGCGAGCCAAATCCGACCAGATCAGCGAATCTGCATGGGCCGACTTTGCAGCATTCGGCGAGTCCTCACTGACAGCTCGATGCCTGTCGATCGTGATGACGGAAGGCCAGCGGAACATCTTCCATCGAACATCAGCAACAGATCCTCTTCCCCCTTGTGATGCGATATGCCCGGAAACGTCGTGGACGATGTTTGTCCCGCAGAAGCAGCGAGTTAAGCGGATGCTGCGGTCTCCGACCTCACTGCTGAAAGCTTCTGTCAGGGTTCTGAACATTAACCGCATCCTTCAGACGTGGGATGCATTGAAGAAACAAATGTGACGCTGTTTTTGAATGCCTGCTCACCAACGCGGATACGCTTTCGAGGCAGGCAAAAGTCGTTCTGATAAACGTGGTCGTTCGATCTGAGCCTGTCTTCAGGCAACTTAAAACCAAGCAGTACTCTCATGATTCAGGCAACTTCTCACCACCTTCGACTCATTCCCATCGATTCACGACCCACCGTCTGCCACGTTATTCACGCGCTTGGCGTTGGCGGTGCGGAAGTACTGGTCGACCAGATGGTGCGCCGCATGAGCAACGAATTCCGTTGCGTGGTGGCGGTGCTGGATGAGATTGGAGACATCGGCGAGCGGCTGCAGCAGAATGGGATTACCGTTGAACATCTGCATCGGCAGCCGGGAATTGATCGCGGCTGTGCGCGACGACTACAAGAGTTTGCCGATCGTGAAGAAGTTCAGATTCTGCATGCTCATCAGTGCACTCCCTTCTTTCAGGCCATGTTGAGTCGCGGCATTACGGGGCGACGTCCGGTCGTATTTACAGAACACGGTCGCCATTTTCCGGATACGCCGAGTCGCAAACGTGCCATCGTTAATCGACTGCTGTTGCGCAGCTGCGATCGGCTGGTCGGATGCGGTGCGGCTGTTCGACAGGCACTGATCGACAACGAAGGCCTGCCTGCATCGCGTGTCGAAGTTATTTACAATGGCGTCGATCTGAAGGCGATTGGTAAACCGACTTTCGGAGCGCGTGAGCGAATTCGGGAAGAGTTCGGAATTGCTCCAACCGACTTTGTCGCTGTGCTGGTCGCGCGCCTGCATGAATTGAAAGATCATCAGACCGCGCTGCGTGCAGTGGATCAGGCACGTAGATCAATCCCGGGCCTTCGGCTTCTGCTTGCCGGCGACGGCGATCAGCGAGCCGCTATCGAACGAACCATCAGCGAACGCGGACTTGATCAGACGGTGATTCTCGCGGGGACTCGTAAAGACGTTCCTGACCTTCTTGCGGCCTCCGACGTCTTTCTGCTGTCCAGCATCAGTGAAGGGATTCCGTTGACGGTGATTGAAGCTATGGCGGCTCGGCTTCCGGTTGTTTCAACGGCCGTAGGCGGTCTTCCGGAAATTATTCAGCACGGTGTTACCGGCCTGCTGGCTGGCTCAGGCGACGACGGTGCTCTGGCGGAATCGTTAACTCGGATCGCTC
>QWOO01000286.1 GCA_003669615.1 Planctomycetota bacterium
GGTGATACCCCATCGTATAACAGACAGAAATGGACCAGATGGCAGCAGCCAGCCAAATGCCGGTCACAAGTAGCGCCTCGCGAAAAGACGAATGTACGAGCGGATCTGTTTTTCGAGTCATACGGGAGAGCTCATGAGGCGGGATATAAAATCTTGCTGTGAACAGGGCGAGCTGATGCATGCTAAACATTGTTGAGCGAAACCATAGCCAAATGACCCTCGAGTTCACTGGAATCCGAAAGCCTCCAATGATTCGCATCGGATTGCACGGACGCTAACCTGCGGATTCGCAAAGAACCCTTAACGATTGTGAATCCAGTTCATATTCGAACAAAATTGCACCCGCCAAAGAAGACTGGTGAACGGCTGCTGGAATCAGAAAAGCCGTGGGAGGAGGCAACGCTGAACTGGTTCAGTGTGCTGCAGGATCAGGGCAAGTTCCGAATGTGGTATGATTGCTATGACAGGGAAGGCTGGCCCACGGCAGATGACACATCATTCTGCTACGCCGAATCAGAAGACGGCATCAATTGGACGAGGCCAAATCTCGGGCTGTTTGAATACAAGGGCAGCAAAAACAACAACATCCTGTTCCGCCAGATCGGAACAGCTCAATCACGATCCCGAGTCCTCGGATCATGTGTTTTCATCGACCCTGATGCGCCGCCCGAGTCCAGATACAAATGTGTTTCTCAGGGACTCTTTCAGGGAATCGGCGATCGACCGCATTACGTGGCCGGCATGTCGTCGGCCGATGCTCTGCACTGGACGCGTCTGGAACAACCCATCTGTCAGGTGTTCGCAGACAGTCAGTACTCGGCCTCATGGAATCCACAGCGTCGCCATTGAAGCATGAAGAGACCAATCTCGACACGCTTTCGGTTGCTTCCAATCGCCGCGCGTACAGTCGAGCAGTGGCGAAGCGTGACCATCTGGTGTCGGCGTCTGCAGGTTCAGTCCGAGGCACTTTTGAAACGTCGTCACTACAAGTTACTGGCAACGCTCTCACGATCACGGCGGATATCGCGGAAGGGGGTTATGTGCGTGGCGGACTGCTGGATAACTCTGGAAAACCCATTCCCGGGCGAGCACTGTCCGATTGCGAAATTGTTCGTTCAGACAAATCACCGATGACGGTCCAATGGAAGAACCAATCCGATATTTCGGATCTGACAGGAACAACAATTCGCCTGCAGCTTGAGATGATAAATGGCGATCTCTTCAGCCTTCAGTTTCAAAACGTTTCCCATTGATCAATTGGATCAATGCGTGAACCGCGAGCGACCAGTACTAACTTCGTCGGTGCGTTAGCGGGCGAAGTTGAAATTGGGACTACGAGCGAGTGCGGGCAACAGCATACGGCCGTCGGCATTCACATCAGCAGCAAGTGGCGGGAAGCACCGAATGCAAAGCGGGCAGGAGAGCAGAAAACTCAATCCGACCTGTGAATTCGACTAAAACGACGAACAACTTTTCTCGTCAGCGCAATGCAAACGGCTGGTAGTTTCCACTACCAGCCGCCGCAAGATTTCCGAAGAAGTCAGAAGACTACTTCTTCTTAGCAGCCTTCTTAGCAGCCTTCTTGGCAACTGGCTTAGCGGTTGCAACTTTCTTCGCGGCTTTCTTAGCAGCTTTCTTAGCCATAGTACGTTCCTCCAAAAAAATTTGAACTTGAGTGGCCATCCTGCCGCAGCTTACCGGGCTTAAAAACAAGCAGGAGGAACCACAGACCAAAACATCAGTTCATCAATGTCCCCATGACAAAGATGACACAGATTCCATTCTTTGCTGATGTCCGTCTTGAAGTCCGCTGCTAGGCGTTTTCTTCGCGACGTGCATCCGATTTACAAACAACAAGAATCTGCTGTTGGTGTTCGGAATCGTAGGTGATCGCATGAATAACGCAAGACTGTTCCGCGTGTTTCCCATGCTCGTGCAAACATTTTTTTTACCCCGCAACATCATACTTTGTGAGGCTCTCTCAGTGTCTCGATTCACGTCGTCATGAAGCGTCGTCGCGAATGATTTCTGAGACACAATGATGATCATCTGCACGATCACTCTAACACTTTTCCGACATCACAAGTCGACGTTGAATGGTCACTGTTTCAACTCACACAATCGATGTTGTGAAGCAGCAACGACAACGACAGCAACCAACCTTCGTTTCAAAAATACTGTATTCTATCGCGTTTTTCTATTCATCGATTGCCAACAACGGCATCGAATCATTCTTCAACTCCTTCACGACAAAGGTCCGCAAGCACTCGCTTCATGTACTCAATGCTCTCTACCGCAATGTGCTGCGCGCCGGGCTTGTAGTCGAACACTTCAACCGAAACCCAACCCTTGTATTGTGACTCAATCAGCGCCTTCAAGATCGGCTTGTAGTCGGTTTCACCCATGCCTGGGCCAAGCAAGTTGGTATCGTTGACATGAAAATGTTTACAAAAATTTTTGTGTCGATGGATCAATGAGGGCACCGACTCCGTCTCTGCGCCCAACATCGCTTTGACATCCTGATGCAGCATCATGGTTGGATGATCAACTCTTTGAATGATCTCCATCGCTTCATCACAAGTGTTGATGAAGTCCGTCTCTTTCGGCGTCAAAGGTTCCAGACAAAGCGTCACCTCCTGATCGGCGAATTCATCGACGGCATCTTTGAAGACCTGAACGGCAAAATCTGCCGCTTGCTCACGAGTCACTCCGGGCAGCAAATTGCGTTGCATCGGCGAGCCGAACACCATGACCTCGCCGCCAAGATGACGGCAAACGCGAGCCAAAAGCTTCAAATAATCAGTTGTTTTTAGCCGAACGGCTTCGTCGGGGCTCGTGAGATAAAGCCCTGTGGTCTTCGCGAGCATCCAGTGCAGACCAATAATTTCCAGCCCGTTCTGTGCCGCCACTTCTTTCATCTCTTTAAAGACTGAGGCTGGCACTGAAGCAAGATCTGAAGAGATCGTGAACGGAGCCACCTCAATGCCGGTGTAGCCTGCTTCGGCCATCAGCCTGCATTGAGTCGCCCAGTCTGTTTGTTCGTACAGTTCGTGACACAAAGCAAATTTCATTATCAGCGTCCAATCAAAAACAGGATCGAAGAGCCAGCTGAAAATCGATTGCCAGCCGGCAGGAATCGAAATGGAAATAACGCGTCGTACAAATCGACGTTTTGGCAATTTCAGCCGGTTCACAAATCAGATGCGTCGGTAAATACGTCCGGCGGCAGCGACACCGCATGATGTTCATGGTCCATCAATAGTCCAGGCTGGCTCCGCCTTCCGCTTCGATCGCCTGGCCTGTGATGAAACTGGATTCATCGCTTGCCAGAAACAGAGCAACCTCTCCCATCTCCTCAATAGTTCCCATGCGACCAAACACCTGCATCGCAGAGACTCGGTCCAGTGCAGAGACCGGATCGGGCAGTGTGGCGGCCCAGTCACGCATTAAAGGAGTATCAATGTTGCTTGGAAGGATCGCGTTCACTCGAATCCCCTCGCGTCCCAGCTCGATGGCAAGTGACTTTGTGAGGCTCACCTGCGCACCCTTGGTCGCGCAGTAGGCCGTCGAATGCTCCTGACCGAGCACCGCAGTCATGGAAGAAATGTTCACGATCGTGCCTCGTGTCTTTCGCAAATGCGGAACTGCGTAACGAGATCCTGCGAACGTGCTGATGTAGTTGAGACGCATCAGCCCTTCCATGAACTCAATCGATGTCTCATCAATTGTCATCGCGGGCGGATGTTGTCCGGCATTGTTGATGATGCAGTCGAGTCGCCCGAAAGCCTGTACGGTCTTCTCGATCGCCTCTTTCAGCTGGAGATGCTGACCGACGTCGCATGGAATAAAAATGGCCTTGCCCGGTCCCTGTGCGGTCAGCTCCTCGGCCAGCTTCTTCCCCGCCTCGGGGCCTCGTGCAAGAATACTGACGAGGCCACCTTCACGGCAAAATACTCGCGCACAGCCTTCCCCGATCCCTTTGCTTCCGCCGGTGACGATGACCACTTTGCCTTTAAATCGCATCCTGTTCCCTCATTGTTTCTTCGTTTTTGAATTTCGTACTGCATCGATATTCTGGATTTTGATCACTGTCCCGATTGTGCCGATTCTTCGTCCTGAAGACTCAAAAATCGCACAACCATACTGCGGACGATACTGCATTCTGTCCAAATGTGGATGACTTGCAACACGGTTTGACGACGTGTTTCTTATGACCTAGATGCTTAGTACATCGGAATGTCATTCAAATCTGCCACAACTGCACGGCGACTGAACTGACGGCCCGAAATCATGTCTGCTCCAGCGCAACTGGAATACGTTGAAGGGGTCTGTCGCGTGTCAATCAATCCATCTGTTCGAAGAGATTCGTCGAACGACGGCCTCGATGAGCTGTTCAATCGCGTCAATATGCTGCTCGGAGAACCAACATCCGAACGCCGCGAATCCGCAAAATCTACGGAAGGCTTCGTTCCCCGCCAACCGCGCACAATGCGAGAAACCGGCGTGCCGCCTGTGATGATCGAAAAGATCATTATGCGGTACCTGTTTCAGGTAGGCCTCGAGACCAGTCGCAAGATTGCCACTCAAACCAGGCTTCCGTTCAAAGTCATCGAACCAATGCTGCGGCAGCTCCGGCAGGACAAACATATCGACCTGGCCGGAACCACTTCCACCGGCGATTCAGAATTTGTCATCACTGAAGCGGGTCGCGACCGTGCCAAACGCTATGCAGAAGAATGCACATACTTCGGAGCAGTACCGGTCTCTCTCGAAGACTATGTCGCTTCCGTGAGTGCTCAGACGATCGCCGGTCAGATTGTCACGAAGGACGATCTGCGTCGCGCTTTCAAGGGCCTGATCATTAACGAAGCCATGATGAACCGACTCGGGCCGGCGATTAACTCGGGCCGCGGGATGTTTCTGTTCGGCGAACCGGGCAACGGTAAAACAAGCATTGCCGAACGCGTCACCGAAGCCTTCGGCACAACAGTCTGGATTCCCCGTGCGATCGCCATCGAAGGCGACATCATGCGAATCTATGACCCGGCTGTTCATGAAGCTGTAGAAGATCAGACGTCCGCTTCCAGCCTGATGGATTCTCAGGACATCGACCGTCGCTGGGTTCAGGTCAAACGTCCGACCGTGATCGCGGGCGGTGAATTGACGATGAACGAACTGGAGATTTCGCTCAACCCGACATCCAGGATCTGCGAATCCCCACTGCAGGTCAAAAGCAACTGCGGCACTTTGGTGATCGACGACTTCGGACGCCAGAAAATGCCTGTCGATATGTTGCTGAACCGCTGGATCGTGCCGCTGGAAAAACGGTACGACTTTCTGAACATGCCGAACGGGAAGAAAATCCAGATTCCGTTTGACCAGTTGATCATATTCTCAACAAACCTTGAACCGAAGGATCTGGTCGACGGGGCCTTCCTGCGTCGAATTCCCTACAAGATTGAAGTGCCGGACCCGTCCGAAGCCGAATTCCGTGATCTGTTTCGGATCATGTGCGAAAAACTCAGTTTCCCGTACGACGCCGCAGCAATCGATTATCTGATCAAGACGCACTACAAGGCAAAAACTCGCCCGTACCGGCTTTGCCAGCCTCGTGACCTGCTGCTTCAGGTCCGTAACTACTGCCAGTATCATTCGGTTCCGCTGCAGCTCAGCCCGGAAGCGTTCGATGCAGCCGTCCTGAACTACTTCTCCGTGATGGAATAAGAAAAACCGTCGAGGCAACGGCTCCGCTGAACACTGAGTACCTTGACGTCTTCCGCCAGATGGATGAGATTCCGGAGGCAGTGCAGTCCCACATGCGCTGACACCGCGAACTTCTGTTTCATTCGGAGGACGATTCAATGCACACCCGTCGACGCCTTTCACTGTTCGCCATTGCTCTGACGATCGCAACGGCTGTTTCCTTCAGATCGCCGGCCGAGGAGCCAAATTCCAAATCGCAAACTGCGACAGACGAATCCAGGCCGACGGTTCAAACGGATGACGCATCAAAATCGTTTGACTGGGTTCGAGTCGCCGACAAAGCCGAATGGCAGGCTCGCGATTCCAGCGGTGAACTTGTTTATAAGGACAAGCTCTGGATCCTGGGCGGCTGGTTTGATTCCTTCGCCGCTCCACCGCGAGATGTCTGGAGCTCCGGCGACGGCAAGTCATGGGGCAAAGTGACTGAAACGGCGCCCTGGAAGTTCAGCGACCTGCCCATGACCGTCAGCTTCAATGACAAAATGTGGCTGATGGGCGGATGGTATAACGGCCGCCTGGAAGGGCACGGTGCAACGAACGAAGTCTGGTCATCGACTAACGGTGAGCAATGGGATCTCGAAACTCCCGCCGCCGGATGGAGCCCCCGAATTGCGGCGGGGCTGGTCGAATTCAAAGGAAAGATGTGGGTGCTTGGCGGCACCGAAAACTACTACTTCGGCGATCAGTCCAGTTTGAAGAATGACGTCTGGTCGTCAGCCGACGGGAAGACGTGGAAACTGGAGACCGACCATGCACCATGGTCAGCTCGTTCTTATTTTCAGGCTGTCGTGCTGGACGAAAAGATCTGGGTGATGGGCGGTGGCAACTATGTTCCCGAATACCATGCGAAGAACGACGTCTGGTGTTCGGAAGACGGTGTGCATTGGGATCTGGTGACAGAGAATGCCCCATGGTCGCCGCGCTTGTGGTTTTCGGCGGTGACTTATCGAGACCATATGTGGGTGATTGGCGGATGGTCCAACAACCCGTCACGCAACTGGGGTGACGTGTGGTATTCAAAGGATGGTGCCTCATGGACCCAGTTGAAGTCTGAGGTCACATGGAAAGAACGTCACGAACATTCTTCCTACGTCTTTCAGGACAAGATCTGGATCGCCGGCGGACACGCACAACCCCTGAGCAGTGAAGTCTGGTCACTGACGCTGCCCGCGAATTTCCCCAGCCGCTGACCAGCATGAACAAGTCCGCACGAACCGCATTGCCTGGCGCTGCTTCGCAGGCCTGCAATAATTGCCGAATGGGGGAGATACCTCAGGTTCGTCATGCTGTCTTCATATTCACCTCATTCTGCAGTGCCGATAAAGATTGAGGTTAAGTGCTGCCGTATTTTTTGGGCGGCACCCGGACGGGTGTGAAGGATAAAACCATGTGCGGCATTGTTGGATACGTCGGATATCGGCCAGTTGCAGATCTTCTTCTCGAGGGCCTGCATCGGCTGGAGTATCGAGGCTACGACAGTGCGGGAATCGCAGTGCTCGGAACGCACGCGATCGAAATCCGCAGGAAAGCGGGGCGAGTCTCCGAACTGGGCGGGCTGCTGAAAGCTCAGCCATTGACCGGCAACTTTGGCATCGGCCACACGCGATGGGCAACTCACGGAGCAACGACCGATCAGAATTCCCATCCGCACGTCGGCGGAAACGGTGAAGTCGTGATCGTGCATAACGGCGTCATAGAAAACTACGACATTCTGCGCCGTCAACTCCAGACTCTGGGCTACGTCTTTCGGTCTCAGACAGATTCCGAAGTGGTGGCTGAAGGAAATCAGTTACATCCACGCCGAAGGATACCCGGCCGCCGAAATGAAACATGGGCCGATCGCGTTGGTGGACCAGCAGACTCCAAGTGTCTTCGTGATTCCTCGCGGCGGCATTTATCCAAAAGTGGTGAGCAACATGGAAGAGATCCGTGCTCGCAAAGGACCGATCATTGCCATCGCCTGCGAAGAGGACAAAGAGATCGCCCGAATCGCTGACAATGTGATCTACGTGCCGGACGTCGAAGAATATTTGCAGCCGCTTGTCTGCGCCATTCCGCTGCAGCTGCTGGCTTATCACGTTGCGCTGCTGCGAGGCTGCAACATCGACAGGCCTCGAAATCTGGCGAAGAGCGTGACTGTGGAATAGAGCAGGGGGACGCGTCACCAGAAAATGATGCAAAGGCGGTATAGATCCAGGATGAACTCTGGAGCGTACGGCCAGTGGCTGTCACACTGAAAAGTAGCAGGCATTTTCCAAATGCCGTAGCCTTCAGAATTGAACGAAAAAGCGAACGGCACACGGAGTGTGCATGCTACTTTCAAGGAAAGTGACTGCCATAGGCGTTCGCGATCGGCGCCACCAAACGCGATGATCGGCAGCAGATCTCAAAGCCGATCCGCACCCAGTGTTCCCTGAAGTTCCGAAAGATACTCGGGGCTGAGCACATGGCTTAAACGCTGACGCGCGTTGTCGAGCCGAGCCGAGATACCGAGTACGATTTTTTCTTCGTCATACTCGGTACTGTTCTGGAACATATCCAGTGCCTCCACGTGACGCTGCCACAGCTGCTGCTCACGCAACTGACGCAGTCGAAGCCGATCGGTATACCACTCCGATGACAGCATCGATTCCTGAGTGAACAACTGGCGAATTGTCGGATCGCTGATCGTTTTTCCTTCGTATTTTCCTTCCACCATGATGTGCAGCAGGGCCTTCAATGGAGGACACGCCAACTCAATCGACCCATCTTCAAAGTACGTCCGCGCAATCCGCTCCTGTGCCTCAGCGATAAACAGAATGCCGTCCGCAAAGGCGGCCTCATCCTGAGTCTCTGGCTTCAGGATCGAGTTATCAAAAACCTTGTTCGGATTATCAAACACACGTCCGGCAAACCGTCGAATAAATCGACCGTTGATTCGCCAGCCCAGCCGACTGGCAGGAATCAGTTTGCCGTTGGATGTGAAATCTTCCAGCTTGTCCAGCAGTTGCTCTGCGATCAGAAACTTCGGCTCACGCTCCTGAGGACTCATGCGACACCAGATCTCCGGGATCAGCAGGCTGACGTCATGATCCACACGAACAGTGCTGCCAATGTGTCCGGCCGGTGTGGAAAATCCGCCAAGCCCGGTCAGCAGGTAGCTCACCAAAGCGTTGTTCAGATCGGTGATCGGACGAAGGCAGTTGAACGGCCCTTTCGTGAGTGCGCCTTCACTTCCAGCGCCGGTCGTTGACGGACTTTTGCCCGAAAGCGCGCTGATAAAATCCATGAACAGTTCAGGCAGTTCCTGGTAATGCACCGGGTTGTACACAGCCAGAGGCCGAATCCCTTTCGCAGGTTCTGCCGGGTTATTGCGCCGGCCGATGAGCACGGCCTGGACTGGCGAGTGCACTGGCTTGTCGAGCGGCACAGCGCGAGACAGGCGAATGCCCATTTCGGCCACATACCGATTCACCGGGTCGATCAAATCAGGTCGCGGCTGCAGATATCGCGGATTCTTGCTGGGGACTCCATTGACCATGCGAGGCGTGTTGGAACACACCACAAAGCTGTCGTCAGCTTCCTGCATTTCGTGCAGCAGGCGCTGCATCGGCAACGTAAACTGACTGAGGTCTACAGGCCGGTCACAGATTTCATTGACCTGCTTCCGTGCCAGAGGCTCGAAGTTCACAATGAAATTATCCGACCGAGCCAGGTCGGCTTCTGTTTGCTTATCGAGCCCTCGGTGAATCGCGTCGTCCGGCCGCTGAAACAATCGAAACTCACAGTTGCGGACAAACTTGTAACTGACTTCTTCGGTCAGAACATTGCCCAGATGCTGCAGCGCGCGGCGAGGCACAATCACGGAAACACTGATATCGTCTTCCGTCTGAACCTTCTGAGCCGGCGCAAAGTCCTGCCGCAGCTTGTACGTTCGCCATGTATTCTCGCCCAAAAGACCGACCCGCAGATAAGTTCCCACCAGCTTGCGGTCACCATACTTCAGTTCATGGCCTGGATGTCCGTTGACGATGTCGACGGAGAAAAACTTCCGCCATTCGGCCGGATCACCTGCATGCATGCGTTTGATGATGAAGACCACCGCATAAATATGGTCGGGAATCTCTTCCAGCCATTCGTTGTAAGCGTCGGTGTAGTCCGGGGACGGAGTCAGCAGCTTGATGACGCTGCCCAGCGAACGTCCCTTGTCCATAATTTTGCGGCTGGGGACTCGAGCATAGTCCGGATGCACGCTGCCATCTGCACGCCAGCGATCAGTGTAATTTCGATCGAAGATCTGCTGGACCAGATCCAGATCATGTTCCGCATCCGAAATGAAAATCGGCCCATGCAGCAAATAGTCGGCGATGGATTTGCTGATTTCGCTTTTGCCACCTCCGCTGACCGTGCACGGCTTATGGCAGAAGGCACCTTCGAACAGTGTCCCGATCAACCGCCATGAAGGCGCGGCCGGATGCTTTTCAAGTCGCACCTTGTAGCCGGACGGAGTCACGTAAACGTGGCCCGGGCGCAACGGGATATGATGAGGCTGACTGTTGTAGTGCCAGGAAACACGCTGATCGCTGACCGTGAAACGAGCCGTTTCAGAAACGTAGACCACGGTCGGATGCTGCCTGTCGATCGCGTATCCTTCCGGCTGAACATCCATCAGAGCGCCAAAGTCCCGCACAACATCCGCAAACGTGCGATTGTTGTACTTCTTGCTGTCGGCGTTGAACTCTTCGCCCAGATTGAAACTGGCAAAGGCCATGGCCCCGCCCGCATGTTCTTCTTCGACCTGGCCTGACAGATTGGCCGCGTAGCTCAGCTGTGTCTTCACTTCCTTTTTGCAGTAACCGTAATAATTGTCAGCAATCACAGTCACAATGACGCCTTCTTCGTCGCGGCAGGTGATCTTGAACGGAACTCCATCGTTGTACTTTTCGTCTTCCGACTTCCAGCACATCCCGTCTTGACGCTGCCGCTCGGTCGCATCATCGTAGTGCGGCAAACCGACATCTTTCTTCAGCACGTCAACAAGATGCGGAGCCAGAATCACGCAGCCCGTATGGCCGCTCCAGTGTTCGCAATCCAGCGCGGCATCATTGACAGGCAGAAACGGATCGCCGGCATTGCCAAAAATCGATTCCACAAAGTCCAGATTACTGACCAGCGCCCCCGGGGCAAAGAACCGGATTTCCATGGACTGCTCATTGCAGAAACCGTCCACTTCCGGACACAGAACCGGCCGGATCAGCAGCGATACAAAAGCACTGGCGGGATTCGGATCATGATCAGTAAACGGCAGCTGCAATAATTCGGCCGGCGGATTCATCGCATGGCGGAACAAAGCCGCAAAGGTCACTTTCGGCACGACTTTCTTGTCGCGTGGAATTGGCAGTCCCCCATCCGTCACATGAAATGTGCCAACCGTTGTGCGTCGATCGTTGGCCGGATTGTGGAGGACTCCATTGCGAACACGGTATGAAGCGCCGTAACGGTTATTGTATTGATCGCCGTCGTGAGGCAGCGATAACTCACGGGCGATGCTGTGCCGATCGAGAAGGATGGAAAGATCAGGCAGTCGCAGCGCGCTGCAACCTTTGACTCGGTCAAAATAACGGCGCAGAAATCCTTCGATTCGAACATCGGCAGGGCAGTGGATGGAATCGAGCCGCTTCAGTCGATGATGGTATGTGCTGAGCAGGCGAGGTGCGCCGAGCCGATCATGGTCCTCAAAACGTTTTGGAATCGGAAGACCGTTCGCCAGGAGCTTCAGCACGATATAGCGAGTGATGCTTGCTCGGGATTCTGCAAGGTCTTCACTGGACTGATGAGAAACAAAACCAATCGATTCTTCGAGATCACGAAGGGACATCGAGACAAACCCCTGCAACAAAATTCAATTTGCATGTGAACAACAGGTCGGCGGGCGACCCGTTCAATAAACCAGGCTGCTGCAACAATGCCCGCCTGTGGCTCACGGTGTGAGTGCCATTCAAGAATGGTGGGCGAATTGCAACAAATCGAGCCCCCTTCTGCGAGAAACTTACGGTGGTGTCTGGACGTTTTTCACGCAATAAAATGATTCCAGCTTTCTGCCGCACTTCCAACCGTCCATCTGAAGCCGCGGGGTGCTGTGATTTCCGATGCGATCCGAACGAAGAACCTTGAACGATGGCATTCACAGAAGATGTTGCAAGCGACGCGCAGCAAAGGAATCAACTCACTGGGCGAAGCATGTTGGGCCACGCTACAGTACGCCGGCCTTTGTCAGTCCGAACGACTATCAGCCAGGATAAAAAGCGATGGCAACCACGCCCGACGGGAACTCACCCAACGCCGCCGTCCCCGAGAAAAAACGTGGAGCTGTCGTGGCGTTTCTGGACACGATCGAATGGCTGGGAAACAAATTGCCGGATCCGGCCGTCCTGTTTGTCGTCGGAATCCTGACCGTCTGGGGCATGTCATGGATTTGCTCGTCCATCGCGTTTACCGAAACACTGCCGGGCAAGACGGAACCCCTTCGCATCGTCAATATGTTGTCGCTCGATAAGCTGGCCGACTTCCTGTCGAAGATGACTGAGCAGTTTGTCGGTTTTCATCCGCTGGGAGTTGTCCTGGTCGCCATGCTTGGTGTGGGTGTCGCCGATCATTCCGGGTTTATTAACGCTGTCCTGAAATCAATCCTGAAGGTAACTCCCAGATTCCTGCTGACTCCGATGGTGATCTTTGTCGCTGTCATCAGTCATACGGCCGCAGACGCTGGTTACGTGGTTGTCATTCCGCTGGCCGGTGTGATTTTTTATGCGGCCGGGCGACATCCACTGGCGGGGATTGCTGCAGCCTTTGCAGGAGTCAGTGGCGGTTTCAGTGCCAACTTTATTCCGTCGGGCATCGACCCGCTGCTCGCCGGCCTGACAACATCGGGGGCAAAGCTGCTCGATCCGGATTACCTGATCAATCCTCTTTGCAACTGGTATTTCACAGCAGCGTCCAGCATGCTGATTGTTTTGCTGGGCTGGTTTATCACCGACCTGATCATCGAACCCAAACTTCGTTCATCGATTGTCGATGGTGATCCCCATGAAATGCCAATGCTGCCGGAACTGACTAACCGCGATATCATCGGAATGATCTGCGGCCTGGCTTCGATCGCAATCTGCGCCACCCTGCTGACTCTGTGGGCGCTGATGCCAGGCTCATCACTCCAGGCTGTTCCACCGGAAGGCGAAACGTGGGAACTGTATCGACGACTCACGAGTCTTCGCCCGCCAGCCGCGAGACTGATGGGATCGATCGTTCCTCTGATCTTTATCTTCTTTCTCATTCCGGGACTCGTCCACGGATTTATCTCAGGCACTTTCAAAACTCATCGGGATGCCATCAAGGGCATGAGCCGCGCAATGGAATCGATGGGCTATTACCTGGTACTCGTTTTCTTTGCCGCACTTTTTATTACTGCATTCTCAGACTCCGGCTTCGGCGCACTGCTCGCTGTGAAGGGAGCCAATTTTCTGAAGAGCATGAACGCTTCTCCCTCAGTCACGATTGCGGGCATCATTCTGCTCACGGCGACAGTCAATCTGCTGGTCGGCTCCGCGTCGGCGAAATGGGCGATGCTGGCACCTATCTTCGTCCCGATGCTGATGCTGCTGGGGATTTCCCCCGAGTTCACTCAGGCCGCTTATCGCGTGGGCGATTCGACAACCAACATCATCACTCCAATGATGCCCTACTTCCCGCTCGTGGTCGTGTTCTGCCAGCGTTACGTGAAAAGCACGGGCGTTGGAACGGTCACATCCATCATGCTGCCGTATTCGATCAGCTTTCTGGTGCTGTGGTCCGCCTTCCTGTTCCTCTACTGGCAGCTCGGCATGCCGCTCGGCATTCAGGGCGGATACGAATACGTTCCGTCGCCAACGCCTTAACATAAGCCGACCAAACGGTCGCCGACGTTTAACCCGACTCTGAAGAGGAGGCGAATCATGCCGCGACTCCTCTTCGAGTCGGGTTAAACGGTTGAATCACCGAAGACTGTTTCTGATCAATCGAACTTCACCTGAAACCCGGAGATCATCATTCCGGCGTCGACGGTGAGAGTTTGCCCAGTAACCAGTTTGCTGCCGGTGATCAGGCTGACGATGCCATCAGCGATGTCTTCCGGCTGACACACGCATCCCAGCGGCAGTGTCTTCTCATAGGCGGCCTTGATGCCATCGTATTTGGGTCCCAGTCCTCCCTGAGTCCAGCGGCCTTCAATAAAGCCGGGAGCCACTCCATTGACGCGGATCTGAGGGGCAAGAGTTCTCGCCAGCGAAACCGTCAGATTGTCCAGAGCCGCTTTGGTACAACAGTAGGGAATGGAACTTCCCTGGCCCAGTTGAGCGGCAACGCTGGAAACATTCACGATCATCCCCCCACCCGCGACCAGCATGGGTTCACGCACGGCCCGGGCACAGTGAAACGCGCCGACAACGTTGACCTTATACATCCGCTCCCACGCCTCGTCAGAAACAGCGTCGAGATCATGAAACGGGATGAACTCGGTTGTGCCCGCACAGTTCACCAGCACATCCACTCGCCCAAGTTCCTTCACAGCAAAACCCACCATGGCACGACACGCCGCGTCGTCGGCTACATCAGCCTGAACGGAATAGGCACGACGGCCAAGGGCGATGATGTCATTCACCGTGGCTTCAGCCTCGCCAGCCGAACGTGAGTAGTTCACGATGACGTCATAGCCGAGTCTGGCCAGCGCAAGGGACGTCTCGCGTCCCACACCCGTTCCACCGCCAGTGACAATCACCACTTTGTTGACCGATCCCATTGCCATATTTATTCCTCTGCACACTGCTGAACGCAAAAAAGCCTTCGAATCCATGCGTTGTAACCGAAGACGCTTTCTCACGCCGCTTCACCGGAATAGCTTTCTTTCGAAAGCGAACGACGCACTGGCACTAAAAAGAGCTCCCGAGGTCAACGCACTGTTCACCAACGGAACTGAGGAACAGGCAAGCTGCATCTTCGTGTCGTTCTCCGACAAACCACCGATAACTTTAGCTTATCGGGACGCCAACAACTTCTCCGCAAATCTCCGAGCTCGATCGAGATCGCGTTCGTTGGGATGCTTGCGATTGATGCCACCCATCAGCCACAGTGGTCCAACCGTATCCCATCCACGGCAGCAGAATTCTCCCAAAACGGAGCACCCTTTTTTTACCAGCCGCCCACGGAGTGCTGTGTGTTGCAGAGAGCGAAGAATTGGCAGGCCGGCGGTAGAAAAAATAAACACACGATCCGGGGCCTCGTTCCAGGAATCGACCAGCTTGAGCAACGAGTGATGATGGCGACCAAAGTAAATTCCGGAACCAAACCCGACAACACGATATGCCTTCAGACATCTCCCCATCGCTTCCTCGACGGTCATCAGTTCCGCATCAAGTTGCGACGCCAGCAACGTGGCAATCTGTCGAGTATTGCCATGATGAACAGAGGCGTAAACGATCGCAACTTTTCCCGAAGCGACAGTGTTGTCTTCATCCCCGTTAATCATCAAAAGACTCCTTTGAGCACAAACACACTCGCCTCAACACTCAGATATTGCGTCGGTGAAACTGCAGTCGCACCCACCAGACATCTTCGCTTTTTCACACGGTATCCGCAAACCACGGTAGCAATCATGAAGACCTGGACGGTTCGCAATCGTCTGGAATACAACACCTGCGTTGTGCGCAGGTCTCCTGACCTCGCACTGGTTTCGACCGCAGGTCTCAATGAAACGCTGTCGCGGCTCGGAGCCAAGGAGACCGTGCAGGTCGTGCAGTGGCTCGGTCGGGAGACCGGCCACAACGACGGCAACGGTCAATGACGACAGAGACCGCTAATGACGCAGATCGTCCGGGACTCGAAGGCACCAGAAACTGTATACAGGTCATTTCCAAACCCGTCGCCGGGCGTCTCTGTTATAAATCATCGCAGAATAATTTCCTTGGCACGGCTCGCACAAACAGTTGTTGATGATCAAACTTCATCAAGATGCGAGTTTCCGCATTTCAAGGTTCTGTCCGCCAGGAAAAACTTCGATGCCCAGTGAACCGGCTCAAAAACCAGAACCATCAATCGACAGGTTTCGCTCATTGCTTTCCAAGGCCAAAACGGCCCGGCTGATCCGGCAACTCAAGCAGAATCGTAAACGGCGATGTCGCATTGCGCTGACCGGCGGACCGGGCGGTGGTAAGACGACGGCAGCCGATCTATTCCGACGCGAGATTGGTGAGCGAGTCGTGATTGTCCCGGAGTCCGCCACGCTTCTCTTCTCCGGTGGCTTTCCACGGAGCGATCAGCCCAGGGCCGCAGCGGCCGCGCAGGAAGCGATTTTTCATGTGCAGCGACAACTGGAAGAAGTGCAGTCGTTTCTTTATCCCGATCGCATTCTGCTGTGCGATCGCGGCACAATTGATGGAGCCGCGTACTGCGCCGACAGCCCCGACAAGTTCTTTTCGTCGCTGAACACATCCTTCGAAGCTGAGCTGGCTCGGTACGACGGTGTCATCTTTTTTGAAAGTGCAGCCGTCGGTGGCTTAACAATCGAGGGCGGAAATCCGATTCGAAATGAATCTCTGCAGCAGGCCGTCACGCTGGATGCACGCCTGCGAGAACTCTGGATGCACCATCCACGTTTTATTCTCGTCCGCCACGACGCGTCATTCTTCAAGAAGATCGCGCTGGGCCTGGCCGAACTTGACAATATGGTGAACGAATTCGCTGCGGATCGTGCGAAGGAAACAACAAAGCGCGCCTCCCGGCCACGAACCTGAAACATCGACTGCTCTGTTGTACGGCACGAGTGCCACGGCTAACAAGCTCGACGAGCAGACGTGCGATTATGATAGTACACCATGCCATTGCCCCGACTGAGACACAGCAGCTTTGCCTGGCGAAAGGCGATCAGAGTTGACACACTTCGCCGTCAACGTCCAGCATTTGGCCGTTGCGGTTTACGATGTACAGGGAAGTTTGTGAATGCGACGTCTGTTGCAGATACCGCTTTTGATTTTCGCACTGCTGCTGCTGGGCGCCCTGGGTCTGCATCTGCTGACCGAGATGAGTCTGTTTGACTCGTTCTACCACGCGGTCATTCTGCTCACGACGGTCGGATATTCCGAACCCACGCCGCTGACGGTCCAAGTCAAAATGTTTATCGTGACCTACCTTGCCTTTGCACTGGGCTTGTTTACCTACAGTGCGTTTCAGTTCGGCCAGCTTCTGGTGAATGCTGATCTGCAAAAATATTGGGAGCGACGTCGCATGGATACACTGATCGAAAAAACATCCCGACATTTTATTGTCTGTGGATACGGCCGCATGGGTTCAACGCTCTGTGAATATCTGCATTCCCGTCGTCAGCCATTTGTAGTTATCGATCAGGATGAAAAAGTGCTGGACGACAATTTTCGTCAGCAAAAATGGCTGTTCGTTCTCGGCGATTCGTCGCAGGATGAAACTCTGGAACGCGCAGGAATTCACCGAGCCCGAGGTTTGACAACGGTTCTGCCGACAGATGCCGACAATCTCTACGTCGTCCTCTCGGCACGCCTTCTGAATAAAGCAATTCCGATTGTTGCCCGAGCCAGCGATGATCGAGCGGCCCAGAAGATGATGCAGGCCGGCGCAACGCGTGTGATGAATCCATTTTCCTCCGGCGCGATCCGAATGGCCAGGTTCATGCTTGCGCCGAGTATCGAGAACTTCGTGGAAGTGACAGAATCACACGGTGTCGACTGGGAAATTGCTGACGTGCAGGTGCCCGAAACATCGGTGCTCGTCGGACAAAAGCTGAGTGAAACGGGACTGCGAGATTCCGGCATCATGCTGCTTGGTGTCTGTCGCATGTCGGGTGAGAAATTCTTTCCGCCGCCCGCCCATCTGATCATCGAACCTGGCGACAAACTGTTTGCTTTCGGCAATTCGGAAGGCGTGGCAATTTTGTCCTCGTTGCTGGAAAAGCGCAGGAACGCCTGACAAATGTCTTGCGCGCAGCCGAATTCGTGAGAATTTGGAACGGGCTTCTGAACTCTCACGCGTCCAGCTACGACTTTGTTTTCAGCCATAAAAAAGAGGCAGGCGGAAGTGTCAGATCTGACATTCCGCCTGCCATGTTGGGCAACGCCTGAAGCAACGCCGCGCTATTTCTGCAGCAGCACGTTCACACCCTTTTTATTCGACAGAACAATGTCCGGCTTCTTGTCATTGTTCATATCATAAATCTCAAACTGAGTCCCCACGCCGGTTCCCAATCCCGCCACAATTTGATGCGGTGTGATCTTTGGAGCCTTGCCTTTTTCTCGCACCACTTCAAACCAGTACATGACGACCGGATCATGAGCCCCCGGATCGGCTCCGTTGTGTGCAAAAAATCGCTTGCCAGTCACATAATCCAACTGACCGTCGCCGTTCACGTCGACCTGCTCAACCGCATGCGTCTGCGAGAAAGATTTGTCAATCTCGTGCAGAGTCCATGCGCCTTCGCCGGTATTCTCTGCCCACCACACGCCAAAGGTGTGAGCCGACGACAGAAACAGGTCCATATCACCGTCACTGTCCAGATCGTCCGCATAAAGATTGGAACAGCCCGGCAGCGGCTGATCGCCGTTGTCTGTTTTGACTCGCACAGGATGAAAGGCCCATGCCTTGCCTGTCGTGATATCGCCAGGATTTTGCCACCAACCATGAGCAATCAGAACGTCCTTGTGCCCGTCTCCGTTCATGTCGCCAGCACCAAGACCATGGTAGTACTTGAAAGTGCCGTTTGCGTTAGGATCACCCGGCTCACTCACCGCATGAAACGCAAACCGCTCGGTCGCTTTGTCGGGCTTCGGAATCTTGTTGAAGCCCATCTGAGCTTCTGGCTGTGATCCCATAATGAATTCTCGAATCCCGTCCCCGTCCAGGTCTTCAAATTCGGGCGATTCGTTGCAAGCGCTGGTCCAGATTTCGAACTGCTTCCAATGAGTCTCTTCGCCGGCACCCGGATTCTTGTACCAATGGTACGGATCACCCGGGAAACCAATAATCACAGCATCCGGAAGACCGTCCGCATCCATGTCGTGAGCAAAGTTGGCAAAGCTATTACTGTAGCCGACGCCCGCAACGAACTCGCCTGGCATACGGATCTCATGCAGCTTCCACGCAGTGCCGTCTGCATGCTGATCGGTTCCCAGTTTGGGAGCTTCATACCAGACATCGCCGGCAATCACGTCCACAGCGCCGTCGCTATTGAGGTCAGCGGCAGCCACACCTTCTGAACGAAAGCGTTCATCCAGTTTGATACGCACCCAGTTGTTGTCGTCATCAGCCTGAACGCCGCTCATAAGTGCAGCGGCCGCAAGGGTCATTAATACTCGTTTCATCGCCTGTTTCTCCTGACCTGTTCTATTTCAACTTCAATTTTCGATTCGATAAACACTCGTGCCAGTTCGCAAAAATATCGCCTTCCCGGCTACAGCCGGTGAAGCCATAAACCCGCTGTCCAGTTTATTCTGTGCCAGCTGTTTGAATGTGTCACCAGCTTCCAGCACGGTACAAACTCCATCCTGATTAAAGAA
>QWOO01000076.1 GCA_003669615.1 Planctomycetota bacterium
AGTCCGCATTCTCGTGCAGCAGCGGCTGTTACGGAACTGATTGCGACGAGACGTGATTTCAAGTCACCAGGCGATATCCCGGCACTCTTCAGCAGTGATGCAAAACGCCGCGCTATCGACGGACTGCTGAGTCCAATCCAGTCGGGCGTACCGGATTTCAATCGAGCGATAAGCTCCGCTGGAAAGGATTCGACATCGCGGTTCTCATAGACGATCAGTTGCTCCAGATGGATCCCGGCGTCCCGCAAAATTCCAGGCAGCACGTCACGGCCCCGACTGGCTCGTAACCATAGAACAGACTGCCCATGAGCCCGCTCGACAATCGCCTGAGCCAGCGTCTCGGCTCGAAATTCCTCAGGCACGAAGTCGGGCGAAATTCCGAAGTCGTTTAAACGCCGAGCGGTAGCTGACCCAATGGCCGCAACTTTGGACTCGCGAAGCGCTCGCGCATCCAGTCCCTGCAGACGCAGATGTCGAAAGAACTGTGCGACACCATTGACGCTGGTGAATATCAGCCACTGAAAATCTGTCAGCCGATGCAGAGTCTGATGAATTTTCGCTTCACCCTCGGCCTCCACCGGCCCCACTTCGATCATCGGCATCAGCACCGGCTCGCCGCCAAGTCGCACGACGGTCTCAAGAAGTTCGGCAGTCTGTTCTTCCGGTCGAGTAATTCCCACTGACAATCCGAACAGCGGCAAGCGTTCAAACCACGACAACTGCGCACGCTGCAACACGCAGTGTCCGACGACTATCAGCGAAGGCGGTCGGAGATGCTGCAATTTCACCAGATCCGGAATGGATTCCAGTGTCCCGGCCACGACCTGCTGTGAAGGCAATGATGCCTGACAGATCACTGCGGCCGGTGTGGATGCCGGAAGTCCCGCGCGAGTAAGCTGCTCACAAATTTCCGACAGCCGACTGAGTCCCATGTAGAATACGAGTGTCCCGGGAAACTTCGCCAGCGCCGAATAGTCCAGCCGGCCGGTCTCACGAGCAGGATCTTCATGCCCAGTGACAAAAGCAACTGCGGATGATATTTCACGATGCGTGAATGAGAATCCCGCATACTCTCCGGCCCCGGTGGCTGCGGTCACTCCCGGCACGACCTGACACGGTATTCCGGCGGCATGCAAAGCGGCCGCCTCCTCACTGCCTCGCCCAAAAATATAGGGGTCGCCGCCCTTGAGCCGTACGACCGTCTTTCCAAGCCTCGCTTCCGCAATCAGTCGTTCGTTAATCTCCTGTTGAGGAACAATCGAAGTCCCATCTCGGCGAGTCCGTGCGGTTCGCTCACAAACGCCTTTTGTAAATCTTAAAATCAATGGATTTACAAGTCCGTCGTAGAGCACCAAATCGGCTTCGGCCAGACAACGCGATCCCCACAACGTCAAAAGACCCGGATCACCAGGCCCCGCGCCGACAAGATAAACTTTCCCAGTCCGCACCGAGCAATTTTCTGAGCTGCTCGAGTCTGTTGAATCGGAAGTGTGAGGCTGACTTTGGGATGACATGCAGCAACTTTGAAATGCGGGGCTGAGTGTATGACTTCCTCAGAATATTACCGGACCACTCGACAGTCTTCACGCATCAGAAACGCCCGAGGCCAAAGTTTTCATCTGTCTGGATGGCGCATCTTGATCCAGATGAGCATCGAATTCATTGGCTCAGCAGTTAGCAGCCTGCGGCCATTTTGCCAAAGTCGCCGCCAAACGCTGGCTACTTCACGGCAGTGATCCGTGATATCAGCAATCCTGCGACTGCCAACGCACGGTCGCGTACGCGTCAAACGAAAAAAACTCGGCCGTTAAAAACGGCCGAGTCTTGATCAATGAGATGACTTATCGTCAGCGATTTACTTAGCTTCAGCCGCTGATGGAGATGGAGCGGCTTCAACTGGAGCTGGTTCTGCAGGTGCAGGAGCAGCAGCTTCAGCAGGTGCGGCCACAGCGTGACCGGTTACACCACAGCCAGCACCAGCACAACCTGAATCGCCACATGCAGGAGCAGCACAAACCGGAGCACATGGATCACACTTTGGCTTGCAGCACTTCAGCTTTGGCAGCTTGATCTTCGGCAGTTTGCACTTTGGCAGACTGATCTTAGGCAGCTTGCACTTCGGCTGTTCGCAGCAGCTGTTGCAGTTATTGCCCGCTTCAACAACACCGCTTGCAACGAACACAAATGAACAGGCAACAACACACAACATCAGTTTCTTAAACATCTCATACTCCGGTTGGGTTTGGGAACGTTTCGGTGTCGACATCGACGACTTCTGACTAGAACTTACACCATCCCAAACCGGCGGGCAGAAATTTCTGCCCGGGCAAACACATTCACGCACTCTCGTCGACCTGCTGTACCTGGCATAAAGGTTATCAGGAATGACCAGGCGTTCCCGGCTGCGCAGAATACGTGGCACCTTGCGGACGATAACAGTCAATGAGATTCTGCACGCAATCCGTCGCCTTCAAAAGCCGCATTGTTATTTTTGCGGCAATGGAGGTGCAGTGCTCAGCACTCCAATGACGGCGTCTCTCAATGCCGGAGTGAAAGACACTCCGTCGCCGCCTTTGATCGTTTCTTCACCTTTCCAGTCGGTGCAACAACCACCGGCTTCGCGAAGAATCGGAATGAGTGCCGCGATGTCCCACGGCGACATCAGCGGATCTACGGAAAGTTCCGCACGGCCTGTAGCGACCATCACATGACCGTAGCAGTCGCCCCAGCCGCGAGCGATCTTTACCTGATCCATCAAACGCACGATGACGTCGAACCGATTGGTTGTTCGCCAGTGAGTCGGCTCGGTGAAAATCATGCGAGCGCCGCTTAGCGACGTGGCACCGCTGACGACAGTTCTTTGAGCCGCCTGACTGCCGATCTTCCACCAGCAGCCCTCCCCTTCGGATGCGTAGACGACTTCATCCAGCGCCGGAAAGCGACAGACACCCGCGACCATGCGACCATTCAGCTCGATGCCAATTAGAGTACCGAACAGGGGAACGCCATGGATGAAGGCCTTTGTTCCGTCAATGGGATCCAGAATCCAGCGGTATCCATTTTGGCTGGCAACGTCGTCGAACTCTTCGCCAAGAACTCCATCCTGGGGATATTTTTCGGAGATCATCTTTCGTATCAGCAGTTCAGCCCCGCGATCGGCAACGGTGACGGGAGACTCATCCGACTTCGATTCGACCAGAAGCCCGTTCACCTGATAATGGCTCATGATCAGCTGAGAGGCTTCGGAAGCCATCTCAAGTGCGAACTGCAGACGATCGGAATACGCTGACATGGTAGTTTTCTTAAATCAGAGTGAAGGCAGGAAAGGCGGGCATTGTTTCGCACAGAACGCGTCCGCTGAACTGATGAATGCCTAATTCCAGTGTTTTTCCTTAATCCCGCACCTGTAAGAAGCTCGAAGAAACGGCTTTGGCAATGATTGTGATCCAACATCCGGCTCAGGATCGCTTTCATCCTATTTATTCGGCGGTTTCGCGTTGAAGATCTCCGAGCGGCTTGTAAGAATACGCGATTCGCAAGCAATCCACTGGATAAATGTGCAGTTGCGAATTCACAGCAACTTCTTCCCTTTTGATTCTGAACTCACTGGTGCGGTATGTTGAAGGACCGATCTCGAATTGAACGTCAGCTGTCAATGGCACAGCAGCAATTGTCAGCATGCGAAACCAAGCTGGCAAGCGACGGTATTACAGGCAAGGCTCGCGGCAAGAATGCCGTTTGGCGTCGCCTGAATGCCGATTATCGCCAGCTAAGGCGTCGCCTGAATGCAGTGGCCGCTATTGAAGCGCGTGAAGCCGATGTGGTGCAGCGTAAGGCCGAAAAAGCAAACGCTGTTGAAGCTGTTGAAGCCTGATAATTGCCTTTGGGCTATCAGATGCTGATCACCTGGAGAGGTGGCAGAGCGGCCGATTGTGCAGCACTGGAAATGCTGTGTTCGGGAAACCGGACCGGGGGTTCGAATCCCCCCCTCTCCGTTTAGACCTAACTTATAGCCCAGCCGAATGTGTGTGCATTGCATTTCACAAGTCGCTGGGCTTTTTGCTGCGCGTTGCTCGGTTTTAAAATAGGAAAACTGTCATGTCGTCTCGAATGCTCGAAGGCAAAGTCGCTCTGGTCACCGGAGCTGGTCGTGGTCTGGGGCGCGCTTTTGCGGAACATCTGGCTTCCCTCGGATGCCTGGTTGGTGTGCATGGGATGCGAGAGAACGGACCTTCCGAATACGGTGAAGGCACGACTCTGACCGAAACCGCTCGACAAATCGGCGAGAAGTTTGGAGTCCGTACATGCCGTGTGCTCGGCGATTTGACAGATGCCGAACAGGTGAAAAGAGTCGTGTCCAGTATCTGCGCTGAACTCGGGCCAATCGACATTCTTGTCCACAACGCTGGTGGTGATATTGCAGCCGCGGGGGGGAAACCAAATCCTAACGATGCGGTCAACATCAAGCTGGAAGATATCCGCTCAGTGCTTGACCGAAACCTGCTGAGCACTATTCTGGTTTGTCAGGAATGTGCACGTGTCATGATGCCTCGCAAAGAAGGACGTATCCTGACACTGAGTTCCATTTCTGCCTTCAAGGGCATCGCCAGCAGTTCGATTTATGCGACAGCCAAAGCTGGCGTGGTCGAATACACTCGATGTCTGGCGGAACAATTGCGTCCACATAACATCAACGTGAACAGCCTCGCTCCCGGTGACACTCGCACTGGCCGCTTCCTGGGCACTCGCAAAGTCGAAGACGCTCGCCTTGTGACGGACGGTACTCTCGACCGCATTGGCATGGTCGACGAAGTCACTCGCGTGGTGGAATTCTTTGCCGGTCCGCTGGGCGCATTCGTCACTGGCCAGGTTCTTCGCGTCGATGGCGGCTCACAAATTTGGCCGTCATAGCGGGAACGCATTCCGCGTATGGTAAGTCTGCGTCGACAATGGCTTGAATCGCCTGCGTCGCGTCGTGGAACCACTTTCAGCCCGCGATGATGCGTTTTGAAGTGGCGCGTATTGCAATATGAGGCCCCGGCACGTCAGTGTCGGGGCCTGATCGTTTCCTGGTTAACCCGCGAGCAGTGCGACCACGATTCCCAGGCCAATGATTCCGAGTAACAGAAACAGGAAGAACCACAGCACCTTCGATGTTTTGTATTTGATCTCCGGCGTCTGTTCGATGACCTCTCGGTACTCATCCGAAAACACCATCTTGCCTTTGGCGCTCAACAGCAAATAAAGAATGTAGCCGTTAATCAAAGTGCCGATCGGAAATGCGAGGAGACCGACGCCGGCGAACAACGCGGCTGATATTCGAGCCCAGCGTTTCAACTTATTGAGACCGAAACCAATGAACCCCTGCGCGAATCCAAGTCCCAAAAGCAGCAGGCCCATACCTTCATCGGAACTGTTTTGAGCAGAGTTCGACAGCACCATGAAGGTCAAAAAGCCTCCGGCCACCAGCGTCAGCAGACAGCCAAGAATATAGAGACTTCCAACGGACTGCACCGACGCTTCGTGCGCCAGATATTGTTGCCGGATCAAGGCCGCTGGACGACTATCAATATCGCCCGCATATCCCATGGTCTGCGGCGCGGCAAAGGGATTGTGATCAGCACTGTCTGCGTTTGTCGTCATCAGTGTTGTCCTTGTTAATTCTGCTCTGAAGAATTCAGACCCAACTCCAATCGATCGGCCACACCAAATCGAGCGAACATATCCGTGGTCAGCGAAAAAGTCGACCGCAACTCTTCAACAGTCAGTGTCCTGCCATCGCCGGTGACTCCTCCCGTGACGGTCAGTTTCCGCGGGGCAATCAGCGCTGCAATGTGCGACACATCACCCACATCCCGCAAGAGTCCCGGCACAAGAACTCCAAGTCGCTGGCCTCGAAAAGGCTTATCGGTGACATAAGTTGCCAGCGAGTCCACTGTCATGACATGAGTCAGTCTGGTATCCAAAGCGGCTGCCGTTAATGCGATAATTCCAGAAGGCCCTTCACCCATGATGGCCGTCTCGGAAGGAATCGCACCATTCTTTTCCACATACGCATCAAGCGTCCGATGCAAGTCCCAGGCCCATTGTCCCAGCAGCGGACGTCCAAGCCACAACGACCATTCTGCAGAATTATGATCGGGCGCATTGCCAATTTTGTCTGGGGCCACCGCAAACCTGCCCGTTGCGCGAAGTTCCGGAGCCACGATGGTCCAGCCTTCTGCTCGCAACTCCTGAGCCCGTTTTCCGGAAAACGCCTGCAACGCACCGTTCTCAACGTCCACAATCACAGCCAGCTTTGGCACCGTAGCACCTGGCACAGTCGACGTCGCATCACACAGGGCGTAGATCTCAAGACCGGGTTCTGATTCGAACGTTAGCTCAATCGTCTTCTGATCCGGGATTTCCTTCGAACGAACATTGAGCGGTGAATTGACTGGCATTCCTCCGAGCACCGATTCCAGAGCTGCGACAAATGGCTTGCGGACATTGGCACGTTCGTCATCCGATTTTGCCTCGGATGTGGCATTCAAAAACTGTCGATCTGATCCATCACGACGGATCTGTAGAAGCCGCTTTGACTCCGCGGCAACAAACCTGGGCAGCGTGATATATTCGTCCGGCCGAGTTTCGCCGGGAAAACAGCGAAGCGCTTCCGGATCCTCTGTGACGATTTCCGGCTCTGCGATCGGTCCGCCATCTCCTTGACCTTTCAGACGTTTAGTCATCCAGCCATACATCGCTTCCCGCATCGGCTGATTATAGTGATGAGGCGATTCGATGATCGTATGGGCGACGGACTGTGCTGTTAGACCCGCATCAAGCGCGGCCGCCTGAAGAGCACGCATGACCGAGATCTGTGCCTGATCGACCGAGAACTGAAAAGCATCAAGAGTCGCACTGGTAACCATCAGGCCTCGACCAGCCGCCAGGCCCAGCACATTTCCTTCTTCTGTGTGTTTCAGGATCCCGGGCACAACTTCACACATGCAACATGCTGCGCTCAGGTAGGCCTGATAATTTCCTACTGAACATGTGGGAACAACGCATCCCAACCGCTCATCAAAAGCGCCTGCGTACATCGTCTGATTGCCGCCGCCGCTGGCTCCTGTGATACCGATGTGTTCCCCATCCACTTCGGGGCGCGATTGTAGATAGTCGACAGCTCTCATGTTCTCGTAAACCTGAATACCCGACAGCGGTCGACCGGTCAGAAATAACATCGCGCCCGTCATCTCCCCGTGATACTCGCCCAGCTTCTTTTCGACCCCGCGCTCGCCGGCTCCAAATGCATCCACACACAATACGAAGAATCCCAGCTTCGCGAGACCAATGCAGCGAGACTGCACCACGGGATCCTGCTTGGCTCCCGGCCAATGCCCGTGAACACACAGCACTGCCGGCACCTTTTCATCCTTTGCGGCATCAGGCACATAAACATTGGCAGTCATCCAGACATCCGGCATCGTCTGAAATACGATTCGCTCCACACGATAGCCATCACGATCCAGCTGACCCAAAACCTGCGGTTCCAGAGGACAGGAGACTTCAGGGAAGCCGCCCCAGGCACGCAGCAATTCAGCCCGCAGTTTCGTTCGTGTCTTTGACCATTCGTCGGCGGTCGCCGGTGCAACATCGCCGGATCGCAACGCAGCGGCCTGTCGTTTTACAAAAGCATTGAATTGCCTGCTCGGATCATCCTGCCCGGAAGCCACAGACATAGATAATGCCAGCAGCAGGGAAAACAGGACAGATGTCCGCAGTCCGCGAATGCGGCCGAAAGTTTTGAATGAACGTCGAATCTGCGTCTGGACTGTTCTCATATCACACGCTTCCGAATCTACAGGAATCATCGGGGAAGACAGTTCTAAATTGAGTCATCCCGGTTTATTGATCGGCAAGAATACAGCGGGCTGGTATGATTGAGCAAATGAAGATCGCTGCCACGGCGTGTGTACACTGGTTGAAGTCGAAAGACAGGAAGCTCGGGAATGCTTAAGAGAGAAGAAATGCGGCGCTGGCTGACTGAACGCCTGCATCGACAAAAACAACTGATCACCGGATCGCTCGCGGGAATGATTGTCCTCGGACTCGTGGCGACTCTGCTGGAGTTCACCGTTTTTTATCTGATCATCAAAGTCGGATTCATTTCCAATGGTGCTTTGGCAGCCATAGTAACACTGTCCGTTCAGGCCGTGATTCAATCGGTCACATGGCTTCGCCTGCCCGGGCAGTTGCCTGACATTGAACACGAAGGCGAACTTGACGACAGCATGACTACGATCAAAGTGGCTCCCAACATGACGGCCGTTTGGACCTACGCTCTGGGCAGTCTTGAATCGGATCGAACATGGATCGAGATGCTGTTGGGGCTGCTCGCGTTGCCGCAAAGGCTCTGCTCTGCAGCGTGGTTTACGTGGCAGCGGCATCAGCAACTTTCCGCCGTTGTTATTGAACCGTGTGCGGCAGTCATCCGGCTGCTTCACAAAGAAGCGGAACGTGTGGAGCTGAAAGTGATTGCCGCAGAAATCAAAACAGACGACCTCACCGGCGTCATTCGTCAGGTGTCTCTGATTGACGGTGTTGTTTTCCTCACGCGAAAATCCATTGGCCTGAGTCTCGCGAATCGTCTGGTTGAAGACATTGAGGACTGGAAGAAAAAGAAGACGGCAGAGAAAGAACAGCAGGCGTAGAGCCTCTAACAAACCCGTCGCTGGACTCGTGAGAGTTCAGAAGCCCGTCCGAATTCTCACGAATCCGGCTACGGGAGATGTTCCTGCGGCAGTTTTTGCCGAAGTGCAACTGCCCGCATTGAGCAACCTTCCGAGTCCGCTCGATAATTCGTCTCGCGATTCAAGCCACGACTGTGCTAACCTTCTCCGTGATGTCGCAGTCTCTTCCAGAGAGATCTGGCGATTCAGAAATGGATTCAGTTCTCCAGAGGATCACGGACGATGCTCACCACTTTTTGCCTGACCTTGTTGTTTGTTTCGACCTCCCTACTGACCACAGACGGAGAAGCGGCTGCGGTCCCGGCGAGTGCTGTTGCAGGCACTGGTGCTGAACCATCACCGGCAACTCAGGCGGCTGACGACAGTCAGACATGGAAGTTGCAATATGGTTTTCAGGAAGGTCAGAAGTTGCGTTATCAAACGTCGCAGAAGATGACGTTGACGGGAATTCTGCGGGACAAAAAACAGGTAGACACGTCCGAACTGAAGCAGCGGCGAGTCTTCACTGTATTGGCCGTCGAATCGGATGGGTCTGCTCGCATCGCCATGCAGTTCGAAAACGTCTGGATGCGAAAACAGGCAGATGACAGGGCAGCCGTCACGTTCGATTCCGACATGAAGCCGTCTGAAGTGCCGGAAGGTTTTCGCCAGGTCGCTCGCGAATTGAAGGGTGTCGCGCCCAAGTATTGGCTGGCCTCGACGGGACTTTCTTTGCACACCATCAAACCGGCATCGTCGGGCGAGAAAGCGGCTGCCACAGGCGTGGCGGCAGAAGTAAAGTCAACCAGCCTGGTCGAAGGCGACTCCAGCACCAACGGAATTCAGCTGACCTCTGCCACGGAAACTCAGACCACTCCGCAGGAAGAACGCAATCAGTCCGATCCCGGTTCGTTTCTGATGCTGCTGCCCGAGAAGGAAATTAAAATCGGCCAGACTTGGAAAGAAAACATCATCGTACCTGCGCGTATGCAGAATGGGATCACAGTTCAGGTGTCCATCCTTCGCACGTTCCGACTCGAATCCGTCGAAGCAGGCGTCGCGAAAATTTCGTTCCGGTGTTCCATTGAATCGGCCATCCGCAAGGACGTCACAGTGGCCGCGCAGCTCATTCAGGCAACGCCTCGCGGCACCATCACTTTCGACATCGCGCGTGGGCTGATGTTGCGACGCGAAATGCAGTATGACGAATCCGTGTTTAACGCCCTCGGCGCCGAAACCCTGCTCACATCAACTGGCACTAACACGGAAGACCTGATCGAAGTTATGGCTCCGTCCACCGCGGGTTCTGCCATTACTCCACAGAACACCGGCAAACCTCAAGTTCCGTTGAACGCTCCTTGATCGTGCAACTTCCAGGCGCATGAGAAAAGGCCGACCATTAAAAATGGTCGGCCTTCTTTGTTTGATCTGTCGTTCAGACGAAGCAACGAACCTGGGTTCAGTTGGCTTCTACGGGAACGATGTTAACACGTCGTCCGTCCTGATCGAAATGCACGGTGCCTTCGCACAGGGCGAACAGCGTGTAGTCCTTGCCCATGCCAACGTTACGGCCAGGATGCCACTTGGTGCCGCACTGACGAGCGAGGATGTTACCTGCAAGTACAGCTTCGCCACCGAATTTCTTGATACCGCGGCGTTGAGCGGTTGAATCGCGTCCGTTGCGGCTGGACCCCTGACCCTTCTTATGAGCCATGACTATTTGCTCCGACAGTTCTAGGCGAGCCAGCAATTCCTGGCTGACACCAAATTGACTATAGATTTTGATACGCAGAGAGCCGCCAAAGTGGACTCGCTGCGAGACCAGACTTCTCAAAGAGTGGGGAAGTGTGACGAATTCCGATGATTTATCAAGAGTTCTGTTCAGCTTCCCAGGGCATTCCCCTGTGTTTTCTTCAGTTTATCCTGTATTCAACCGGCCATTTGCGGCGTTTGATCCGTCTCGTCGGCCGGAATGTCAGTTTTCTGGCACCGCCGACGATTCTCGCCGTGCATTGCGAAGGACGGTATCCATCTCAGGAATTTCCAGCTGAGCCCGCTTTGCTCGATACCGCCAGACGGGATATCGGACATCGACCTTCTTGTCCGCGTCTATATCTTCTTCATCGACAAAACGAAGTTCCATTTCTTCCTGCAGGTACTGATCACCCGGTCGGGCGAATTTTTGCACGATCACTTTTTCTTCAACAACTCGCTGGCCCGGGCTGCCAGTGATTCGATAGGCGTTGGAAAAACCGGACATGGTGACCGTCAGGAAATCCGCTCGCGGGTCCACGTTGCGCCACACCGCAACTCCGTAGACAGCTTTCAGCAGTGCGTCCGGATCTTTGGCCGGAATCGGGTCGCTGATTTCCGAGATGGCTTCGATGCTGTTCAACAGTTTCAGATCTGCGCCCTTACGGCCCATTTCACGCTGAAACACGGCATTTTGAATTGCGACGCTGACTTCATCCGGATAACCATGGACAACCGTTCCATCTTTCTCGGTTGTCTCCAGGAGGAAACGAGGCATCTGCAGAGGCATCAGTAGTTCAGGGTCCAGAGCATTCGACGGATCGAGTTCCGGATCTGCGAGCTTCTTTTCCAACTCAGCACGTTCTTCCCCAGCCAGTTCCGTGTAGTCACGGCGAATCATTCGATACACCATATATCGGACCAGTTCCTTCCGAACCTCGCCAGTCTTCGGATCTGGTAGTTCCAGACGTCGCAGGCGGATGGGCTTAAACTGTACCTCGGCGATCCACAACGATGGATATCCGGGTCCTACGATCGGAGCATCCAGGCTGCGCTCTTTCCGAATGCCCAACATTTCGTCGACGGACATCGAGATCGAGCTCGTGCGTGCAAACCCGTCGGTCAAAGGGGCTCGGACAATTTGAGCTTCGCAAGTCGAAACTGCACCGATCAACAGCCCACAGGCGCTGACTGCGACAATGCGAAGGAAATTCAGATTCAGCGCCATGGAGGCAAACCTTGAGTGGAATCCTGACAACGATTGAACTTCTGCGTTCTGAGATCGCTCGGGACTTGAAACAGGCTGTTCAGAAGAACCTAAGTCTATTCTGAAACGAGATTTACGCACGAAAACCAACGACCAGTCCGCGCGAACGACGTTCGAGCCGACTTCACCCAACACTTTGGTTGTTATCGGCGGTCATGTACATCAGTTTTTGCCTGCATCCAGCGAATTGTGGCAATTGTTTGCAGGCCGCGCGAGTTATCAGCCCTCACAAACTCCGGAAACCTACATATCGATGCGCTTCGCACGTTCCTCAACCTGCTCGAGGCTGAAAAATGCGCCTTCACCTGCTCCTGGGCAGGTATCGCACACCTTTTTCCAGGCGGCCGGACTTTCCAGGTGCGAATTCCAAAACGGCCAGGTGCGACACTGAATCGGTCGCGCCCGATAAACAGTGCACTTTCGAGCCTTAGGATCGAAAAAAGTGCAGTCCCCGTTTGCAAACTCGGTTAACGAAACTCGGCCTCGCACAACCCTTGTGTGGAACAGTCGAATTTCCCCAATCGGCTTGTCGAGGTACTCAGCGATTTCCAGCAGTTCCTCGTCCGACGCCCAAACGACACCCGGTGCGCCTGTACAACAGTCTCCACATTGTGTGCACGTGAACTGCAGACCGTCGTTGTACCACGGGCCTTCGGTTTCATCATTTGCGACTGATTTTTCTTCTGACACATGTCACCCTAACGAATTCCACTGACAAAATTCTCCGCTGCAGCAGTGTAATCGCTGTCGCCACCGAGACATTTGTTTTTGGACACTTTCCGGATCATTTAGACCTAACGCGGTGTAAATCGATTCCCAAACCCAGTCCCCTCAGAAGTGCCGGGCAGCTTTCAGGCAAGCATTCTGAATTTTTGCGACACGACACTGATCGTAGAGCACGAAATCACATCCGAATGATGCGATTGTGGCAATTCCTCGACCCGCAAAAGTCAAAGAACTGGCGAGCAGAACGCATGACATTGCATCGGCGATGTTGCTTTCGACTGAAGTCCGACCGCCCATGCTTCTCCAACGTTTTGCCGGGCCGGTGCACATATTCTGCAGGAAGAAGCGGCAACGACATGGGGAAAAGTCCCCTCCGGCGGTGTCCAAAAATAATCTGCCCGTCCTGCATCAGGCTGATCTGGAGTTTCTCCATTGAACTATATCTCGATCTGCAATTTACACCCGACCATTGTGATTCTCTTGCGGCATGAACCTCACCCGACAACACTACTGAGTCCGGTACCCAGAGTCAGCACAGCCGATGCTGGTCTGGGGCACCCATTTTCTGCGAGTGCTGGATCTATCGGAAAGTGGAGCACGCATTGAACTGCTCGATGAGTCGTTCTGTCCATCCAGCCTCGATGTTTCGATTATCTTCCCGGACGACGAAGAAATTTTCACGCATGCCAATGTCGTGCGGACGTGTCCCGGCATGATGGCCCTGACGTTTTCTCCCGCCATTCCCTTCTCGCGAATTCTGGCCGAGCAGCGCCGACTTCGAAAAAGATATTGTCATCTGGATTCCTGATCACATGGATTCCTGATTTGTCGAGCATTTGACAGACATCCATGTGTCGACATTTGACGAACACGCGCCGACAACGTCTCATATGGCCTCCTCAGGACTCCGAATTCGATTCGAGAGTCGCCGTCTCATCCTGCCTCATTCTTTCTTCGGGAGCCGCCATGTCCGATCGTTCTTACAGCCGCCGATCCATGCTCCGCCTGTCTGCGTCTGCTGCCTCAGCCGCACTGCTTCCCTCGGAATTACTCTTTGCGACCACTGTCAGTTCGGCCGGTCCTTTTGCCCAGCCCAATGATGCACGACTGGGCGCACTGAAGGATCTGAACGGTTATTTTCCGTTTACACCATCCGCTTCGGCCGACGAATGGAACAAGCGAAAGGCGACCGTCATTCGACAGATTAAAGTGGCTTGCGGACTGTGGCCCATGCCCGCACAGCCGGCGATTGAGGCGACAGTTCATGGTCGCGTTGAAAGAGACGATTACACCGTAGATCGAGTGTACTTCGAGAGCAGTCCTGGTCTTCTCGTCACAGGCAGTCTTTACCTGCCAAAGAATGTTTCAGGCAAGTTGCCTGCCATTTTGTGTCCGCACGGCCATTGGCCGAACGGTCGGTTTCACGATCACGGAGTGGATGAAGTGAAGCGTCAGATTGAATCTGGTGCAGAAGAATTCGAAGTCGGCGGACGCCATCCTCTGCAGGCTCGCTGCGTTCAGCTGGCGCGCATGGGATGCATGGTATTCCTGTATGACATGTTGGGCTATGCAGACGGAAGTTCGCTGACTCAGGACCTCGCTCACGGATTCAAAACACAGCGTCCTGAGCTAAGTTCTCCCGAACACTGGGGATTGTTCAGCGCTCAATCCGAGCTGCGATGCCTGAACGCTCTTGGTTTGCAGACATGGAACTCGATTCGCACTTTGGACTGGATTATGTCGCGTCCCGACTGCGACAACTCGCGGATTGGTGTGACTGGGGCCAGCGGTGGCGGGACACAGACGTTTCTACTGACCGCGATCGATGAACGAGTGGCGGCCGCGTTTCCGGCAGTGATGGTTTCTACAGCAATGCAGGGCGGTTGCACGTGCGAGAACGCGACGTACCTGCGAGTCAACACGGGGAACATAGAATTCGCCGCACTCGCCGCTCCTCGTCCGATCGCCATGACCGGCGCTGACGACTGGACAGTGGAAATTGAAACAAAGGGACTTCCAGAACTGAAAAAGCATTATGCCATGCTGGGCGTGCCCGACAACGTGAATGCGAAGTACATGAAGTTCCCGCACAACTACAATCACCCCAGTCGCATGATGATGTACGATTTCTTCAATCGCACTCTGAATCTCGGTGCGAAGGAAATTACAGAGCGAGACTACATTCCGCTGACACGTGAAGAGACCACCGTCTTTGACTCAGCGCATCCCGCTCTGTTGAAAACCGCAGAGACGGAGGTCGCGATGCTGCAGGCCTGGGACTCTGCATCTCACAAACAGATTCAGGATATTGCGCCAGGCGATGCGACGGGGCTGGCCGAATTCCGACGCGTCATCGGCGGTGCGCTGGAGGTCATGATCGGACGAGGTCTTCCGCCTGCGGGAAGCACCGAGTTCGAGAAAACGTCGGAGACTGCTCGCGATGGTTTCATCGAATTCACTGGGACGCTGCGGCTGAAGAGTCACGGCGAAGAACTGCCCACCGTTTATCTTTTGCCGGCCAGTTGGAATCGAAAAGCTGTTCTGTGGATTGATGGCGAAGGAAAATCAAAACTGTTTTCTGCCCAAGGTCAGCCAACTCCGGCCGTCGCATCTCTCGTGAAGGCCGGTTTTGCAGTGGCCAGCGTGGATTTGTATTTGACGGGCGAATTTACGGACGACGGCAAGCCAGTATCGCAGATGCCGATCGTCAACAATCCGCGGGAGTTTGCTGGCTACACGCTCGGCTACAATCACCCACTGTTTGCTCAGCGAGTCCACGACATTCTGACGCTGATTTCTTCGACAAAGTATCATGAGCAAATGCCCGAACAGGTGCATCTCGTCGGGGTTAACGGCGCGGGCGTCTTCGCTGCCGCCGCATGTGCATTGGCCGGTACGGCAGTGACTTCCGCAGCAGTTGACACGCAGGGTTTCCGCTTCGCCACAATCACCAACATCCGCGACGTGAACCTTCTGCCAGGCGCGGTGAAGTATGGTGATGTACCAGCCCTGCTGGCCTTGTGCGCTCCGGCGAAAATGGCTGTCGCCGGAGATACCGCCGAGTCGGCAGCATTGGCGACAACGGCCTACAAGGCTGCGTCAGGTTCCTTGCAGTTTATCAATGCCGATGCGACCGACATGGTCAATTTCCTTATGCCGAAGTAGCCACAACAAAGCCGGTACGGAATTTTCATTGCGAGGATCATTGTGTCTCGATATCTGGCCATTGGCGATATCCACGGATGCCTTACAGCGTTCAACACGCTGCTGGATTTCGTGCAGGTGCAGCCTGAAGACACGATGATCACGCTCGGTGACTATGTCGATCGCGGTCCTCAGACGCGCGGTGTCATCGAGCGTCTGATCGAACTGACAACCTCACACAGTCTGATCACTCTGCGCGGCAACCACGAAATCCTGATGCTGTTTGCACGCGAAAGTGAATCGAATTTTCGTCGGTGGATTTCTGCCGGCGGCGATGCTGTACAGAAGTCGTATGACCTTCCGCCCTCGGATGGTCCGCGAGTGCTCGATCAGATTCCAGCCGAGCATTGGACATTTCTGAAGAGGAATCTGCTCGCGTACTGGGAAACGGAGACTCACTTCTTCGTGCACGCCAATGCAGATCCCGAAATTGAATTAGCAGAGCAGCCCGACGAAATTCTTTACTGGGAACGCTTCAACTATCCAACTCGCCACAGGTCCGGCAAGATCATGGTGTGCGGCCATTCGGCCCAGAAGAGCGGTCTGCCAATCTGCACGGAACATGCTGTCTGCATTGATACCAAAGCTTACGGCGGCGGCTGGCTTTCCTGTCTGGATATTCAGGCCAATAGAATTTTTCAGGCCAATCAGCAATCCGAAACCCGCCAATTCAGTCTTGATGACTGGCTATAGAGCCACGCAACTGCAACGAACGATTTCGCTACCGATTCTGCAAATGAAAGCTGATGTCTTATGTTAATCCGGCCCAGGTGATCGGACTCCCGCATGGCTGGTGATTCCTAAATCTTTGGTCGGTAGAGCGCCGGCGATGGTATGCCTTCATGGAACCAGCGGCGGACGAGGCCGAACGGCAGGCGTGGGAGCCGACTATCCACGGTATACGCTCGAACTTGCCGAACGAGGCTGCGTGACAGTTGCTCCGGACTATACGCTTCCTGGCGATAATCAAACGGACCCGGAAGCGTATCGATTCGTCGATACTGCAATGGGATTTACACCGGCCAACAGCGATGCTCAAAATTAGTCCGTTTGAGTGCCGCAATTCTTGCACTCTTTCCTCCGGACCAGCAGCCCAGTGGAATCAATCGGCTCCGCAGTTCGCGTAGATCCTGACAATAGCTCACCCAGCCCACTGCGGGTCGAATCTGTGACTCGATCTTCGCAGTGGCGCATGGGCTATGTCCATTCACTACTTTGACGCAACGCCAACGTCGAGGCATTTCAGTGTGGATTCATCGCGGATGAACAGTCGGCCATTGGAGAGTGCCGGAAGGCGGTAGCCACTCGAAGTAGGCTTCAGCACCAGAGATCGGCTGAGTTCCTGATATTTCTCTTTCGACGCGGCTGCTCGAATCAGTTCACCACCGCACGTCAGAATCAGCAGGTCGTTTTTCACTCGAATCAAACTGCCATAATCAAAGCCGGATTCTTCCCACAGCACTTTTTGCGAACTGACGTCAATACACTTCAGGCTTGACGACTGACTTCCGGCATCCTGACGTCCATCAATGGCAAACAGAATGCTGCTGCCTTCGGCCATTGGTACCGGAGTCGCATACTGTGTCGCCAGAAGATTCTCGTTACGCCAGACTTCGCGAGCCCCCGAGGGATTGGTTTCAATCAGCAGGGAACCGATGTTGTAGCTGGCCGAAAGAAAAATCTGGTTGCCAATCACAACGGGTGTCGCTCCGTTGACAGTAGGACCGCGTGCCCCAAAGAGAATCGTGAACTTCAGTTCGCCGCTAATCGGATCAATCCCGACAACATGCAGACGAGTCACCACGACGGCCAGATCGGTTTTGTCCACGGTCACGATGACGGGAGAAGAGTAGCTGGCCGCGTCAGTAAACGTATTCCATAACGTCTTCCCGTCGGCCACGTCAAACGCAACGACGGACGCCTTATCACGCCCGCCTACGTTGACAATCAGTCGATCCTTGTAAAGAACCGGGGTGCTCCCGACACCAAAGTAGCCTTCGAGGGGCTTAAAGTCTTTTGTCGTGTTGCGATTCCAAAGTTCCTTCCCGTCCGAAAGCGACAGGCATCTCAGAGTTCCTTCAACACCAAACGTGAAGACTCGATCGTCAGAAATCAAAGGCACACAGCGAGGTCCCTTGTCGCCGGAGACACCGCCCTGGTAACTGCAAGGACTGCCGCTTTCCCAGATCACTTTTCCAGTGGTCACTGAGCAGCAGCGTACAATTTCTGCGTCCTCTTCACGGACAAAGGCGATCGCTCGATCATCGACCACCGCTACTCCCGCAAACCCGTTCCCGACTTCAGACTTCCAAAGTACTGCTGGACCGTTTTTGCCCCAGGTCTGGTGCAGAACTTCCTCCACCGCCCCATTGCGATTCGGGCCAAGAATCTGCGGCCAGTCGGAAGCCGATACGATACCCAAAGAGAAGCTCAGTTCAGCCAGCAACGCACAAATCCCGGCGACACGGGCAACGGTGAGTCCTGAACGGGAAACGATTGAATCAACGCACATTAAGATGAATCCTTCTGATATCACGGGACGACTCCAGGCTCCTTGTTGCCGAAGTTGTACCGATTTTCTCAGCTGGTTGCGTCTCCACTCGCAAATTTTTCCAGAGAGCCGACTGGCAGCAATGAGGGCAGGTCGTATCTCGCAGTGGTCGAGCCATCACATGTGCATTTCCGGATGCAACGAATGGAGGTCTCGAAAAGCGATTGTGCAGCCAGCGTTAATTTGTTCGTGTGTACATTGGCCGTGCTGCAAGCAATTGTGACGAGCCTTCCAGTGACCTCGCGATTCAGCAGTATACGTCATCCTCGCTCCCACAAATCCTTCCGACCAGGACGCAAGTGAGCAGAAGTTACAGCTGCGGTGAAACGCAGCAAGCTCGAAGCGTCACCGAATGAGTCCATAGTGAAGTGGACTTACTCTGTGGCGATTCGAGCCTGGATTGGAACTCCGTAGAAAACGGTGACGATGCCCGTCAGCGCCGCCACCATTTTTCAGGAAGCGAGTTTCGACACGTCAGTCGATCTATTTTGAGTCGTCAGAATTCTTTGGTTTCAGGTGAAAGTCAATTCGTGCCTTCACTTCTTCCAAACTGCCTTTCACCGTGCGACCGCCGACCTTGCATGAATATCGCTTATGCACGCCAGGCTGAACTCCAAATGAGGGTGCAAACGAATGGTCTTCTTTGATGTCGTGGTCACGGTACGAGATTCCTGATGTTTTCTTTTTCATGGCAAGCACACTTTGAGTCGAGAAAAAATGGTGACGAAGTTCTGACGCAACCGAACTCCAGCTGGCGAATTCATTCTACCGAATCCTGAGTTGGTGTCGCGGGGTCAGTTCTGGTTTGTCGACGTGTTGTAGCAGAACGTTCCACGATCTTCGACCGGACCGCTGACCACCAGTGAATTCGGGTGCCTCTCGGATTTCCTGGAGAGCGAATTGAACATGGATGCTCTGCGGGAGCCTCACCCTTGCAAAATTAAAAGCGACGGCACAAATTGAAATCATGCAGTTATCGTTGGGCAGGGTTATCTCCGGAGTGACGCAGCGGTACAATGTGTTTTTCATCGAGCCCTGACAGCTCCATTGAACGCAGCGATGGAAAAGGCA
>QWOO01000239.1 GCA_003669615.1 Planctomycetota bacterium
TCCGTCGACCCCTATTACAGGACTGTCTCACTGAAGCCCTGTCTTCAGACGGAAAAGAAGAACGGCGGCTGGACCAAGGGCAAAGAAAGCACCATCGAAGCGTTTGTGAAATCGCCTCGCGATCACTGGACCGGCGTGGATCATCAACTGGCCGACCTGGTGAAACAGGAACGCTGGCAGTCTCCGACAATCGAAATGTCCGAAGCGCTGCGAGCCCTGGCAGGATCAGAACAGTTTTCGTTTGACCGCGATCAGCTCGAGCTGGTGATGAAACCACTGGAAATCATCGTCGCCGAAGTCGATGGTGGCCTGCAACTCTCCACGAACGCCACAGACTTTGTCCTTGAGCTGCCTGCGGGAACACAGTCGCACCTGATCAACGCAAATCGCGGCATGCTGATCATCGTTCCGGAACGGCGGCAGGCGGTTTATTTTAACGGCCCGCAGCACTCACATGAGATCTGTCAGCAATTGATGAAACGCCGTGAAGTCGTGCCGCTGGAAAAGAAGGACGTCCTGCTGAAGGAACTGGAGCCGCTGCGATCATGCATGGCTGTCAGCCTGCCGGAATCCGTGGCCGGAAAAGAGATCGCTTACGACGCGCAAATGGTGCTGATGCTGCAACTGCGTCGCAACGGAATGATGGATGCCACGCTGTATGTGCGCGATCGAAACCAGTTGCTGCATACTCCGGGCGAAGGCCTGGCTCGTATCCATGAAACGGTCGATGACCAGAAGACTCAATTCGTCCGCAACACGGCAGAAGAAATCCGCCGCGGCGGTGAACTGGCAGCAGATCTGAAACTGCGGCGAGGTGTTCCGCTCAGTCGCTGGGGCTGGCGAATTCCCGACGGCGACGACATCAGCACGCTGCTCACCGATGCCGGCGTTCTTGTCGAACACGGTGAACTTGTGGTGCTGTGGCATAAGGATTCCGTCAGCCGTTTTGATGTGATCGGGCGACTCACGGCCAATAACGTGCGAGTCGAAGTGACTCGTCAGCGAGACTGGTTCGGGCTCTCTGGCACCTGCAAGATCGGCGATCAGGAAATTTCGCTGAAGGAACTGCTGGCCGGAATGCACGGCCGTACTTCGAACGGGCTGATGGAAATCGCTCCCGGCAAATGGGCGGCTGTCGCTGAAGAACTTCGCAATGCGCTGCGCCGATTGTCGGACGTCAGTCAGGAAAATCGCGGCAAGCTGCAGCTGGATGCGTCGGCCGCGCCCGTCATGAACGCTCTGGAAGCGGCAAAGATCCAGGTCGAATCCGACAAGCACTGGGAAAAATGTCTCAAGCGACTTCGCGAAGCCACGGACACCGCGCCGGAACCGCCGGCCGGTCTGAACGCCGATCTGCGAGACTATCAGCTGGAAGGTTTTCGCTGGCTCAGCCGCCTGTCTCACTGGGGCATCGGCGGCATTCTGGCGGACGACATGGGGCTCGGCAAAACGGTTCAGGCTCTGGCGTTGCTGCTGACGCGAATCGAATCGGGGCCAACGCTGGTAATTGCTCCCACATCGCTGGGCTTCAACTGGCAGAAAGAATGTGAGCGATTTACTCCGGCGCTGACGCCCATTCTGTTCCGCGACATTGATCGAATCGACCTGAAGAACAAAGTGGGCAATGGCGATCTTGTCATCTGCAGTTACGGTCTGGCTCTGCGCGAGGCCGAACTGTTGAAGGACATCAAATGGGGCACGCTGGTTCTGGACGAAGCTCAGAACATCAAAAACAGCAACAGTAAAACAGCCGCTCAGATTCGCACGTTCGAAGCCGAATGGAAAATTGCACTCACAGGCACGCCGATGGAAAACCATCTGGGCGAACTCTGGAGCATCTTCCATACTGTGGCTCCGGGCGTGCTGGGATCGTGGGAACAGTTCCGCCGTCGCTTTGCCGCACCGATCGAAAAAGATGGCAAGAGCGATCGACGTGCGGCGCTGGCCCAGGTGATCGCCCCGTTCATTCTGCGACGCTCCAAAGGCGAAGTTCTGAAGGACCTGCCGAGCCGCACCGAGACCAATCTTATGGTGGATCTGTCGCCCGACGAACGACTGCGATACGATCAGATGCGTCTGGCCGCCGTGACGGAGCTCGATCAGATCGGCGATGAAAATCTGTCTCACGATCAGCGATTCAAAGTTCTCCAGATGCTGACTCGACTGCGACAGCTCTCGTGTCACATCGGTCTTGTTGACGACCAGTGGAAGGGATCTTCGTCGAAGCTGGATGTGCTGATGGAGCAGCTTGAACAGTTGAAGGAACGCGGCAATCGACCGTTGATCTTCAGCCAATTCACAACGCACCTGAGCCTCATTCGAGAAGCACTCGACAAGGCCGGAATCACCTATCAGTACCTCGACGGTCAGACCACGCCGGCTCAGCGACAGGAACGCGTTGAAGCGTTTCAGCGAGGCGAGAGCGACGCATTTTTGATTTCGCTCAAGGCCAGCGGCACCGGCTTAAATCTGACAGCCGCAGATTACGTGATTCACATGGATCCCTGGTGGAATCCAGCCGTGGAAGACCAGGCGACCGACCGAGCGCACCGTATCGGCCAGACAAAGCCGGTCATGGTGTATCGCATCATCGCCCGCGGCACGATCGAGGAGCAGATCCTCAAAATGCACGACGAAAAACGCGACCTCGTTGACGGTGTTCTGTCGGGATCCGATGCATCCGCAAAACTGTCCACCAAAGAACTGGCCGAAATGATCCGCCAGGGCGTCGAAGTGCCCCGAGGAAAAAGGTAGTTCGTCGGATAAGCCAAATGACGCACTCAGTGAATTGCAGTGGACTACCCTTGAGGAAAAACAAAACAACCACTAAGAAACCCTTCTTCACTCGCTTGCGTTTGTCACGAAACATACAGATAGTATTTCTAGCACTCGTTATTAATGGATGCCAAAATCAATCCCGCAGGGAAGCGTCACTCGTTCGCGCCGGAGAAACAGAAATGTCACGTCTGCGATTAGCTTTCTGTGTGTTATTGTTGGCAATAAGGCAGGCAGCCGGGCAGGACGGCATCACCATTTTTACGCCGACTCCAGTACCTTGGGACGAGCCATCGGAGTTAGATTGGCATGACTTAGCAGATCTGCTGGAGCCTCTATACGAACCGATTGCTGATGAACTGATTAATGATTTGACGGACGAACTACTGGATAGTCCGATTGCCAACATCCCCCTCATTTTGACAGGGGTTGGCACGGGCGTAGTTGCACTCGATCTGGGTTGGGTTGATGAAATTGACATGCCAACCATTCCAGTCTGGGATTTCGAAATTCCCAAAAACACTTGGGACCTCATGATAGACGTCACATATGACCTCGGCGAGATTCCTTGGGAATTCTATGAAGATAGCGTCTTCGTCGAACCTCAACTCGTTTGGACGCATGATGGTCCTGTCTGGACTTGGGAAACGAGCATAAGCGTCCCACTCGATAGCACCCCCATACCGGATGTCCCAATTTCAAATATTGAGCTCGAGATTAAATACTAATTGTGTCGAAGTGTTCTCCCTTTCTTCGATCCATCGCAGTTGTGGCCATGTTTGTTACAAAATGCCGTTTCACGCCTGCCTACACTCCCCCGGCTGCATTCTTTGCATTTGCCAGTTTCAGCCGGGTGCGAACCTGCCGCAAATAATGACGATGGCGGGGCGACATATTCGACGTATCTGCCTGGCTGAGGCACTGTGCTGCTTTTTGAGGGTCGTCGGCCAGCCATGCGATGGCTTTCACTAGCCAACACCAAGCGGCCATATCCCCACTGTCAGGCAGAGCATCGGTCAACTGCTGTGCTTCCTCGCGTTGCTCTTTTGTCTTGCTGCTCATTGCCAGGATTAATGCCTTTTCGGAACGAGCCCACATATCATTTGGCTCTTTCGCAAGCATGTCCTCCAGAATTTTAAGGGCACTCGCCGTCTCATCGCATGCGAAATAGGACTGACTAAGCAACCTTTGGGCCGCAGGGGAACTGGGTGCGATTGCAGCCCAGGTTTTTGCGTGTCTCAACGCGGCTGCAAATTCCTCGTTCTCTGCGTAAGAAATTGCAGCGATCTGAATGGCACGCTCTTCTATTGGATGAAACTCTAGCGCCAGCTTCGCGGTTTGAAGGGCCTCAGGCAGGTAGCCATCACGCCGCTGACAATGCCAGTAAGCCGCCAGGGCCTCGAGTGATTCGGGTTCCATGTCGCGAGCTTCAAGAACGGCCATTGTAGATTCTCGCGTGCGGCCCAGTGCTTCCAGAGCTTTTGCCCGATTCAGTGCCAATGTCACTCCCGAAATACCAAAGTCACTTTCCGCACCGCACTCGGCGCGACTGAAATCGGCCAGGGCGCTCGCGGGATCTCGGTTCGCGAGGTATGCAAGACCGCGTATATACAAAGCATAGGAATGGTCTGGCTGTTTGTTAATCGCGGCAGTTGCCGTTTCTATCGCTACGGGAACATCCCCGGCAGCAAACTGCGATAAAGCACGTGTGCACAGAACTCTTACAGAGCGGCCTTCCCGCTGTTCCAACTTATCCAGAGTTTCGTTCGCCTCATCGAACTTGCGGAGTGCAACTTCAGTACGTGCCAGATAGAACAGAATATCAGCCGAAAAACCGCTTTCCGCTTTCAGCGATTCCGTAAAGGCATTTTCAGCCAATCGCCATTCCGCTTTTTCAAAATGCAGACGTCCCAGTTCGAAAGACTTTTTTGCCTGTGCGTTTGGTGTCAGCGTTGAGTCAATGGCCGAAACTGCGACTCGATCGAATTGCTTCAACTGAGCAGGATCGTCCGAGGCACAGATGCCAACTGGTACCATACAAACGCAATAGAAGAATGTAAGGATACGTACTCTATCTGTTTCGGGCTGCAGAGTTCTGCTGGATAGCAATGGCGTCTCCTTCAAATGTCTAATCGGCTGCATGTGTCTCAAGTGTCCGATTGTGACACCGACTAAATCTGCCGCAAACAACCGTGTTTCTTCTGTTGAATTTCATTAACTGACACGCCCCTGAGCAAAGCGCATTGTGCCTTGGAGCGTTCACTTCTCCCAATAGCAGTTTCTGGGGTTCCGCAGGCCTCCAGTACCCAACGGCATTTCTCTAGAGCGATTGCCCGAGCATCTGTTGAAACAACCCGCAAATCTACGTTTGTGGCTGGCATGTCGGGCATGCGTAAACGGTTCTGGCGGCGATCTTCCATGACTGAATCGGCGTACCGCATCTGATACAGGCGGGTTTCTTGTAGATCCAGAGTCGCTCGTCTCGGTTCATGCGGGTGCGAGGTTTACCGATCTCATCCGGATGTGTCGTGATGATGCGGTTGTAGCGCTTGCCGATCTTCAGCAGTGAAACCGTCAGTTCCCAAAGAGCCATGAATTCGGATTCTGAGAGCGTGTTGCCCTGCCGTGAAGGATGGATCCCCAGCAGATACAGGATTTCGGAGCGATAGATGTTGCCGACTCCTGCGATCACACTTTGATCCATCAGCAGTCCGCCGATCGAAGAGCGACTTCGGGAAATCTTTCGCCACGCGGAATCCGGATCAGTGTCGGTTCGCAACGGATCGGCACCGAGGCGATTCTTCAGAGTTTTGATTTCGGATGCCGTCAACAGTTCACAGGCCGTCGGACCATTCAGATCAAAGGCCAGTGTCTCGCCGATGACTCGCAGACGCACCTGGCCTCGAGGCTCCGGCAATGGCATGCTGTGTCGACGGAACTTTCCATACAGTCCAAGATGCACGTGCAGCGTGTGTTTTTCCCAGCGATACAGCAGATGCTTGCCAATCGCTTCCACGGATCTCAGAGTTTGTCCATTCAGCTTCTTCGAGCCGTCTTCAAATCGCCCCTGCGGCGAACACACCAAAAGTTGCTGGCCGGAAAAATCACGATTGTGATCGTCGGCAAGACGATGAATAGTGTGGCCTTCGGGCATGGAACACGACTGTGAAAAAGGTAAAGGGATGAGCCGCAAGTTCTCTGTGTGACGACGGGCTTTGCAATTCCGACACACTGCTTTGCGTTGTAGATGAGTTCACGGTTTTAACAATCGATGAACTCCGCGGCCAGTCCCTTAAACCGCCACATCTCCTCGATGAGATGTTTCCTGACAAACGCGTAGAGCGCCGAACGCGTTTTGAAGTTGCGGATTTCGAAAATGTGGGTGACTTGGATGGAAAAGAAAGAAACGATCATAACCTCGAAGCATTACTGGACACGCAGCGAATCTCAGAACGCCAATCGTTCACTTACGTTTCGGGTTGTAATAACACAGAACTCGCAACTTCTAAACTGGCGCGAGGAGTCTGCGAGAAATGGCCCGGAACTCTCGCTCATTTTTCGCCTCGCAAATCATGAACATCGGTCTTTAATCTGAACGTTACGAACTTTTTTGTGCTTTGCTGAGGTGATGCAAAAATGGAACGCGTGGCCATCATGGGCGCAACCGGAACAATCGGTGCGGCGATTGCGCGGCGGCTGGTCAAGACGGGACACGGCGTTTTGCTGGTCGGGCGCAATGAGGAAAAACTGGCTGCCCTGGCGTTGGAACTGAGTCAGCCGTCTGCCGCAGTGGACTTCAGGAATTCGAGCGGACTCGAGAACGCACTGAAACAGGATGCTGATGCAAACGGCGAATTCACAGGGCTGGTGAACTGTATTGGTTCAGTGCTGCTGAAGCCGGCTCATGCAACGAGCGACGACGAGTTCCGACAGACGCTGGAAACAAACATGTTTACAGCCTTCGCGACTGTGCGAGCGGGCTCAAAGCTTCTTCGCGAACGAGGTGGGTCCATTGTGCTGTTTGGTTCCGCGGCCGCGGAAATCGGTATTCAAAATCATGAAGCCATTGCCGCCGCCAAAGCAGGCGTCATCGGGCTGGCCCGTTCGGCTGCTGCGACTTATGCGCCTTACAACATTCGAGTGAACGTCGTCAGCCCGGGACTCGTTCGCACAGAAATGACGCGGCTCATCTGGGACAACCCGACCTCCGCCACAGCTTCGTGCACCATGCATGCCCTGGGACGCTTGGGTGAACCGGAGCAGGTGGCGTCTCTGACCGCGTGGCTGCTGGACAGCGAAAACAACTGGGTGACCGGTCAAGTCATCGGCATTGACGGTGGATTGGGACATGTGCTGGCTCGACGATAGTCGCCCGTTTTCACCTTTCCGGCCCCAGTTCAGATCCCCGTGTGGTATGGTGAACCGGGAGATTGGCCCATAGTCGTTGTTCGCTCCGCGAACAAAACGGGTTATGGACAGCAGCATCCCCTAGCCAATACCCACCGAAAATTCTTCCCCTGCCGATCAGCAGGACATCGTACTAAGTTGTTAATTCTTGCCGACAAAATAGGAAACAGGAGCGAACACCTCCAGTTTGATGCCGACAGACAAAACGGCTTGCACACCATCAGCCGTTTTGTTCGCGGAGCGAACAACGACTGTGAACATTCAACAGATCTGAGACAACTTATGGGAACCGCTGACAAGGAACTGATTCTGCTGACCGGTGCCACGGGATATGTGGGCGGGCGGCTGTTGTCGGTGCTGCAGTCGCAGGGGGCGAGGGTTCGGTGTTTGTCGCGTCGGCCTGAGGCGTTGACACAGCAAGCCGACTCACCGGTGGAAGTTGTCGCGGGCGATGTGCTCAATCGCGGTTCGCTGGATGCGGCGATGGTTGGCGTTGATACGGCCTACTACTTCGTCCATTCGATGGGAGCGACGAAAGACTTCGAAGCAGAAGATCGGATTGCCGCCACCAATTTCTCTCAGGCAGCGACCGCAGCCGGAGTTCGCCGAATCATTTATCTCGGCGGTCTCGGAAACCCCGACCAGAAACTCTCGAAGCATCTTCGCAGCCGTCAGGAAACAGGCGACATTCTGCGAGCCCATCATGCGCAGGTGATCGAATTTCGAGCGTCCATTGTGATCGGCTCCGGCAGTCTGTCGTTTGAGATGATCCGAGCGCTCGTGGAACGTCTGCCTGTGATGATCTGCCCACGCTGGGTGAATGTGAAGGCGCAGCCGATCGCGATTGAAGACCTGCTGAAGTATCTTTCCGCCGCCCTCAAACTGCCTCATGGTCCGTCGCAGGTTTACGAGATCGGTGGGCCCGATCAGGTGTCGTATGGACAAATCATGCAGGAGTATTCCAGGCAGCGAGGCCTGACCCGCTGGATGATTCCGGTCCCGTTTCTGACGCCCCATCTTTCCAGTCTGTGGCTTGGACTAGTCACTCCGTTGTATGCTCGCGTGGGTCGAAAGCTGGTGGACAGTCTTCGTAACCCAACCTTGCTGTCGAACAATCTGGCAGCGACAACGTTTTCGATCAAACCACGTTCCGTTCAAGATGCGATTGCACGAGCACTCGTCAACGAAGATCGTGAGTTCGCTCAGACTCGCTGGTCGGATGCTCTGTCGTCTGGCAGCGCACCTCAGTCATGGGGCGGCCAGCGATTCGGGTCGCGACTTGTCGATTCGCGCACTCGAAAAGTGAAGGCTGCACCGGAGCAGGCGTTTGCACCGATTCGCCGGATCGGTGGTCGCACGGGCTGGTACTATGGAAACTGGCTGTGGTCCATTCGCGGCTTTCTGGATCTGCTCGCGGGAGGCGTGGGTATTCGACGGGGTCGACGTGATCAGGAAGAAGTACGAGCCGGCGATACGCTCGATTTCTGGCGAGTCGAACTTTACGAACGTCCGCAACGACTTCGCCTGCAGGCGGAAATGAAATGTCCGGGTCGCGCGTGGCTGGAATTTGAAGTAACGCCGAGCGAAGAAGGCAGCGTGATCAGGCAGACGGCAATCTTCGATCCCGTCGGTTTGCTGGGAATTCTGTACTGGTACTCGGTATATCCGCTGCATCAGTTTGTTTTTGAAGGCATGCTACGCAATATTTCGCTCGCTGCTGAACAGGGAAAGCCGACGGTCGACATTGCGTCGCCACGAGTGGAACCAGCGCCTGTCACCGGCAATCAGATATCGTAGGAACGCATGCAAAAATGATTCAGCACAGATCGTTTAGCGGCAAGGCGCAGGCAAACAGCCGCTTAACTGACGCCTTCGGCTTGCCTTTAAACGAAATAGTTGTGCATGAGCATTTAAGAAAGACTGTCTCATGAACTCAAAGCCAGTCGTGATTATTGGAGCAGGCCTCGCCGGACTGTGCTGTGCTCGTCATCTGAAAGCCCATGGCTGCAACTTTGTGCTGCTGGAAGCTGGCGATGAAGTCGGCGGTCGCGTGCGAACCGACATCGTGGACGGCTTTCGTCTGGACCACGGCTTTCAGGTTTTTCAAACGGCTTATCCGGAAGCACAGCAGCAGCTCAATTACGGTGCTCTGCGACTGCGAAGTTTCGATCCCGGAGCCTTGATTCGAACGGGTGGCAAACAGGTTCTGATGAGCGATCCCTGGCGGCGGCCGCAGGATGTGTTTGCCGTGATGATGAACGGAGTGGGAACGTTTTCCGATCGTCTGAAACTCGCGCGGCTTCGATGGCGCGTGACGCGAGGTTCACTGGAAGAACAGTGGGCCCAGCCGGATTCAACTACCGAACAGTATCTGCGGGAGACCAATGGATTGTCGGCCGACATGGTCGATCGTTTTTTCCGTCCCTGGTTTACAGGTGTGTTCCTCGAAGATCGGCTGAAGACGTCGAGTCGTTTCTTCAGGTTTATCTTTCGCATGTTTGCGCTGGGAGATGCGGCATTGCCGGAAGAAGGCATGGGAGCAATTCCGAAGCAACTGGCAGAAGGTCTGACAGCATCCCAGTTGCGGCTGAACGCCCGAGTGGATTCATTACAGGGACTGCATGTGCAGCTTCAGAACGGCGAAGCGATTGACAGCCAGGCGCTTGTCATGGCCGTGGATGGCCCCGAGGTGACTCGTCTGACCCACGGGCAGATTCGTTCACCACAGTTTCATTCGACGACCTGCTTTTACTTCGCCGCTGCGGAACCGCCGTTCCGACAGAAGCTGCTGATGCTGAACGGAGATCAAACTGGCCCGATCAACAACCTGTGTGTGCCTTCCAATGTTGTTCCCGGCTATGCACCGCATGGTCAGGCCTTGATCAGTGCGTCAGTTGTCGGATCCAAACAGGATACGCCCGACCTTGAAGGAGCTGTACGAGCTCAGTTGCGTGACTGGTTCGGAGAGAAGACAGACCAGTGGTCTCTGCTGCGGAGCTACGTCATCCGAAATGCTCTGCCCGATCAGGCGGCCCCGTTTCGCGACACACCCACATCGCCGAAGATTGCTGCGGGCCTGTATCAATGCGGCGACCACTGCGAAACCGCCTCAATCCACGGCGCCATGGTCAGCGGCCGCAAAGCCGCCGAAGCCGTTCTGCGAGCACTCTCACTCGAAAGCGGTTCGGCCTGATCATGCCCCCACGCCAATGCCAAGGCTGGTCGCTGGCCTCGTGCTAAAAGCAGGTTAGACATTCCTGTCCGACTTCTGGCTCTACCCGGTTGACATGGCGAGTCCAGTGCGTGGGCTTGAGAAGTGGACCGTCGTGAAACAGGTCAGCGAAGCTGCTGCGACTGCTTATTCATCCCTATTAACGAACCCGCGGACTGAGATTCTGGATTCAATGCGAGCCGACAGAGCATCAATTTAATCACAACTCGAAGCGTCAGCGACGGATTTGGGGGAGCAACTGTATAAACGCGAAGTCGCTATTCCTCATTGACGTTTCGGGTTGTGAAAAACTGTCAAATCGACACTCTGTCCAGCACCCATAGCGGGTAGCCATTAACGCATGAATGTGAGAGAATCAGGTGCTCCGTAAAACCATTCGTGGAGGTCGCTCTTATGAAGTATCTGCTTGTATTTCTGCTGCTGACGGCGAGTGTTTCGGCGCAGGTTGTGGATGGGACTTTTCCGGTCGTCTCGAATCTTAAAGCTGGCGCGGCGAAAGTGAATATCACGCCGGATGAGGTGAAGGATCTGACCGTCACAGGTCACACTCGCGTGGTCAACGGTGTGCGCGATCCGTTGCGAGCGGGTGTGCTGGTGCTGGATGACGGCGAGACCAAAGCGGCGATCGTGACGTTGGATGTTGTCGTCGCGTGGGACGATCTGGTCACACGCGCGCGGGCTGCGATTGAGAAAGAAATCGGCGTGCCCGCTGCAAATATTATGGTCTGTGCTTCTCACAATCACTCGGGTCCCGGTTGGGAAGAGAACCCACAGTGGGCCACAGGTGTGATCACCAAACTTGCGTCAGCGGCAAAGGAAGCCGGAGGCAACATGCGGTCGGTGAGTGTCGGCATGACCGAGGATCGTATCGGATTTAGCATCAATCGCCGCAAGACGATCGACGGACGAGCGGTGATCCGGCTGAATCCCGATGGGCCGAATGATCCTCGCGTTAAGGTGCTGCGTTTCGACGATGGCCGGTCGCTTACGCCGCTGGCGATCATCATGCACGCAGTCTGCCATCCATGTTTCTTCACGTGGGGCGACAAAGGGTCGCCGCCGTATCCGAAGGGTTATCCAAAGTTGACGGCTGATTTTCCCGGTGAAGCTCAGACGTTTGTGGAGTCAATCTACGCGGACAAGACCGCTTCGCTGTTCATTCAGGGCTGTGCAGGTGACATCCGACCGAACCTGCCCGGCTATCCGTATCGCTGCGCCGATGAAGCAGACATCCAATGGGCCGGACGTGACCTCGGCAGCGCCGTTGTGCGTGCGGCAGCGTTTAGTATGATTCGAGAACAACTCGCCAAACGTGCGACGTTCTATCCGATCCGGGTCGCGAGCGAAGTGATCGAATTGCCGGGCAAGGAGCAGCCGGTCCGCACGGAGTTGATGGCGATGAAGATTGGCCCGTTCCTGCTGCTCAGCATGCCGGGTGAGCCAATGGTCGAATACGGCTTTAAGCTTGAAGCGGCCATCGCCGATCGGATTACTCCCATCATTGTCGGCTATGCGAACGGAAACGTCGGTTACATCTCAACTGCTGACTCGTATGAGGTCGGCGGTTACGAGCCGAATACCTCCAAATTGCTACCTGAGGCTGAGCCGATCATTCTCAAACATCTCGGCGGTCTGGCTGATCGCGTTATCGGCGATGTCTTTGAATCCATCTCGAAGCATCCGAAGGACCTTCAGAAACGCGAGGCGGAAGAGAAAGCTCGGCTCAAGTCCGTGCCTTCCGCCAAGCCTTGAGTGGGCGGCATAAACTTGTGACGACAACAATTTGATGGCGTCCGTCGCGGGACTTCAGAAGTTACACCACAGGCATTCAGTCTTCTTTTCTTTGACTTTGCCTGAGGCCGCTTTGTTGTCGATCAGGTAATCATGGCGTTTCCAGCCGTGGCGATTTTCGTATTCCGTATAGAGCATGCTCGGGTAGCCGCTGAGCATGAATTTGCCTTCGATCCCGGCGAGGATTCCCAGCAGTTTGTGGTGCTGGTCTTCGTTCATTTCATGGTGATACTCGCCGGTTGTGGATCGCGAATCATGAACGTACGGCGGATCGCAGTAGAACAGCGTGTTGGGGCCATCCTGTTTGCGAATCACAGCGCAGGCGTCCTGATTGAGGATCAGCACGTTTTTCAGCCGCTCGTGAATCTCGGGCAGCCCATCCACGACGCTCAGCCACGCGTTGACCTGTTCGTTGATACGGCCACGAGTTCTGTTTCTGGACAGCGTCGCAAAATCCTTCATCAAGCCCTGACGTGACTGACGAGCGAGGACGAAAAATCGATGGGCGCGTTCCACACGATTGTCGGAACTGTCTTCCGTGGACTCAACGTTCTCAGTCGCATTCAAAGCCGCGTCAAACTCCACTTCGCTGAAAGGTGTCAAAGCGACTTTCTTCCGAAAGGCTTCGAAGTCGTCTGCGTTCTGAAGCACCTTCCAGAAATTCGTGAGTTCCCCATGCAGGTCGTTTGCCACTTCACTGCAGCCCTTCAAAGCGGCCGGCAGTTTTTCTTTACCGGTGTCCATCCAGTCGCGTTCAGGATCGCGAGCCAGCAAAATGCCACCGCCACCAAAAAACGGTTCCACATAATGCAGATGCGGAGGCATCAGGCCCACGATCCAGTTGCGCAGGTAATACTTTCCGCCGTGCCATTTGAGTGGTTGTGTGAGATTTCTCATTGCCCTTAGAGCTTCTTATGTCGTTGATCGCTCCGCGATCAGAACGGGTTGTGGAGTTCGGTTATTCTTTTCCCCGCACGTCGTGTCTGTAAATCGCCAGATTGCCCCGTTCAGGCGCGGGGTGAACTAAGCCGCGTTCACTCCACAACCCGTTTTGTTTGCGGAGCAAACAACGACTTTGTTTACTCCGGCTCAATCACAACCAGCAGGTCGCCGGTTTCAACTCGAGTACCAGGCTGCACAAGGACGTCACGGATTTTTCCGTCGAGTTCCGCGTTGATCATGGTTTCCATCTTCATGGCTTCCAGAGCCAGCAACTTCTGGCCTTTCTTGATCCGGTCGCCGACCTTCACGGCCACATTGACCACCATGCCAGGCATGGTCGCTCCGACCTGGCCGGAGATAGCCGGATCTGCTTTAACTCGCGATTCGCCCGTGGCTTCGACCGATTGATCCACCACTGTAATCTCACGCGGCTGCCCGTTCAATTCGAAGAAGACCGTGCGAGTTCCATCCGCGTGCGGAGTACTGACCGAAACGAAACGGATAATCAGAGTCTTGCCCGGTTCGATGTCGACCGAAATCTCTTCGCTCGGTTCCATGCCGAAGAAAAACGTCGGCGTTGGGAAAATGCTGACGTCAGAAAAGTCGGCCTGATGCTTTGCAAACTCCTCGTAGACGCGACCGTAGAGCAACCAGGAAATCACTTCCTGACCGGTTGGTTCCCGATCCAGCAGCTCGGCCACCTTTTTCTTTGCAGCGTCCATATCGGCCGGTGGCAGAGTTTCTCCGGGACGACCCACGAATTCCTGCTTGCCCAACAGAACTCGCTTCTTCACTGCTTCCGGGAAACCGCCCGGTGGCTGTCCCATGCCGCCGCTGATCAGGTCGATCACGCTGCCAGGAAACGCGATGTCGCGATCCGGGTTCAGCACGTCTTCGCACGTCAGATTATTCGCCAGCATGAACAGAGCCATGTCGCCGACAGACTTGCTGGTCGGCGTGACCTTAACGATGTCACCAAACAGCTGATTCACTTCGGCGTAAATGCGGCAGGCTTCCGGCCAGCGATCCGCCAAACCGAGTGCGCGAGCCTGCTCGAACAGATTCGTATACTGACCGCCTGGCATTTCATGGCGATACAGATCGGCCGTGGCCGCGAGAGCCACGCTTTCGAAAGGTGTGTAGAAGTCGCGAGTCGCTCGCCAGTATTCAGCAATCTGGTCCAGCCGATCGGAATCGAGCTTCGTGTCGCGGTCATCAAACCGCAGCATTTCGACCAGCGTGTTCAGGTTGACCTGCGACGTCCCGCCGGACATTGGAGCCATCGCCGCATCCGCGATATCCAGCCCGACTTTGCTGCCTTCCAGAATCGAAGCCGCCTGAATGCCGGCCGTGTCGTGCGTGTGGAAGTGAATCGGAATACCGATTTCCTGTTTCAACGCTTTGATGAGCTGCGATGCGGCGGCTGGCTTGCAAAGACCGGCCATGTCTTTGATCGCCAGGATATGAGCGCCCATTTTTTCCAGCTGCTTCGCCAGTTCCACATAATACTTCAGATTGTACTTGTTACGTTTTGGATTGGTGATGTCGCCCGTGTAGCAGATCGCCGCTTCACAGATGGCTCCGGTATCCACGATGGCGTCCATGGCAACTCCCATGTTGGGCAGCCAGTTCAAACAGTCGAAGACGCGAAAGACATCAATGCCCGCATCGGCCGCTTCCTTAACGAACACTTTGACGATGTTGTCCGGATAGTTGGTGTAACCGACGGCATTGGAAGACCGCAGCAGCATCTGAAACAGGATGTTGGGCACCTTCTCGCGCATCTGCACGAGTCGCTGCCATGGGCATTCTTTCAGGAATCGCATCGTCGTATCGAACGTCGCACCGCCCCACATTTCCAGACTGAACATTTCCGAACAGTGATGGGCGTAAGCGTCGCTGACTTCGAGCAAGTCAAAGGTTCGCATTCGAGTCGCCAGCAGCGACTGATGAGCATCTCGAAACGTCGTGTCGGTGATCAGCAGATGTTTCTGTTCGGTCACCCACTTTGCAAACTTCGTGGCACCGAGTTCCTTCAGTTTGTCACGAGTTCCTTTTGGAGGCTTCACGCCCTGCGGTACGGCCGGCACTGGTGCGGGTTCACGTCGCAGCGACGTCGGGCGTCCCTTGACGAGAGCGTTGCCGTTGACCACGGTTTCGGCCAGATACGACAGCAGCTTGGTTGCTCGATTCTGGCGATTTTCGAACTGAAACAGCTCGGGCGTTTCGTCGATGAATCGCGTGGTGCAGTCCCCACTAACGAACGTCGGGTGCGACATCACCTTTCCGAGGAACGGGATGTTGGTCTTCACGCCGCGGATTCGAAACTCCCGCAGAGTTCGATCCATCTTATGAATCGCGTCGATAAATCGTCGTCCGCGAGTCGTCACTTTGGTCAGCAGCGAATCGTAAAACGGATTCACAACGGCACCGGAAAACGCGCTGCCCGCGTCCAGACGAATTCCCATACCGCCGGAAGAACGGTAGTGGGTCACTCGGCCGTAATCCGGCATGAAGTTGTTCGCCGGGTCTTCCGTAGTGACGCGACACTGAACGGCAAAACCGTTGGTCCTGATCTCTTTCTGATCGCCGAGCCCGATTTCTTCGTCGGCCAGCGGCATGCCCTGAGCCACCAAGATCTGGCACTTCACGATGTCGATATTGGTGATTTCTTCGGTCACCGTATGTTCGACCTGAATTCGAGGATTCACTTCGATGAAGTAAAACTTCTCCGCATCCACGTCAACCAGAAACTCAACGGTGCCTGCGCACGAATAATTCACGGCTTTGCCAATTTTCACGGCCGCTTCCAGGATCCCGTCGCGAAGAACCTTTGACAGGTTTGGAGCCGGAGCCAGTTCGACGACTTTCTGGTGGCGACGTTGAACCGAGCAGTCACGTTCAAACAGATGGACCAGATTTCCGTGTTCATCGCCCAGCAGCTGCACTTCGATGTGTTTGGCTCGCGAGATGAATTTTTCGATGAAGACATCCGGGCATCCGAATGCGGTCTGAGCTTCATTGCGAGCCGACTCGAACGCCTGATCGAAATCTGCGACCGTCTTTACAGCTCGCATCCCTCGCCCGCCGCCGCCCTTGGCCGCCTTGATCATCACAGGGAAGCCGATTTCAGTCGCCATGCGCCGAGCTTCCTCGACCGATTCAATGGAATTCTCTGTGCCACCAAGCACCGGGACACCCGCAGCAATCGCGATGCTACGAGCTGCCGTTTTGTCGCCGAGCGATTCCAGACACTCCACCGAAGGTCCGACGAACTTGATTCCGGCTTCGGCACAGGCGCGAGCGAACTCGGGGCGTTCCGAAAGAAAGCCGTATCCCGGATGAATCGCGTCGACGCCGATTTCCTTCGCCAGAGCAACGATGGAAGGAATATCGAGGTACGATCGAATCGGCTCGCCCGTTTTACCAATACGATACGCTTCGTCGGCCTTGAATCGATGCAATGCGTAGCGATCTTCGTGCGAATAAATCGCGACCGTTCGGATCCCCAGCTCTGTGGCACTTCGAAACACTCGAATGGCAATTTCAGAACGATTGGCAACAAGCAGTTTTTTGAACGTGTGCATGGATTTTCGGACCACTAAAAACCTGGCAGAACTGAGTGTCCTGCATCCGGCGAACCCGCTCAGGTCCGCTCGCCCCGTGATGCGACAACATAGCCCAAGTTCAGCCGACAATCCACCGGCAGCCCGTGGAGTCGCTCGGTTGTCGCAAACAGTTGCGAACCGTCCCGCCCAGAGTGTCGCGATTTGGCTCAAAACCCGGCTTTTGGCGTTTTCTCACTTGCCTGCCGGCTTTTCGATATACAAAGCATGGATATGTTGTTGACTCATCAGTGGCAGCGGCTGCTGGAAATCCAGCGGATTCAGACAGAACTGATCCAGCAGCTGGCATCGCGAGAAGATCCAGGCGATCCTCGGGCCACCGGGCCGGATCATGGGGCTCAGCTGTAGTGCGGTGCAATGCCAGATGCTTGTCAATGCAGGTCCTTTCTGCCGGAAAGGATTTTCGCCGAAAGGCGAACCTTGGGTGCAATTTGCTCGGTATTGCAGGCTGGCTTGAGTTCTCACGTGCACACAGGTCGCGGCGAGCCGCGAAGTCCTGCCCGGCAGGCAGGACCTACTGAAATTAAACTGTTATCATACCGGCGACATTGGACTACCACGCTTTAACCTCCCGGAGACAAATCTCGAATGGCACTTCGACTGGCTGTGGCCACGGAAGATTTTGGTCAGCCCTTGCGACAGGCAATCATCTACGCTGCGCAAAATGCTGTTCAGGGGCTGCGGTTGAATGCGAGAACGGAAGTTCGCGCCGAGGAGTTCTCTGACACGGCGTTGCGGCAGTTGAAGCATTATGTGGAAGAGCATCAGATGCGCGTCGCCGGGCTGATGTACTCATCCCGCCATTCTCTGCATGACGAAAAATCGCTCGACCAGCGGCTGGATGGAATTCGCACGGCCATCACCATGGTCCGCAAGCTGGGCACATCCGAGTTGATCGTGCGAGTCGGACGAATTCCGGACCCGAACGTTCAGGAACCGGAACTCGACAGTAAGCGTCCCAGGAATGACGACGTGGATTCGCTTCGCAATCCGTTTTCGTTTGCTCCCGCCACGTCGCTGATTCAGCCGTCCGGTCCGTCAGACGCTCGCAAGTTTGAAATGCTGTGCGACATCATCAACGACCTGGCAACATACGCCGGACATCACGGAGCATCCCTGCAGCTGCAGATGGCGTCCTATGATCTCGGTCGGATTTCCAGGTTGCTCAGCCGGATCACGGCAGGGCCAGTCGGTCTGGTGTTCGACCCGGCTGTCTGCGTGATGACCGGAAGCAAACCGGTTGGTCTGTTTCGGGACATGTATCAGTCGTTTGGTTACATCCGAGCTCGCGACGGTCAGAAGGATGTTGACGGAGGTGGTCTGGAAGTGCCACTGGGCGACGGAAGCGTGGACTGGATGGAACTGATGCCTACGCTGGTCGAAGCCAACTTCCAGGGCTGGATCTGCATCGAACGCACAGGCGGCGATCAACGGGCCGACGATGTGGGCGCCGCCGTGGCCTCGATTCGCAAACTGCTGCCGCTTCATGGGTAATAGAAGCAGAAAGCACCGTCTGATGAGAAACCTCATTGTTGCTGCAGGCGTGCTGTTGCTGCCAGGCATGGCACTTTTGTTCGTACTTGTCAGATCGGCTTACGATTCGCCGCAGACGTCCTCCATTCCGGCATCCAATAGTGCGGCCGCCACTACCCCGGCAATCCCGTCAAAACACGAACCGCCCGCTGGAGTTTTGCCGAAGCCTGTTGACCGGCGTCTGAAGTCGATGGTCTGGATCCCGGCCGGCCAATTCGTCATGGGCGAACTCAACACCGTGCCGGACGAATTTCCGCCTCACGATGTAGACCTGGACGGATTCTGGATGGATAAGACAGAAGTCACTAATCGCGAATTCACCGCATTCGTCGATGCGACTGGTTACGTGACCACGGCCGAACGCCCGCCCGAGCTGCGAAGTATTCAGCCGGGCTCCGAACTCGAAAATGTTACCATCCTGCCGGAGTTCAACAAGCCGGGATCCATTTGCAGCCTGCCGCTTTCCAGTCGAGATGATATTGATCCGGCCAAAGGCGCTTACAGCTGGTGGCAATATCTGCCTGGCGCCGACTGGAAGCATCCGGAGGGACCCGACAGCAGCATTGAAGATCGCCTCGAACATCCCGTCGTGCATGTCAGCTGGCTGGACGCGCAGGAATTCTGCCGCTGGGCCGGCAAGCAGTTACCCACGGAAGCTCAATGGGAATACGCGGCACGTGGCGGCCGATCGGCTCAAACATACCCGTGGGGCGAAGAACGCAATCCTGGCGGCAAGTGGCTGAACAA
>QWOO01000130.1 GCA_003669615.1 Planctomycetota bacterium
GAAAAACCTCAGATTGAGCAGTGTCGTGCACAAAGCAGGTTTTTTCGAACCATGTATACTGCGGATCAGAGCCAATCTTCAGGATTTTTTGCTCGCTTTCGACCTGAGACCCTCCAATGAACCTTTTTGCTGCCGCTGAACAGAACAATCGCGACAATGCGAAGCCCCTCGCCGCGCGCATGCGCCCGTCGACTCTGGCCGAGTTTTCAGGCCAGACTCATATTCTGGGCGATGGAAAGCTGCTGCGGCGCATGCTGGATGCCGATCGGATCGGGTCCATGATTTTTTACGGTCCGCCCGGCACCGGGAAAACGACTCTGGCGGAACTGATCGCAAAGCAGACGCGCCGCCGTTTCGAACGACTCAATGCCACGACCGCCGGTGTCCGCGAGGTGCGGGAAGTTCTGCAGGCCGCCGCCGATCGCCTGGCCGCTGATGGTGCTCAGACGGTTCTGTTCATTGATGAATTGCATCGCTTCAGCCGCAGCCAGCAGGACATTCTGCTGCCCGACGTCGAAAGCGGAACGATCTCACTGATCGGTGCCACGACCGCCAATCCGTTCTTCTCGCTCGTCGCCCCTCTGATCAGCCGCAGCCAGGTCTTTGAATTTAAAGAACTGGAGCAGTCCGATCTGATCACTCTGATGCAGCGAGCGCTCGGCGACGATCGGCGAGGCCTTGCCAGTCATCAGGTCAAAGTCGAACTGGCGGCTCTGGACTACATCGCCACGCTTTCTGATGGAGACGGGCGACGTTCATTGACTGCTCTTGAGATCGCCGTGCTGTCGGTTGCCCGCACAACTAAGCTTGTGGATGTCGGAGTGGCGCAGGAATCCATGCAGCGGCGAGTCGTTCGTTTCGATCCGAATGGCGACGATCACTACGACGTCGCCAGTGCTTTCATTAAAAGCATTCGCGGCAGTGATCCGGATGCCGCTCTGTACTGGCTGGCCCGGATGCTGGAATCCGGCGAAGACCCGCGATTCATTGCTCGTCGTCTGGTCATCGCCGCATCGGAAGATATCGGCAACGCAGATCCCATGGGACTGCCCATCGCCACCGCGGCGTTTCAGGCGACCGAAGTCATCGGCATGCCGGAATGCCGGATTAATCTGGCTCAGGCGACGACGTATCTGGCCTGTGCGCCCAAATCCAACGCTTCGTATGTCGCCATCGACGCGGCCATCGCTGACGTGAAACAGAATACGCTGGTCCCGGTTCCGATGCATCTGCGAGACGGTCATTATGCGGGTGCAGCAAAGATGGGCCACGGCGTTGGATATCAATATGCTCACGACGGCAAAGATGGCTGGGTCAATCAGGATTATCTGGGCGTTGATCGGCAGTATTACCAGCCGGTCGATCGTGGGAAAGAAGCAGAGTTCCTTGTCAGGCTGAACGACCTTCGCAGCCGGCGAGAAGCCAGCCATTGATTGAATGAGTGTCGCCTTTCGCTTAAGCGTGTTGACCTACACAAGCTCGACGCGCTAGCGAGTGGGCCATCGTTTGTTGTTTTGAATTACGTCTGCAGTTCAATGTACACTCGAAGCCCACTTACTGGCGATTCGAGCTTGTAGAGTGCGTAAACGAAATCCCCGTCTCCTTTGAAACGATTTTGGTTATCGAATTCAGTCATGCAGTATCCCCCTCATTTTATTATCGTACGGATTGCCGTCCTCGTTGTTGGCCTTGCCTGGGGCGTCTTTGAACTGGCGGACGGCCTGGCAGAACATGCGGAAACCGATCTCGACCACCGCATTGTGCTGTCCCTCCGTCAGCCTGAAAATCTACAACGCATGATTGGCCCGGCGGCGTTTGAAGAATCGATGCGGGACTTCACTGCACTCGGTGGTTATGCAGTGCTGATCACGACGGTCGTCGGGTTCTCTGTGTTCGCATGGGCCGAACTGGGCGCTCACGCATTTCGTTTTTTTGCCCTCAGTTCCATCGGCGGATTCTTTGCAGGCATGCTGATGAAGCAGCTCGTGCGGCGAGATCGGCCATCCATGGTGCCGCATCTGTCCCACGTCTCCGGCCACACCAGTTTTCCCAGTTCGCATGCGTTGATGTCCGTCGTCGTCTATGTCACCGCAGGATTTCTGCTGGCCGAGCTGACTCAGAATCGCCGGCTGAGACACCTGCTGGTCGGCCTGCCGTTCCTTTTGGCACTTCTGGTCGGCATCAGCCGCGTCTGCATGGGCGTCCATTACCCGACCGATGTGCTTGCCGGCTGGACTGGCGGCCTTGTCTGGACCTGGTGCGCATTTGCAATCCGTGGACGACTGTCCCGACAAAAAAATGTGGTGGCGGAGTGATAACGAGGCTGTGGCCAGACGATGGAAGCTCTGGGCGAGCCGCCCCAAGGACCGACGCTGCTTTTATGCAGCTGGGCCAGACTGCCTATTTTTAGCCGAACTTCACCGAAACCCCGGGAAGTTCAGATTCTGCGGGTCCTGATCTGCACAAGAAAAAATTACGACGGTATCCTTCGCGACTCAGGCGGCTGCGAATTAACGATCGACTCCCATCCGCTTCGACTTCCTGTTTCGTTTGTCTGCACATTCTTCATGGAGGAGAGCGATGCGACTTCAGCCACGCACAAGCCCCGAAACAGACCGCTGCATGGATCTGATCCAGCAATTGGCCAGCGTTATCGTGCACGACTTGTGTGTCGATGTCGGATTTCAGTCCGTGACCCTGACCGGCCGAGCAGGTTCATGGTACGCTAAACAGGTTGCCACCACAGCCGCTCGCCGAATGTATCCCGATCACCGCATCGAGAATCTGCTTCAGGTGTCAACCATTCGATAATTGCCCGCTGCCGGGATTTGGATTCACCACACGCGTCTTCAACAGTCAAGCCTGATGCTCCAGCACCGTCGGATCTTTCCGACTGACTGGGGGCTTCAGGCTTTTCCTGTTTATGATCCCCGTGGTTCATGGCTGCAGAGAGGCTGTGAGGTAATTGCCGGCCTCATTGATACAAACTCGTCGCCTCCACGCGGGACGACTGGTCCTGAATGTGACACCCATCTTTTCAGCCCTCAATTCCATCCGAGCGAGAACCGTGATGACTCAGGCAGGTGATTTTGGAGCAACCGGCGACGGACAAACGGACGACACAGAAGCTCTGCAGCATGCTCTGGATGAAGGCGTGGGCGAACTGGTGCTTCCGCGAGGCGACTATCGTCTGACAAAGCCGCTGGTTCTGAATCTTGCGACAATCGGACGCACGGCCATTCGTGGCGAAGGCGGCACAGCTCGATTGCTGATGCAGGGCAGTGGACCCGCGATACTTCTCAAAGGCAGTCACAGCACATCGGCCGATCCCAACAGCTTTCGTGATTCCGAGTGGACTCATGAACGCATGCCGATGATCAGTCAGCTGGAAATCCTCGGCCAGCACGAAGAAGCCGACGGCATTCGCATTGAAGGCGTCATGCAGCCCACGATCACAGGCGTGCTGCTGCGCAAACTGCGGCACGGGATTCAGATCGTCGGTCGAGCCCGAAATGTGCTGATCAGCCACTGCCATATTTATCACAACACGGGCGTGGGAATCTTTCTGGATGCTGTGAATCTGCATCAGGCCATCATCAGTGGCTCGCATATCAGCTATTGTCGCCTGGGCGGTATTCGCATTGAACGCAGCGAGATTCGCAACCTGCAAATCACTGGCAATGATATTGAATACAACAACAATGGTGGCCACAAAATTCCAGGCGCGGATGGAATCCCTACGGCCGAAATTTGGCTGGATGCCAGCGAGGGCAGTATTCGCGAAGGAACCATCTGCAGCAATACGATTCAGGCAACCTACAGTCCCGACGGCGCCAACATCCGCATCATCGGTCAGCCGCAGGAGAAAAATGCCAAGGTGGGAATGCTGGCGATCACTGGGAACCTGATCGGAAGTCAATGGAACAACATCCATATGACATCCGCTCAGGGGGTCACCGTAACGGGCAATTCACTTTACTCGGGACACAATCGCAATCTGCTGATTGAAGACTGTTCTCAGATCGTGGTGGCTGACAACTGCTTTGGCCACAACACGGATTATGGACTGGAGAAAGAACTGTGCACTGGCGTGACGTTTCGAAAGTGCCGGGACAGTATCTTTACCGGAAACATTCTGCAGGACTGTCTGAGCGGCCAGCATCTGTATCCGGAAACTCCGGAACTGCAGCGTGAAGCATTGCTGGAACTGTTCGACTGTCGCAACATGATCATCAGCAACAGCCAGATCCTGGATTCCGCTCCGTACGGAATTCGGCTGGCGAACTGTATCGATATGACGCTCAACGCCGTGACCGTTCAGGATCGGCGGATGCCACCACTGCAGAAGTCCGCAGTCTTCTGGTCGGGCGAGACCGGGCAGAGCATTGTGTCGGCCTGTCGCTTTTCCGGTGTCCTGGAGACAGCGTTTCTCTCTGAACCCGTAAGCATCAAACAAGCGTGCCTTCCGGAATAGGTTAACCCGGGTACTCGCAAGTTTTACTCCGGAGAACCGGCCTGCCATCTGGCCAGCCGGGCTTTTAGCTCAGCCGCTGAAAAGCCTTGTTGACGCAGCGATCGTAACGTTTCCGCATTGTCTCGCTTTGCCAGCCGCCTGCCGGACGAGTCTGTGAGCAGGGTGTGGTGATGATAATCAGGGACTTCCAGCCCGAGCAATGCCTGAAGGAGTCGATGCAGATGCGTGGCTTCCCAAAGGTCCATGCCGCGAGTCACGCGAGTCACGCCCTGCAGTGCGTCGTCGTGCACGACGGCCAGATGATAACTACAGCCAATATCCTTGCGGACCAAAACCACATCGCCGAGCAGTTCGGGTTGCGCTTTTTGAGTACCTTGTTCAAGATCCACCCATTCCAATTTGTCACCACAGACTTCCCGAGCTTTTGCCAGATCAAGCCTCAGTGCGAAAGACTGCCCGGCAGCGATGCGTGACTGTCGCTCATCCTCCGAAAGGTTTCGACAAAGCCCCGGATAGAGGGGACCTTCGGAGCCATGGGGCGCACCGCCTGCCGATTCGATCTCCTTCAGGATCTCTCGGCGAGTGCAGAAGCACGGGTAAAGCAGTCCTCGCTTCTGCAGCGATGATGCCACCAAAGCGTATTCCTGAAGGTGCTCGGCCTGTCGACGCACGGGCCACTCCCATTCCAGCCCCAGCCATGTGAGATCGTCCAGAAGGTCCGTCTCAAATTCACGCCGGCACCTGGTGAAATCGATGTCTTCGATCCGCAGGAGAAATCTGCCGCCATGAGCGAGGGCCGATTGATACGCGAACAATGCGGAAAAAGCATGACCCAAATGGAGCCATCCGGTGGGACTCGGAGCAAAACGTGTAACAGGAAGAACAGCCATGAAGTTGAATCTGCCGATTTCGGAATGATGGAATTCGCGTTTCATCTTACTGACCGAAACCTTTCAACGGGAGCGTTTGATCCTATGGCCCGCGGCTCTGATTTTCGCGAAAGTCAGGCATCCCGGGTCTAACCACTTTTTTCGCTGGAGGCTGGGTGATAAATTCCACGAAGAAATGCGTTTTCAACTGCGGTGATTTTACGCGCGGATCACGGGAGAATGGTGATATGGCAGCTCGCCTGGCAAAGCTAGCGCTCGCGAATGGCAAAGTCTTTACTGGAACGGCATTTGGGGCCGACGGCGAAGTGCATGGGGAAGTCGTATTCAATACGAGCATGACCGGCTATCAGGAAATCCTGACGGACCCGTCCTACAACGGTCAAATCGTCACGATGACCTACCCGCTGATTGGCAACTATGGCATCAATCAGGAAGATGTCGAAAGCAAAGGCCTGTTTCTCAAGGGCTTTATCGTTCGAGAGCTATGCGAAACGCCCAGCAACTATCGCTCAACGGAATCGCTCGATGCGTACCTGAAGCGCAATAACATTGTTGGCCTGCAGGGAATTGACACTCGCTCACTCGTTCGGCAGATTCGAACTCAGGGCGCGATGAAAGGCATCTTGTCGACGGTCGATCTGGACGATGCATCCCTTCTGAAAAAGGTGCAGGATGCCCCGGGACTCGTCGGCCAGGATCTGGTTCAGGATGTGATGCCGGCAGAATGCCGTGGATGGGACACTCCGCTCAGCGCCCTTGGTCGTCCTTCAGACTTTGTTTCAGGCGTCGATCGGTCTGATGGGCCGCATGTCGTCGCGATTGATTATGGAATGAAGTGGAACATTGCGCGTTACCTGCGTGACGTTGGCTGTCGAGTCACGATCGTTCCAGGCACGGCAACTGCCGAAGAGATTCTGGCGTTGAATCCGGATGGCGTCTTTCTGTCGAATGGCCCTGGAGATCCGGAACCGCTGACTTACGCAATTGAAACTATTCAAGGGCTTCTCGGCAAGAAACCGATTTTCGGGATCTGCCTTGGTTTGCAGTTGCTCGGTTTGGCGTTCGGCGGCAAGACCTACAAACTGCGTTTTGGGCACCGCGGTGCTAACCAGCCGGTTTTGAATCGCCGCACTGGAAAAGTCGAAATTACGTCACAGAACCACGGTTTTGCGGTCGATGCAGCCTCTCTGCCGAAAGATGTTGAAGTCACTCATGTGAATCTCAACGATCAGACGGTGGAAGGAATTCGTCATACGATTTATCCGGCCTTTGGTGTGCAGTATCACCCGGAGGCTGCTGCCGGACCACACGACAGTCATTATCTGTTCTCTGAATTCCTCGACATGATGCAGGCTGTAACTGTTTAGTTGGAGACGCGAACTCTGCAAAGCAGCGATGGCGGTCGACAACCGGTTACAAAGCCCCAGACAGTCACTGCTTTTAAGCAGTGACAAAGACCTCTACTTCCTACCCACCTCAATTTACGTCTAAGGAATTTCAATGGCACTCGAGCGAACTCTGATTCTTGTCAAACCTGACGGTGTTCAGCGACGGTTGGTTGGCCGCATCGTGTCACGGATTGAAGACAAGGGCCTGAGCATCATCGGGATGAAAATGTTGCAGGTAACTCCGGAGTTGAGCAAGCAGCATTATGCCGAACATGTCGCGAAGTCATTCTATAAAGACCTTGAGGCTTTCATCACGTCTGGCCCGGTGGTGGCACTGGTTGTCGAAGGACCGGAAGCGATCACAGTCATGCGGACATTGATGGGCAAAACCAACGCTCGTGAATCAGCACCGGGCACTATTCGCGGTGACCTGGGAGCCAGCCGACAAATGAATCTGATTCACGGCAGTGACGGCCCTGACGCAGCACAGCGAGAAATTGCGACCTACTTTAAAGCAGGTGAACTTGTTGCCGCGCCCAATGCCCTCACAGAACATCTGTGGGCGAAAGAAGAAGAGTAACCATTTCGGCCCGCTCAAGGTCGAAATCAGCGAACACAGGCAGCCCGACGTCAGAACGACGCCGGGCTGTTTTCGTTTATGCTCGCGTTAGTTGTTTAGGATTAGAGCCTGAACTCGCCTGATGTTGCAAAAAAGCAACACCGGACACGCGCGAAAAAGCACTTTCGTTGCCGGAATTCAACGGACTGATCAAACCTGAATGATCCTAAAAAACGCCTTGTTTTTGTCGGAAAATCGCTGGTGAAATCGCGATCTCGCGTGGTTCTGCCCGCGCTGCGCCCTGTTTTGACCTAGAGATAAGCTCGTCGAGTGATATCTGGCATTAGTCCTGTTCATCCGATGTTTCAGATTTATCCGGTCAGCAGTCGAGCGACTCCTGTGAAAAAGCATTCTCACTTTCTGACTCAGCCCACCAACGCAGTCCGGCCCGCGTTCGATCGACGTCGCTTCGGCACCGCGACAGTCGAAATGGCGCTCTCCCTTCCGCTGCTGATTACCCTCGTTTTCGGCTCTATGGAAATGGCGAATGCTGTCTTCCTGCGTCAGTCCTTAAACATGGCTGCCTATGAAGCCGCAAAAGTGATTACGCGTCCAGGCGACAATGAACCGCTCGCGCGGACTCGCTGCCAGCAAGTTTTAACAGCGAGAAAAGTCACCACATCCACACTGGCTTTTTCGCCAACTGTGACAGCCGCAACAGCGAAGGGGACACGAGTGACAGTGACCCTGTCCGCACCGGCTTCCAATTTATCCTACGGTCCAGTCAGTTTTTTGACCGGAAAGACTTTTACGTCTACGGTCGTGATGGTTCGCCTGTGAGAAGTTCAGGGGACTGTGCAGCAGGCCCTGGAGCCTGTCTGCCTTCAATAGTGTGAAGAAAGGTTTACTCAATATGCGATTTTTATCAAAACGGAAAGTTCGATCCGAACATCAAAGACGCGGGGCGGCCCATGTTCTGATTGCCGCCATGCTGCTCACATTCATCATCATTGCAGCGATGACTGTGGACTTCGCTTACATGCAGCTGATTCGTACCGAGTTGCGAACGGCCGCTGACGCAGCGGCAAAAGCTGGTGCCGAAGCGCTCGCAAGAACTCAGGACGGTAACCAGGCACGTGCAGCAGCGGTCCAATACGCAGCTTTGAATAAAGTTGGCAACCGGCCTTATGCCATTGCCACAGGAGACGTCAGTCTGGGCCGAGTCACCGGACAGTCCAACGGCAGCTGGACCTTCACAGCGAATGCGACTCCGTTTAATTCGGTCCGCGTCAACGCAAAAGTAGGGAACGGTGGTACAACGGCCGCCATTCCAACATTCTTCGCGCCCTCTTTGGGATACGCTCCGTTTGCTACATCGTCTCAGGCCACTGCCGGTCAGCAATCTGTTGAAGTGTGCCTGTGCATCGACCGATCGGGTTCCATGATGTTCGATATGAGCGGGACCGACTGGTCCTACCCATCGCCAAACTCGTTGTTGTACTCTTCCGGGTATTACCCCGACTCAATGTATCGAAATTATTGTTCCCCGCCGCAGACGACGTCCAGTCGCTGGGCCATCATGCGATCTGCAGTGACGATCTTCCTGAACGAAGCCGGTGCGTTTCCATATCCGCCACGCACCTCGCTCGTCACATGGAGCAGTGCCATGAAACTGCCTTATTTTCCGAGTACCAGCTACACACTTGTTGACACCGATTACGCCCTTCCGGCCGAAGCGGGATTCAGCTGGCCGACCAGCAGAACCGCGATTGAAAACTCGCTTGCCACACGCTCCACAAGAGCCATCGCCGGGGGCACAACGATGTCCGCTGGTATCGACCGAGCCGTCAGTATACTGACAGGAACAAATTCACTTCCGTTGTCCAACAAGGTCATCATTCTGCTGACAGACGGACAGTGGAATGCTGGACGGGACCCTGTTCTGGCGGCTGAGGACGCAGCTGCCGCAGGAATTACAATTCACTGCGTCAGTATGATCACGAACAGCCAGCAGACTCTCACGGACGTCGCAAGTACAACAGGAGGCCAGTACTACCCTACCTCGAACACTACTGAGCTACAGGCTGCATTTCGGGAACTGGCACGCAATCTGCCTATCGTACTAACCGACTGATGCGATTCGTTTGACCTCATCACGACGAGACTGATCCATGAAATCTGCTCGAAGAATATTCAATGGCATTTCCCGCCCGGTGGAGAATCGCAAGGGCGCTCTCACCGTAGAATTTGCCATCGTGGCTCCGTTGATCTTCCTGCTCTTTCTCGGCGGACTTGAGATGACGGCCCTGAATTTTGCACGTCAGACCGCAGGCATTGCGTCGTATGAAGCCGCCAGAAAACTGATTATCCCCGGAGGGACGACAGCACAGGCTCAGACGGAAGGACTTCGACAAATGAGCCTGGTCGGCCTGGGAACAGGAGCCTCAGTAACTGTCGTGGATTCGTCACTCACGGTGACAGCGACTGTCTCTGTACCAGCGGCAAACTGCACTTGGGGACTCATGCGTTTTTCCTCAGGGTACACTCTGCGACAGTCGTGCACATTGACAAAAGAGTAATTGCTCAACAGGCAAAACTTGCCAATCGGCAGACAAACACATCGGGAACCTTCCGAGCTGTCTGTCTGCCTTTTTTTATCAAAGTGCGAAGATCAGTAGCCTGCCGCCATGCCGTCTTTTCGGGATTCGCTGGCTCCGAAGTAAACGTCTCGATCTGCGTCGTACATGATTCCCTGATAGCCGCCAAATTCGCCAGCAGCCGATTTCATGCCATGACCTCGCTGCTTCAATTCCGTCCGAACATCTTGGGAGAAACCGCTTTCTAAAGCAATCGCACCACCTTCGATCATCTGCTCGCCTGTCGGCTCAGAGGAACCTGAGTGCAGAATTCGAGGAGCATCGCCCGCTTCCTGGATGTTCATTCCAAAGTCGATGATGTTCGTCAAAATCTGTACATGGCCCTGAGGTTGTGTGGCTCCGCCCATCACTCCAAAGCTCAAAAAAGGCCGACCGTTCTTCGTCACGAAGCCCGGGATAATCGTATGGAAAGGGCGTTTCTGTGGCGCGTACGAATTGAATCGTCCGGGCGTCAGATCGAACATCTCACCACGGTCCTGCAGAGAGAATCCGAGATCTGCCGGGCAGACGCCTGATCCAAATCCGCGATAGTTACTTTGAATGAGCGAAACCATGTTTCGATCCTTGTCAGCCACGGTCAGATAGATCGTGTCGCCTTCCTCAACGGCATAGGGCAGTCCTACAGGGTAGGACGCAGCCGCATGTTGCTCATCAATAAGTCGCCGACGTTCGGCCGCGTACTGCTTCGAAATCAGCGTGGCTGTCGGGATCCGCGCAAACTCAGGATCGGCATAAAGTCGGGCTCGATCTTCGAAGGCCAGCTTCTTCGCTTCCACAAACCAGTGGATGTGATTCGCACTGCCGAAGCCGCTCTGCGAAAGGTCAAAAGCTTCCAGAACATTCAGCATCTGTAACGCGGCAATTCCCTGACCGTTGGGAGGAAGCTCCCACACATCGTACCCGCGATAATTCGTCGACACCGGACTCAGCCAGTCAGAGGTGTGCGACGCCAGATCTTCGTACGACAAAAATCCACCATGCTGCTGAACGTAGTCGCTGATGGAGCGGGCCATATCGCCTCGATAAAATTCATCTCGGCCTTTGAGGCCCAGCGTTTCCAATGTGGCCGCTAGTCGCGGGTTACGAAAAATTTCGCCCTTTTCGGGGCTTCGTCCCTCAATCAGAAACGTGTCCTTAAAGCCCGGCTGTTCTGCAAACGTTTTCGCTGCTCCCTGCCACCCCAGTGCGATGACTTCAGAAACCGGAAACCCTTCTCGAGCGTACTGCACCGCAGGCGCGAGTACTTCATTCATCGGCAAACGCCCAAACTTCCCATGCAGTTCGAACCAGCCATCAACGCAACCCGGAACGGAAATGGGCAGCACTCCCAGGGAAGGAATTCTGCTCAGTCCTCGCTTCAGAAATTCCTGAGCCGTCAAACCTGCTGGTGACCGACCGCTCGCGTTCAGTCCATGCAACTTTTGACTCTTTGCATCCCAGACGATGGCAAACAAATCGCCGCCCAATCCGCAGCCCGTGGGTTCCATCAGACTGAGCACCGCGTTCGCTGCAATTGCAGCATCCACCGCCGAGCCGCCTCGCTTGAGCACATCAATGGCCACCATCGTTGCCAGTGGCTGACTTGTCGCGGCCATCCCGTGGCGAGCGATCACTTCGGAACGAGTCACAAAGGGCCGACCATTCGGTCGATCCCCGCCCATCACTGCGGCTTCGCTGAGGACCAGAATTGCGGCGACCCACACAAATTGATTCATCTGTGACTCCTCAGTCGAATCCAGGCCAGGGCAGAAGCCCCAAACTTGCGACCGTCGCCGTTTTTGTCCGGCAGATTTATGTAATCAGCGCGAGGTTATCCCTGTGGATGACTTCCGCATAGGGCACGTGTCCCAGGGCGATGGCGATCTGATCAGACCGACGTCCTCGAATTCGCAGAATCTCGTCCGACGAATAGTTGGCGAGTCCACGTGCGATATCAATTCCGTCTTTCGTACGCAGGACAACAAGCGAACCCGATTCGAATTCGCCCTGAACGTCGAGAATCCCCACGGCCAGCAGTGATCGGCCCGACTCCTTCACAGCCTTTGTTGCGCCTTCGTCCAGAACAAGAACTCCGGCTGGTGGAGCTCCAAATCCAATCCAGCGTTTCCATGACGGAACAGCTTCTCCTTTGGCAAGAAAGAGCGTACCGGTGGAAACACCGCAGCGAATATCGTCCAGTACGGTGTCACTGCGGCCACTGGCCAGGATTACGGTTTCGCCCATTCCCGTCGCGGCAAGAATCGCCTTGAGCTTGGAGCCCATTCCGCCGCGTCCGCGAGTGCTCTGTTCGGCAGCTACCAACTTCAACAGGGATTCGTCGGGTTTCTCCACCAGCGGAACGACTTTGCTGGCGGGATTCGATGGCGCACCATCATAAAGACCGGCGATGCCAGAAAGAATAACCAGCAACGGTTCGGGCAACAGTGTGGCCAGCATAGAAGCCAGTTGATCGTTGTCACCGACCGCAATTTCTTTGATGCTGACCGTATCGTTTTCATTCACAATCGGAACGACGTTGAAGTCAAACAGCGTACGGATGGTGTTGCGCACATTCAGATAACGCTGGCGACTGCGAAAATCGTTTCCGGTAAGCAGCAATTGAGCTGTTTGATGTCCTGTCTTCGAAAGCGCATCGCCCCAGGTCCGCATCAGTGAGGGCTGCCCAATAGCTGCTGCGGCCTGCAGTTCGGGAAGTGAATCCGGGCGGCGGTTCAGTCCCAGAATCCCAATCCCCGCGCCTACCGCACCGCTGGAGACCAGGACAACTCGACGGCCGGTTTCCTGAATGCGGTGAATCTGATCTGCGATGCATTGGATTCTGTCCAGATCCAGACGATCATTTTCCGTGGTCAGCACGTTCGTGCCAATCTTGACGATGACGGTTTTGCAGGCCTGAAAGATTTCCTGTCGGACGAGATCTTGCATGAGGTACTTGGTCTGGAATGAAGTTGTTGCATGGCCGAGTCGGGGTCTCGGATCCACAAGGTTGGGTCGCCAAAAGTTACTGTAATGTCTGAGTCCGGTGTCTGTCACTGCCGTGAGCGGAACTGTTTTCAGATCCCCATCTGAGCCAATTTCGCTGTGGCTTCGAGGCCGACATGACCGGAAACCCTACGCAAACACGCGGCTGCCAATCCGAATCAATGTCGCGCCTTCTTCAACCGCCTGGATAAAGTCGCCGCTCATGCCCATCGACAATTCCTGAAGAGTCAGACCGGCTGCTGCTGTTTCCGGTCGAGATGCCAGTTCATCGCGACATTCTCGCAGCGTTCGAAAACACGGACGAGCATCTTCAGGATTTTCTGATTCGGCCGCCATTGTCATCAGTCCGTCAATTCTCACCTGATCAGACAACTTCAAAACGTCGCTCCAAATCGACTTTATTTCATCGAAGGTGAATCCGGATTTTGAACTTTCGCCGGACAGATTGAGTTGCAGCAGGACTCGGGGCCGTTGATGCAAATCCGCCCCCACTTCAGCAATCCGCTCAAGCAATTTGAGTGAATCGACAGAATGAATCAACGCCGCATGCTGTAAAGCCAGTCGAACCTTATTGCGCTGCAACTGGCCAATCAGGTGCCACTGCACATCAGGAAGCAGCAGTTGACGTTCGGCGAGTTGCTGTGGCCGGTTCTCACCAAAAATTTGATAAAGGCGACTGAGCTCCTGCACGTCCGCCCATGTCGCATACTTGGTCACCGCCACAAGTTTTACATCCGCAGCATTTCGACCCGAACGCGCGCAGGCCACTTCAATGTCCCCGACAATCATTTGCAGGTTATGCTGGAGTTTTTCGATCAGAGACATAAATGCCCGAAAGTCAATCTGTGTGTGAAGTAAGTCAGACGCAACGCGGTATTGTTACACGCCCGCACCGGATTGAAAGGTTCCGATGTCCGACATACTTTCGCATCAGCCGCATACGGACGCTTTTCAGGTTCTTCCCCCTGTGCTCACCGCTGTAATTGCGGTACCTTACGAAACTTTCGCCAATGAGTTGTTCTTCCCACCGAGCTGTCCAATGAGTGAATCCGATGGCATGCGTTTATAAATTCTGGTGGCGAATCGCCGGTGCGACAGCGTACGTGCTGATGTTGTCGCTCCTCGCACCAACTGCGGCCGCGGGAATGAATGACGTACCGACAATCAGCGGAGCGTTCGAAATCGTTTCCGACTCAGAAGCGTCCTACCGCGTCCCAGTGGATCTCACGGTCTGGAACAGCCAGCTCTGGACGGCCAATTCCAGAACAGGAACCGTGTCGAGGATCGATCTCCCGACTGGAAAGACCGTTGCAGAGTATCGTGTCGCGAAATCACTCAGCAGCCTGGCTCGATGGAAAAATGGACTCCTTCTTCTGGACGACCAGCAACATAAAATCCTGCGATGTGCGCCTGATTCGGTATCCGGTGACCTGCAGCTCGCTCAGACGATTCCTGTTTCTCAGTACCCTGTGCGCATTGCGGTCAGTTCTGACGAAGCGTTCGTCGCGGTTTCATCACTGTGGTCACGACGACTTACGCTGCTGGGTGGAACAGGTCCGGATCTTAAGATTCAGCAGACTCTGGATCTTCCGTTCGCACCTCGACTTCTGAAGTTTATTCCTGGCGGCCTGCTGATTGTCGCCGATGCTTTTGGTGGGCAACTGGCGATCGTGGAAACGGCAACCGCTTCAATAAGAAATTACCACAGCGTCTATGGGCACAACATTCGTGGTTTGGAATGGAACCCCGGCACCCATCGGCTGATGGTCGCCTGCCAGACACTCGACCCCGCAACGTTCACAAGCTACGAACGGATTTTCTGGGGCGTGGTGATGCAGAATGGATTGCATTCCATCTCTCTGGAACAGCTTTCCGGATCTGCGGAAGCCAGCGACTTCGTAAGCGAGAACCCGGCCTATTCCGGAGCCTATGGAACTCCTCAGCAATATCCTTTGGGCACCCCATCGACAGGCTCAGGTGATCCCGGTGCAATGGTGGTTACCAACAACGATACGACGCTGCTTGTGTTATCCGGAGTTAGTCAGGTAGCGTTCCGGACGGCCAGCCATCTGCCTTTCGAACGTCTTAAAACCGGACTTCGTCCTGAAGCCATCTACCTTGATGATACTCAGCAGCATGCATTCATCGCCAATCGATTTGACGATACGATCACAGTGGTCTCCCTGGACGGCGACGCTCCACATATAGAATCCACGATTTGCCTTGGCGATGTGCGACCATTGTCGATAGCCGAACAGGGCGAGCGAATATTTCACGATGCCACGATATCTCTTGACGGATGGTTCAGCTGCCATTCATGCCACACAGACGGTCACACAAATGGGGGACGCGCCGATACGTTTGGTGATGAAGACAAAGGAGCGGCGAAGAAAATTGTCTCGCTGATGGGCACGGGTCATTCTGGCCCATGGGCATGGAATGGAAGTAAAGATTCGCTGGAGGATCAGATCAAGACCTCTTTAATTATCACCATGCAGACCCAGCTGCCGTCAGATCAGCTTCCGATTGACTCACTCGCAGCGTATCTCAGAACCTTAAGTCCCGCACCATCTTTGGGAGCGGCCCGGAACGAAGCGGCGTTAGAGAGTCAGTTGCAAGCGGCTCGAACGGCCTTCAGCGATGCTGGCTGCCGAAACTGTCATGCGGGCGACGGTTTCACCAGTTCGGAAGTTTATGATGTGGGAATTCACGATGAAATGGGCGAGACCCTGTTTAATCCGCCTTCACTTCCAGGAGTCAGTCAGCGAGCTCCTTATTTTCATGATGGACGAGCACCGACGCTGGCTGATGTGTTGAAGTCGTCCCATCATGACCCGAAAACCCCATTGACGGAGCAGCAGATTCAGCAACTAACGCTCTTTCTTAAGCGGTTGTGATCCGTCAGTGGCGATTCAGCGTTATGCCTGAAAACGCCGTGGAACGTGAACCGCTCTAATCACAAAGTGATCCATGAAACTCGCCATTCGAAAAAACCTGATCAACGTCCTTGCTTTCGTTGGTCTCATCTGGCTGATTTATCTTGTCGGCCTGCCGTTGAAGGTCATGTCATGGGACCTTGTCAGCTATGGCATGGTGCCCAGAACGGTCCGCGGACTCATCGGCATTCTCACAATGCCATTCCTTCACGATGGCCTCGATCATCTGCTGGGAAATACAGTGCCGCTCGCGGTGCTGCTGTTTATGCTTGCGACTTCGCGGTCGAACGCTCGACGAATCGTGCTCGGTCTCATTGTTCTCTCCGGCATCTTCATATGGCTGATTGGGATCTCCAGCCCCGTGGTAGGGGCCAGCGGTCTGATCTACGCGATGACCGCCTATCTGATCACCGCGGGACTTCATGAACGACAACTCATCTCTGCCGCAACAGCAGTGTTGGTCGGTGTTCTGTATGGCGGCACCCTGTTTTGGAACCTGTTACCGACAGCCGGAAAAACCGTCGCATGGGATGCTCATCTGCTCGGGGCTGCGGCCGGCGCCGTATACGCTCATTTGACGCTGCGGAAGAAACCGACAAAACTGAGAGATATCAGGCCTTCAGACGATCGAAATCTCTCGCCATCGACCATCGTGGAATGAAGCCGCAGAAAAATCGGCGCACAAATCCAGCGAATAAGTTTCCGAACTCTCTCCTGATCCATGTTTACAAACTTTATTGACGCTTCTCAGGAATCGCCCCCCGGTGCTTCCGCCACGGATACTACGCAGATGACACCCACTATAACGCTCGAAAACGGTGCACAACTTCCGGCCGTTGGATTGGGATTCTGGAAAGTTGATCGACCGGTTGCGGCGGACGTCGCACTTCAGGCCATTCAAGCCGGATATCGACATCTGGATTGTGCCTGCGACTATGGCAACGAAGCCGAGGTAGGGCAGGGGATTCAACGAGCGATCTCGGAAGGTGTCTGCAAACGGGACGACCTGTGGGTCACATCCAAACTATGGAACACCTATCACGCTGCAGAACACGTGCAGGCGGCCTGTGAAAAGAGTCTGAGTGATCTGGGTCTGAAACAGCTGGATCTGTATCTGATCCATTTTCCGATCGCTCAGAAATTCGTCCCATTTGAGCATCGCTATCCGCCGGGCTGGTTCTTCGATCCCTCGACTGAAAAGCCTCACATGATCGAAGTCAAAGTTTCGATTCAGGAAACATGGCGAGCGATGGAGAAGCTGGTTGATGATGGACTGGTGAAACAAATTGGCATCTGTAATTTTGGGACCAGCCTTCTTCGCGACTTGCTGACGTACGCAAAAATCCGTCCCGCCGTGCTGCAGGTGGAGTCGCATCCGTTTCTCGTGCAGGCCAAACTGCTCCGCTATTGCCAGCAGGAAGATATCGCCTTCACCGCCTTTTCACCGCTCGGTGCGGCAAGCTATTACAGCCTCGGAATGGCCAGCCATTCCGAGTCATTGCTGGACAATCCTATCATTCAATGCATCAGTCTGGAGAAAGGCAAATCGGCCGCTCAGATCCTGTTGCGATGGGGAATTCAACGAGGCACCTCGGTGATTCCAAAGACTTCAAATACTGAAAGGATGACAGAGAATCTGCATATCTTTGATTTCGAACTTTCGCAGGCCGATATGGATGCCATCAGCGAGCTGGATCGAGGTCGACGATTCAATGACCCGGGCGTTTTCTGCGAAGCCGCATTCAATACTTTCTGCCCGATCTACGAATAATCTCGAGCCTTGATCTCCATGACAGACGTGTCTTCTGGCACCAGGATTTGTCCATCGCGGTGAAGCAACGGCATGAACTGGACGGCTATCAGGCCTGGACTAAAAAGGCAGGCGTCCAGTGCGTGCAGCCCCCAAGGAATGTGATGAACCAAGTGCTCGCACTGCGACTGCATCTGGATGACTGCAGAGCAGAAAACGGTGCGTTAAAGGTCCTGCCCGGAACTCACCGAGACGTTCCGCTGGGCACCGCAGAAATCGAACAACTGGCCGGCGCGGGTTCCGAAGTTGTGTGCGAAGTCCCGGCGGGTGGCGCTATATTGATGAATCCACTTTTGTTCCACGCCTCATCGCCCATGAATCGTCCAGGACATCGGCGCGTGATCCATTTGGAATTCACCGCGATGGAACTGCCTCCGCCGCTGGAGTGGCGTTATCGAGTCGCCTGCGGTATCCTACACGATTCGATTAACGCCACGTTCTGACGTTGTTGTAGGCAATCACACCTTGAGCACAGAGGATGCCGAAGAAGAGCATCATGAATCGAGGATCGGGCTGGAGCATAGCAAGTTCAATGGCCTGCTGAGCCGGCAACAGACGGTAGAAGGAGAACGGAATCACAGGCTTCGAATTGTTCAGGCAGTATGCGCACCACATTGCAACAGCGCCAGCGCTGGCGATAGAAATCTGCATCGTCAACACAGTAGAGTTTTGTCCGCGCCGACCATAATGGTTGACGAGTGTCGCCATGATCTGACCACCGTCCAGCGGAAGCGCGGGTATCAGATTCATCAGATTAATCACGATGCCACTAAACAGCAGCATGTCGAAAAATGGGTTTAATGCGGGCAACTGGCTAAAGACATCCGGCGAGAATTTCTGCAGGGCAAAGCGGACCCAGAAGATCACAAATGCCAGCGCCAGACCAGCCAGCGGACCGGCGGCCAAAGACCAGATTTGTCGCCATGTGGATAGACGTGTGGCAGTGGCGTAACCGCCCATAAAGAACAAGAC
>QWOO01000066.1 GCA_003669615.1 Planctomycetota bacterium
ACCGCGGTCTGCTGCAGGAAACATTGGTCATTGCCACAGGAGAAATGGGCCGTACGCCCAAAGCCAACGCCCAATGGGGACGCGATCACTGGAGCACTCTGTTTTCGACGGTCATTGCAGGCGGAGGTATCCCGGGCGGAAAAGTCTACGGCGAATCCGATAAGGACGCCGCTTATTCGCTCAATCCGCCCGTCAGTCCGGAAGACCTGGCAGCCACGGTCTATCATTCGATGGGAATCGATTCGGAACTGCGAGTCGCCAATTCTGAAGGCCGGCCCATTCCTATCGTCGAAGGTGGCTACGCGGTGACAGAACTCTGGAGCTGACTCCGTCTTCCGTGTGCTCTACAAGCTCGAAGCACCAGCGAGTGGGCCTTCAATCACATAATGCTGCGTCGCGAATAAGGCTTCGCGTTGAATGCGAGCCGACGGAGCGGCTCATCTACGCAGCTTCGCCACTCCGTCGGCGAAAGCAATCCCGGTGGCAACCCCCAATCAAGTGTTGACGAAGCCCTCGGGACCAAATTCACCTGTCCCGCACGCTGGCGCTTCGAGTTTGTCCGGGCACTCCCTGCGACCGAGCTGAAATATGCGATGAATTCGCGACACCGGACGATACACTGTGCAGGCGGTTCACGTGAATTTGGTCAGCAAGCCCCGGTCGTCCTGATGCCCCACAGGAGCGTCACATGTCATTGAGTGCGTTAAATCAAGTAGACGGTTTGCAGGAACTGCTGGATCGTTGCCAGCGGCTGATCCGCGTTCATGCATTTCTGCGCGGCCTCGCGGAAACTCTCTGTGTGCTGATCGCTGGTATCGTGTGTGCCTGCGCACTGGATTACCTGATTGGACTGCCGAGCCTTGTGAGAATGGGACTACTGGCCGGAACAGTGCTTACCACTGGCGTTGTGGCCTGGAAACGTTTAATCCACCCGATACTGGTGCAAACGCCTTCCGAAGAACTTGGCGCGGCAGTGGATCTCCAGTTCCCTGATCTTCAGGAATCCGTGGCGACTCTGATCTCTCTTCAAAATCCCAATGCGACTCTCAGTGAACGTGGCTCGAGTCTGATGGGCCGACGTCTGCAGGAACAGGTGGAGACGAGGATCCGATCGGTACAGCCGTCGGCCATCATTCAACCTCGCAGAACTTTCAAGCGATGCGTGTTGGCACTGATCTCGGTGATTGCCATTTTGATTCCGGTACTGCTTTGGCCATCCGGTGCTCAATTGCTGGCTCAGAGGCTTTTCACACCCTTTGCCAATCTGGCCGTCGTTTCCAATTTGCATTTCGAAGTGCCGGATGCAAACCGCATCGAGCCGACTCATGCAGATGTGCGTTTCATCGCTATTCCACAGTGGCGGACGGGAGTTGCCGGTGCCTTGCCCGCGGATGTCGAAGTCGAGATTATTATTTTGACCGGCCAGCGAGAAACACTGGCGATGACGTTCGATGAAACTCAGGCACAGTACTCCGCAGTGCTGTCCGATATCCGTGATTCGCTGCGTTATAGAATCCGCGGCGGTGGCGCGACATCGGAATGGTTTACGCTGCAAGTCGCCGATCGCCCGCGACTGCTCAGTGCCGTGCTGCAGGAGACGCCTCCTGGTTATACAGGCCGACCGGTAGAAGTTTTCGACGGTGTCGTGGGCGACATTCCGGTTTTCGAACGCAGCCAGATAGAGATTCGCCTGAACTTCAATAAGCCTGTCAAAAGCGTACGCATTGACTGGAAAGACTGGTCACCCATGGAGTCGGCTGCTCCGATAAACGCGGGCGAAGAACTTGTCGCCGGAGAAAATGAGGCTCTGCTGCCGGAAGAGCTGGCCGCCGCCGCAATGGCTCCCGCAGCATTAAGAACGACCGAACCGCCCGTGCTTCTGCCTGTTTTGTCGGACGATGGTCGCACGGCACTTTTTCAGTTCGAAGCGCAGGGCAGTGGCCAGTTTGAGTTCCATGCAGAAGACGAATTGGGGCTGACGAACACCAACGAAACTACACGTCGACTGATTGTCTCGACGGACACGCCTCCCAAACTGACGGTCACCGGCATTGCCGATGGGCTGGACGTTCGTCCCGACGACGTGGTTCCGCTCAACTGCCACGTGCTGGATGATCTGGGTGTCCGACTGCTGGAGCTTCACGTTCAAAAGAACAAAGATGCCGCACAAATTCAGCCCGCAGAACCGCTGGATCGAGGTGCCGCGGAGGTGTCTCACGAATTCCGTGTGAATCTGACATCACTGATGCTTGCCGAGGGCGACACGGTGACATTTCGAGTGCGCGCGGCGGACGATCGACCAGTGCCCGGACCTCAGGTTGTCTGGCAGGGTCCGTTCACAATTACGATCGCAGACAGTGCAGAACCGCTTGGCCAGAAACCACTGCGAGAAGCCGACCAGCAACTTGTCGACTCGCTGCGAAAGATCGAAGAGAAATTGCAGCAGGATGCAAAGACCGCGCAGGAGCTAAAAGAAAAATCCGGCCAACAATGGGACGAAGCCGTTCAGGAAGAAGTCCGTGCGATCAGCGAGAAAGAACAGACTCAGGGCAATGAGCTGCGGCAGTTGGCTGAACAAACGGCCGAACATCCATTGATGCAGAAGCAGGCAAAGAAACTGACCGAACTGGCTCAGCAGATGCGTCAGAATCTCCCCGAAAAATTGAATCGCGCGGCTTCCGCAGATCGTGAAACGGCCGTTGCGGAATTGCAGAATGCAGAGAGTGAACTCAACCGGCTGCGGCAGGAACTTCACAACACTGTCGACGAAATCGAAAAACTGGCTCAGCTGGAACAGGAACTCGCGGAACTCAATCGACTGGCACTCGAAGCCGAACAGCTCGCGAAGGACTCAGAGCAGCTCCGGCAGGAACAAGCGGCCGATCGTCCGGAAGAAGGACAATCATCCACAGAGCAGCGCGAACAGCAGGCCCTAAAGCAGAACGAACTGCAGAACCAGCAACAACAGCTCAGCGATGATCTCGCGCGTTTGCTGCAGCGGAAACAGGAACTGCTTCAGGCGGCACGCGAAGCTCAGCTGGATCAAGCGGCTGAGCTTGCGACCGAAACCCGTCAACTGGCCGAACAGCAACAGCGTATCGCAGAAGGCGTGAGTGAAGAAGCTCAGGACACGGCTCGCGAGGCTCAGGCTTTGGCCGACGAACTGCAAAAATCGCGTGGCGAAGCAGACCAGCTGAACCAACAAATTCAGCAGCAGGCTCCGGAAGTTCCTCGTCCTGAACTACAGCCGCTCGACGACGCCGTCGCTAAACTGCGCGAGGGCAATCTGTTCACGCCACAACAGAATATTGAGCAGGCTCGCGAGCAGCTGACTGCCGCTGCGGCCAGTCTGAAGGAACCGAAAAAAGACGAACCAATCGATCCTGCCGCCGCAGCCGATGAAGCCACGCAGACTCAGGCAGAAAAGCAGCGGATGGAGCAGAACGAAAAGCGTCAGGAACTGGCCAGCAAGGCCAGTCAGGTTAACGATCGACTGAAGGAACTGAACGAACAAATCGCACAGATGGCTGCCGACCGAGGGGCGAAAGCAAAGCCGGCTAAGGAAGCCCCTGCGCCGACTCAACCGGAACCCGGTAACGCCGCTGCAGATTCACAATCTGGTGATGATAAAACTGGCGATGATAAAACTGGTGACTCTAAGGAATCCGCGAATGTGGGCCCGGAGAATCCCGTGGCTGCTGCGGATCACTCGCGACCCATCAAGCCATCCGATGTCGGCCGATCAATGCTTCAGCAGCTCGACAAACTTCAGCAGGCAGCTCGAGAACAAGCGAACGATCTTCAGACGGATCCGGCAGCGGAGGATGCTGCCAAACAACATGCCAGCGAGGCAGCTCAACTGGCGAACAACGCTCTGCAAAATGCTCAGGCTGGAAAGTTCACCGGTGCGGCCGAACAACTCCGCAAAGCGGGCAGCGAATCACGGGCTGCATCCAATGACCTGAACGACAACGAAACTCAGGACAAGAAATCTCAACTTCAACAGCAGGGCGATAATCTCAATCGCATGGCCGATGCGGTGGGGCAGTTACAGCAGGACAGCGCCGCGCAAGTGGCGGCTCAACAGGATTCTCAACGCGACGTTGCGGAAGCCGCTGCGAAAGTTCCCCAGTCGCTGAACGAACTGGCCGAACGTATGAACCTGCCCGCGCTGGGGATGCAGCATCTGGCTCAGCCGGCCCGGGATGCAGCGAACTCCGCACAGGAAGCAGCCGTGAGCGGTTCTGAGGCCGCAGAGCAACTCGATCAAACGCAAATGCAACAGGCCGGCCAGAGTGCTCAGCAGTCGGCCGAGAAGCTCAACCGCGCGGCTCAGCTGGCCCAGCAGGCGGCAGACGGTCATCGCGATCCCAACGCATTGATACCATCGGAGGTTGGTGAAAGTGTCAACGACGCTTTGCACAGTTTACAGAAGGCGTCCGAACTCATGAACGCCGAGTCCCAGCGTCGTGCCGCCGAAGAACAGGCTCAACAGGCGGAGCAATCCGGACGGGAAGGTCAGGCGGAATCGACCGACTCGAACGAAGGCCCGTCTGGCGAAGAATCCGGCAAGAATCCGCCCGGGCAGAATCAATCGGGCCAGAGCAATTCTGAAGCAGGAAAGTCCGAAGGTCAGGACGAACCGGGTTCCGGGGAACCGGGTTCCGGGGAACCGGGTTCTGCTCAATCGGGCGAGAACAAATCTGAACAGGGCCAGCCGGGGCAACAGGGCCAGCAGCCGGGGCAACAGGGCCAGCAGCCGGGGCAACAGGGCCAGCAGCCGGGGCAACAGGGCCAGCAGCCGGGGCAACAGGGCCAGCCGGGGCAGGGCGGTGCACCCGGACAGCCTGCGGATGGCCGGGCATTCGGACAATCGCCAGGAAACTCGGCACAGCAACTGGCAAATGCAGCAAAGGCACTGCAAAGTGCTGCGAAAAGAGCATTGCCAAACCAGTTTTCTCCGGGACAATTGAATTCTGATGGCAGCACGGCGTCGGGCGATCCGCAGGGAAAAGGTAACCCCGCCGAGTTTGACGGCCGAAATCCAAAAGCCACCAGCCGCAAAAGCACGGGGCGAAAATGGGGACAGCTCCAGGATGAGCTCGACAGCAACATCGGGGATGCCGGCAAAGAAGTGCTTGATAACGAATATTCTGAACTCATTCGCCGTTACCGTCGTGATCTTGCCCGATCAGCGGACAAAGAAGCGGCCACGAAAACTGATCCCAAAAAGTGAACCAGCCCTTAACTTCTTCAGAACCATTGCCAACTCTGCCGCTGCAATCGGATTCGCTGCTGCCCGTCATCGAATCGCCCGCGGGCCATTCAACCACGGATGTGCGTCGGCCCATTATGGACCTGACCGTTCAGGAACTCACCGACTGGTTAAAGTCCATCGGTCAGCCTGGATTCCGCGCGAAACAGATTCGACGATGGCTCGTTGAACATCGCATTACGTCCTTCGATCAAATGACGGACGTGCCCGCTGCACTTCGTAAACAGCTGGATGAACATTTTCGATTTTCTCCGTTCGAAGTGGTCAACCACCAGATCGCCAGAGACCAGACGGAGAAACTGCTGTTGCGTCTGCATGACGGCGAACTGGTCGAATGCGTGTTGATGCGAGATCCCGACCGTCGCACTGTCTGTATCAGCACTCAGGTCGGTTGTGCCATGGGGTGCGTGTTTTGTGCCAGCGGTCTGCTGGGCGTCAAACGCAACCTGACTCCGACCGAAATCATCGAACAGGTTCTTGTGCTGCATCGCATGATGAAGGACGACGAACGTATCACCAACGTTGTGGTGATGGGAATCGGCGAACCTTTGGCCAACTACCGTTCGCTCATGCAGTCACTCACTTTTCTGACGGATGAAGAAGGCTTCGGACTGGGAGCGAGACGCATCACGGTTTCCACCGTTGGACTGCCGGACAAGATCCGCGAACTGGCTCAGTCGGGTCAGCAGTTTAATCTGGCCGTGTCGCTTCACGCTCCGAACGATGTACTTCGGTCAGAGATTGTGCCGATCAACAAGAGCATTGGTATTCAGGAAATTCTGGATGCAGCGGACGAATACTTTACGCTTACGGGCCGACGCATTTCCTACGAATATGTCCTGATGGCCGGCATCAACGATCGGCCCGAACATGCGGAAGAACTGGCCTTCATTCTGCGAGGCCGCAACGCACACGTGAATCTGATTCCCATGAACGGCGTGAACGAATTGGTCATGACAGCCCCGCGCGACCCGGACACTCAGGAGTTCCTTCAAATCCTTCAGTACGAAGGCATTACAGCAACCGTCCGCAAACGCAAAGGCGCCGACATCGACGCCGCCTGCGGCCAACTGCGCCTGAACCGCGAAACAAAACGCGACTGAGATCGCCCCGTGCAAGCTTGCCTGACACGAGCGAAAGTTTTGTGGCTGGAAAACGCAACCGTCAGACTGGCCAGCCCCGGCTGGGTGGTCCAACCGAAACGGCAAGTTATGCACGCTGTTGTCATCACTCTGCAACGTGGCTTCCTGCCAGGCAAGTCCGCTGTCGTTGTCATACATCCGTGAGGTGAGAATCACGACGCCGAGAACCTGTTCGCTCGACCCGTCCGGCGATAGTATGGCGATCAGAATAACGTTTGGGCTTCGGTTGCCGCATGCAACATGCAACCATCAAACGCGAAGACAGAAAGCGCGCAACACCTCTCCGTGTCCGACGACCACAAGACACAGCTTCTCATCCGCCACAGTGATTTCGAAACGAGGCTGCTGGCGCACAGAAATTCTGAATTCGATCGCAAAAGTCACTCGGCCCGGCCGTGGAGGCTGCAAGCCTAAATCGGTTTGCTGACAGTATCGCACCTGCAGCCTTCGCTCTTTCAAAAATGCCAGAAGACGTATCCTCTTCTTCCTCGGAAAGCGAAAATTCAAACACAGCCGGGGCTGCCCAGGATTGCCGGACGATCCGAGCGGCTGAACATGCCCAGTTTCGTGGTGTTGGCCCAGGAGTTGTCTAATTGGCCAGACCATACCGAAGTTTCGAATGGATCCTCCGGATGCTCTCGGGCTGCGTTTAAAAATTGTCACCTGGTATCGACGTTCAACGGCCGACCAGGCATGTGCCAGTCCGACGATTACTGCTCCAATGATGGCCGCCTGTAGTTGCATCCTCGTAGAAAGTTGAGACGAAAGGCTGAGCATCGTCTACTCGCAACTTCTTAACACAAACCGCCATACAATGAACTGGCTGAGAGTGTAATCCGATTCCGGACGCACATTCGGTGAAGCCTTTGTGAAGATAGCGTGAACTCTGAACGAGTCGGGCCACAGTTGCATCACAAGCAAATGGAAACGATGAACCCAAACTCAGAAATCCTGAACCGTTCAAACCACGCCATGAGTCATTTGTTGAGTTATCCGTTCCTAAACCGCTAAACGCCCTGCGACTAATTTCGTTTCGCACTTTGAATGCCCATTAGTCCATTCCAGAAAACGTCGCCACTTATGAAACGTCAGTCTCTTGCCGCTGTCTTCCGGGGAAACGCAGGAAAAATTGAGTTACAGAAGATTCCGACACCGTCTCCCCGCGGTGCAGAGATCCTCGTCCGAGTTGAAAGCTGCACGTTGTGTGGCAATGACTTGCAAAGTTTCAATGACAGCCGGAAGATCGTTGAGCCCACAATTCCTGGCCACGAAATCGTCGGCCGCATCGAAGCCTTCGGTCCCGACGCGCCTCGTGCAGATGCGTCTGGCCTGCCTCTGGCTATCGGAATGCGTATTGTCTGGGGAATTGTCGCGGCCTGTGGAGAGTGTTTCTGTTGTCAGCGAGGATTAACTCAGAAGTGTTTAAGATCCTTTAAATATGGGCACCAGGGCTTCGTCGAAGGCTACGAACTTGTCGGCGGGCTTGCCGAGCACTGTTTGCTCATGCCCGGAACTACAATTGTCTGTGTTCCGGATTCGTTAAGTCTCGACACAGTGACTCCCTGCAGTTGCGTGACGGCAACAATTGCAGCGGCGCTGAAATCCGTCGATACGCTGGAAGGGCGATTCGTTCTGATTACAGGAGCCGGACTGTTTGGGCTTACGGCGGCGGCGATGGCTCATTCCCGTGGTGCCGCAGAAGTCATCATGAGTGACATCAATCCCACTCGTCTGTATCGATCTGTGAGGTCCGGCGCGACACGATGCGTGCTGCCTGATGATCTTGCGATTGCTGTGAGTGATGCTACACGCGGTTATGGCGTCGACCTTGCCCTGGAGGTGTCTGGCGCGTCATCGGCATTTGAATCCCTGTGGCCTCAGGTCAGAATCGGAGGAACGATTGCTCTTGTCGGTGCGGTCTTTACAGCAGACGCTGTGTCGCTCTCCATGGAACACATCGTCCGTCGAAATCTCACCATCCGTGGCATCCATAATTACGGGCCAGACGATCTGGTTCAGGCAATCCGATTCCTTGTGAACTACGGTCAGACGTACCAATTGGACACCGTCGTCACAAAGTGGTTCTCATTGTCTGACGTGCAAGAAGCACTAACAGCAGCGATGGATCCCAGGCACCTTCGAATTGGCATCCGCCCCTGATCAGAACTAAGCGTCTGCTTCACGTTTGAAATGAGAATGGGCGTTTGCGAGACGACCAGAAGTCTGAGCGATGCTATCACCTCAAATGAGCTCTTTTGAATGTGAAGATGGACATTAAAATCGAGCGAACAATTGAAGAACACCGCGTTAAGAATGATGCCTCGTCGAAAGTCAAAAAACGGTGAACCGATTCATGAATAGACGACCAGATGTCCTTTGCGGAATCTTAATGCATTACTGGAAGATCTAGAAATAGAGCCCAAGAAGCAGTCTTTCTGAATGTTTCCTGACAGCAGAACGCTCTAAGAGATGAGCACACGTTTTCCAATCACTGCAAATCGGTGCTGCGAAATTCCGCATTTGAAAAGGGTGACAAACAAAAACGAAATCAGCCTCGCCATGATGTGGACTTAATGCTGACTCACCCTGTCTCTAAGCGTTCTCAGATCGAATTGAAATCCTATTCAATGAACGTATTGACCAAGAGCTATTCGCCCGTTGCATCAACATCGAACTGGACGAATCAAACACCAAACACAGACACCGATCCAGCGGTGGGAACGTCTCTTGCTGCAATTTTTCACGGCAGACCTGGCATTCTGGAGTTAGCCTCTGTCAAAACTCCCACACCAGGGCCGGGGGAAATGCTGGTGCGAGTTGAAGGCTGCCTTCTAGGCCGCCGGACACTGCATGCATTTCAAAACCAGGACCGAGATCACAGTCCAGTCATACTGGGGTGTGAGACCAGCGGCCACATCGAGGCTTTTGGACCGGGTGCCCGATGTTTCGACTGGCGGGAAAAACCGCTCAAAATCGGCACTCGGATTGTTTGGGCTTCCACCACGGTCTGCGGTGAGTGTTTTTGCTGTCGCCGAGGCTTCACTCAACGATGCCTTCGTTCGTCCAGGTACGGTGACTACGTTGGCATGCACGAGGAATTGCTGCTGGGTGGCTTATCCGAGCACTGTCTGATTGCCTCTGGTACGTCGATTGTTTCGATTCCGGAAACACTTCCCCTGGGAGTCGCCTCACAACTGTGCGGACCAACGGCTCTGGCGAACGCCGCACTGGAACGTTGTGGTACCACCGTGCCAAAAAGCATGCTGATCATCGGCGCGGGGCTTTGTGGCTTGACATTAGCAGCAATGGCGAGAGAACACGGCGTTGATGAAATCATCGTCTGTGACATGAACCCTCAGCGAGTCGAATTTGCAAACGACTTCGGGGCCAGTCAGTCCGGGTCACCTTTGGATCTTTCGGCAATGGTTTCCAAAGCCACGGCCGGATACGGAGTTGATATTGGCTATGATTTTTCCGGAAGCCCTGCGGCTCCGGAGATGCTGTTGCCGCAAATTCGCATGGGCGGAAGCATTGTCTTTCTGAACACTCGGATTGCCGCGGAATACAAAGCGATTCCTGTCAACGCGATTGTATCACGACATCTTTCGCTGACCGGCGTTCAAGGGTATCAGGCGAAACACCTGGCAAATGCCGCCGACTTCATGAATAGCCACCATACGTCGTATCCGTTCGAATCCACAATTGCCACGTGGTATTCGCTCGACAATGCCCAGTGTGCTGCTCTTGAGGCATTGAACCCGACCAATTTCCGCATAGGAATTGCCCCTCGGTCTCGATAAAGCAGTTGTTCGATACTCTGCAATTCCGCCCACGCGGCTTAGACAAGCTCTACGGAAGCCCGTTCAGATAAGGCTTATCAGATAAGGCTTATCATCGTCTTCCTGAACGCACCGGAATTCTGTAGTCCTGTAAGAAGCAGTATGAATTTTCTGCAAACGATTTAACGGTGGTGCAGTGCGGCCAATCATTTCGCATCTTCTGTGCGGCCTCGGAATTCACATGAGCTTCATCAGATCTTCACAGCTCTTTCTAAAGTGGCATTCGTGGCGGCGATGTTGATCAAGCTGATGTTCTCATCCCGACTTTTCTGAACGTGGTGAAGGTTCCATCGTTGGTTATGAAGCATTGTTAAGAGAGCAATTCAGTGCTTCGCCGGAATTTAACCAGAGGTTCATCAGCAGTTAACCGCCAGCAACAGAATGCATTCCAGAAGTAAAGTGCAGGCGACAAAACGGGCATCCACTGTTGGGGAAAAAACGTTCGACTGCTTGTCAAGACTCAGCTCATTTCTTGAAGCATATGTGAGTACGCAACATTGAGTCGGCGTGTTTGAAAAATGTGTCATCGATCGCGACTTTGGCACAGGTGATTGGCACGCACATGAAGACCGGCCAGTCTGAGTGGGCGTGAGTAACGTAGGTTGTATTAAGTTTTCTATTTCCTGAGTTGAAAAAAAGGTAAGATCATGAAAAGGATGTTTAAGGGTTCTCTCATTGCTGAAGCCCGTCGCAAGGGTTTCACTCTTATCGAGTTGCTGGTCGTGATCGCGATCATCGCAATTCTGATGTCACTGATTCTGCCAGCGATTCAGTCTGCTCGTGAAGCGGCACGCAGCACACAGTGCAAAAACAACCTGCGTCAGTTCGGCATCGCTCTGTACTCATGGAGCGACAGCGATCCATCGAAGCGAATCTGCTCAGGTGCCTATGACATTATGCGAGACGGCGATCCTACCCTATATAGCTGGGTTGGAAACGTTATGTCAGTCAACGGTGGTCTTCCAGGAAAGATGCTGTGCCCATCAAATGAAGCTCGCGGCTTGGAAAAAATCAACGATATGACGGGGCGAGCAGCTTCATCATCAACGGCATTTCCTCCGTTGAACAACCGAAGTGGCGCGTTCTTCGCATCTCTCTTCGACCCAGCAACAGGTGCTGACGTGGCGACTGCAGCAACTTCGGCTCGCGACCTGCTTGTCAAGGCGCAGATTCAAGAGGGGTTGAATACGAACTATGCGTCTAGCTGGTTCATGGTTCGGGGACAAAATGTGACAGTTGCTTCTACGACATCTGGCGACCCAGCGAAGATGAAGGGAAACGCATGTAAGTCTCTTTGGACTGGCACGAAGGCAGCCCCGACAACCGGAGATCGAACCTGTACGGGTCCGTTGACACAGATCCAGATCAGCAGGTCTGACATTCCAAGTTCAAGCATTCCGCTTCTTGGCGATGCGTCGTTCGGCGACGTCAAGGAAGCGGTTCTTGGTCTTGATGGAACAATCGCAAGTCTTGACGAAGCCGGTGAGCTGACTCAGGGAGCACGCCTTGCCGAATCGTTCAATGACGGACCATCTTATGTTGCTGGCGGAAAAATTGTTTCTGTCGACAAAGGCACAGCAGGTTTTGCTGATTTGGACGTTGCTCTTTACAACCCTGCCAGCTACCCACTCTTGGGGGCAACTACAGTCACCGGCTCCTCTACGCTGTTTCTTCAGGATACACGCGATTGGTTTGCGATTCATCGCAATTCCTGCAATCTGCTGATGGCTGACGGCAGCGTCCGAACAGCAATCGACACCAACAAGGACGGCTACTTGAATCCAGGCTTTGATGCTTCAACATTGGATGCGGCTGACGATGGCTATACAACTGGTCCAACTGAAATGAGCAGCTTTGAAGTGTTTAGCGGAACCTGGTTGTCGGTTCCAGGTGCTGGTAAAGGCAACTTCGAGTAATGCAGGACTTGAAAGAGTTTTGAGTACTTGAAACAGGATAGATCCTAAGTCCGGCTGCCGAACTATTTCGGCAGCCGGATCTCAGTGTTTATGCACGCAGCGGTTCTGATGACGAAATGCATTCGAGTATCTCTTGGGTTCAGCAGTTTATTCACTGATGGATTCGCGATCAACTGAGCCTACTCAAAGTACGATCCATTGCGGTATTGAAACGCAAGAAGGCAGTCGTGTCGGAATTTAGTGCAACTATGAAATCCTGTACACAATGCGGTTCAGAAAGCCCAGCTGCGGTAAAATTCTGCCCGGAATGCGGCGAGCGATTTGCCGCTGCAGTGACGAGTCACGTATCCGGAACACGTTTGGACGCCGCTGCAAGTGTGGTTGGATCTTCGCCCGCTGCGATGGATCCCAGGGCTGCTTTTGAGACGTTCGTCGCCTCTCTTCCCTCGGAAGAGGCCGAAGCGAAACTGACGACCGTAATCGGCATGAATCGGGCTCAGTTAAAGTCTCAAGGCGCGCCGCTTCCCAAAGCCACCAACCCACTTCTTTTGTCTTTGATGGACAGCCTGAAGGCTCTGCCCAGTACTGAAATCTCCGCGCGTGTGGCCATTGTCACTGCCCTCGGCCGCACTGCCGACCCGGCCGTCTTACCGCCCCTGTTGCTGGTGACTGGTGCCGGGTCCAAAGATGTGCGGCGAGCCACCGCGATTGCGCTGGGATGCGTTCCGCATCCGTTATCCTCCTATCTGCTGCTGCCGATGCTGCTGGACGGATCTTCCAGAGTCAGACAGGCCGCATTTCAGGCGCTGATTCATTTGAATCAACCGCATACGATGGAATCAATTCTTGCGGCATGCAATTGCCGCAAGGCAATGCGAACCCTTGTGGTGGAATGGTTGCGTCTGGCTTCCGACAGCAAACGCAGCGAATTCTTCGGGCGGCTGTCGGAATCCCGTGCAGACAAGCAGCCAGATCTGAAAGTGACTGCCGACTGGTTACGGTTCGAGTTCCGGAATGCCGTGACGAATCTTCGCCCACTTCCACAGGCAGACGGCAAATCGGCGACAACGAAGCTTCCTCAATCACAGCCGCCTAAAGTTGAACTGATATCTCGGAAGCCGGCGCCAGAGCGTTTTGCCGAGAAGCAGAATCCGCAGTCACAGGAATCCAGTATTTTTGAATGGAACAAATCCGAGCAGCCGAAATCCGCTGCCGCCAGCGATTCCAATGCCGCCTATCAGCGTAATCCTCAAGCCAGTGCCACGGACACTGGATCTCAGACACAGAACAATTACGAATTGACGGCTGACTTTGATCAGGAGGATGACGAAGACAGCGACGTCCGACTGGTGGCAGACAGCAACAGCAGTGCCGCGGATATGAAGTTCTTTGATTCCATCACGGAATCGGCGAATGATTCGCACGCGAAACAGAATTACTCAAGTGAAATGGAATTTGCGTCCAGTGGGTCTCAGTCATTTATGTCGTTGAGTGGAATGCCGGCGGCTCCTGAGATTCCGAGGCAGTTTCATTCGCAGAACGCCCGAGTGCAGAATCCGGGTCATGTTCCCCAGAATTATCGTGGAGCCGACTCTCACAATTTTGGGCAGACACCGTGGTCCCTGCCGCAGAATTCCACGCCAGCCGGGGCCTATGATACCTCGGCGATGACCGGCAATACGCCCGCTTTCAGCAACCCCTATTTCCCGATGATGCCTCCGGGAGGAATGCCCTCCAGCGGAGTCTATCCACCGGCGATGCCTGCCAACATGATGCAGCCGGGGATGATGCAGCCGGGGATGATGCAGCCGGGATCAATGGGATCTGGATCCATGTCTGTCGTTCCCGCTTTCGACATGACGGCGTCATCGCCGTTGATTCCCGCATTCACAAATGCAACGACGCATCCTGCGAATTCTTCGGGGATTGTTTCGTCCCAGGCATCTCCCGCAGGCGGACAGCAGACGACTCATGTAGTCGTTGTCGCAAACATTGCACTTCCAGGGGACGATCAACCGGCGGTTGACGAAGCGGCCCTGGAAAGAGCCCAGGCCACTGAGGCTCAGGAACGAGCGCTGGCTCGACTTCGAAAAGCGCGCGAAGAAGCGTTTCGAACCCTGTTGGCGGACAGTGAAAACACTCCCAAAGCCATGCCGCGTTTATTGCAGAAACGCATATCGACATTGATGTCCACACCTTCCACGAAGATGGATCAGACCATAGAGCAGATCCTTGCATTAGGAACCATGCACTCACCTGCGGCACTCGAAACGCTGTCCGCGTTCTGCCAGAAGCCAGCGAAGCAAGTTCGTGAGGCCTGTGCAAAGGCCATGGGTGAAATTCCGCATGCCGGTTCTGCCGTGCTTCTGATGAAGTTGCTGGGGGACAAATCCGGCACAGTTGTGGAAGCGGCTTTAAAGTCTTTGACAACGCTGGATTTGGCCCCCACGCGGCAGGTACTTTTTGCGGCGGGTCTCTGCGGCACAAACTTGCGAACGGTCGTGATTGCGGGTGTTGAATCTGCAGCCGAACAAAAGAAAACCGAGTGGGAAACGCTCTTGCTCGAAAAGCTGCGTGAGGACGATACTGAATGTGCAGCATTTGCGGTTTCGCTTTTGTCGCGTTTTGTCGGCGATACGCATCTGGAAATCTTTCAGAAGGTAGCATCCCACAAGGCCCCGGTGCTGCGTGCAGCGGCCATTGAGGCCTTGTCTCGGACACAGGCAAAACGAGCGATGCCGCAGCTCAATAGTGCTTTGGAAGACACGGATGCGACCGTGCGAGCCCAGGCGGCACTATCGGTCGCCACGATGTACAGTCCGCGAAGCATCGAATTGCTGCAAAAGCTTGTCTTCGACGGGAATCTGAATGTTCGCCGCAACGCGGCACAAGCAATGTCCAGAATTGATGAGCCGGATCTGGGCGAAACGATTGCGAAGGCTCTGGACCTTGAGACGGACGCCACCACAGTGGAATATCTGCTGGCGGCACTGCATCGCAACGGGGCCGAAAGCTCACTCTCAATTCTGCAACGCTACATTGACGGAGAATTATCGCAGTTCCGCGAACAGGCTCTTAAAGCCCTCCGCAAGTTAAAAATTCCCGCCAGTATCCCGATCTTCCGGCGGCTGCTGGATGATCACGTGCCCGCGATGCGGCGTCAAAGTGTGGAACAGTTGGTGGTCCTGAAGTTCGAAAGCATCCTGCCTCGCCTGCGTGAAATGATGAAGCAGGATCCGGATGAAACGGTCCGTGCCTCATGCGCCAAGGCCATCGGCGACTTCGGCGATGAAGGGTCTGTCCATCTTCTCGAAGATGCATTGGAAGATCATGCGCTTGTGCGACAGCAAGCCGTGATCTCATTAGGCCGACTTGGACAGTCATCGGCCGGGCCCATCCTGCTGTCACTGATGCGTGACCAAATGCCTGGAATTCGCTACCACGCAGTCAGAGCGATCGCACAGTTGAAACTGGAAGGGGTTGAAGAGCAGATCGCGGCATTACTGGACGATTCCGATGAAATGGTTCGCCGAGGGGCAGAACAATCTCTGAAAGATTTAGGTCAGAGCACGGGAAAAATTCGATCGAAGCGAATGCGAAGACGGTTGGTGAAAGTGGCATCATTGCTGATGCCATCTTCACTGGCAGGCATGGTTCCCGGCGGGGCAAAGAGTTTACTGGCCACCATACTGGTCGGTGTCGGCCTTGCGGCGGCGGTTGGGGTTATGCAGCTGCGTGGTGCAGTCAGCGGAGAAGAGCTAGTCGCTGGGAAGGTTGGAGATGTGGCATTAAACAACGATGGTTCGATCGTTGCCGTCTTACGAAGAACTGCGGTTCTGGATCTCTGGTCCGTGAAAGAAGGCGTTTTGAATGAACGAGTTCCCGTACCGCGAGGAACTTCTTCAGTGTTCATCGAGCAAAAGGGCGGCATTATTATCTTGACTGGCAAAGAGCTCACAAAGCTGGATCCTTCAAAACTATCGGACAAAGAATCGACTCACATCTTAACGTTTACTGATGCACCGGCTGAATTGTCCTTCAATCGTAAAACCAACTCGTTGTACATGTTCCTGCGTGCCGGCAACATAATTAAACTGAAAAAAATCGATTGTGAAACATTCAAGGAAGTCAAAGAGTTTTCGATCGCAGCCGCGTTTACCGGGAGAGGAATTGTCAGCCCGGATGAATCGATTGCACTTATCGTTGGTGGAGACGGTTCGATGACAATTTGTGACCTGAAATCCGGAGAGATCGGCGAAGCATCCATATCCCGACTGGTGGCTGGTAAGGTCGGGTCCGTTTATGACATGACATTCAGCAGCGACATGCGATTCCTTGCAATCTGTACATCTGGTTCAGGAGTGGTCGTGCTTGAGACCGCAGGAATGGCGCTGATCAAAAATGTTCCTGCAACGGATGCATTCAAGCCGGCCGCATTGGTCTTCAGGGATGGGAGTCATGATTTGACAGCTGTTACCCCAAACGGTTCGGTCCTCGTAATGACGAACGAATTTGAATCCCAGTCTCAGACTGACATCTCGGGAGCACCGGCTTGTAGCCTGATTGATGTTGCTTCCGACGGGAAAACCGTAGTACTAGGGCAGGATGATGACAAGAATGTCTGGTTGGTGAGTGCAGAGCAAAAGGCATTGCTACACGAACTGAAGGCTGACAACAATTAGTTGAGAGCCCATCTTCTTTTACCAAGAAAAAAATGAATTGCAGCGATATCCTTGCCTTAGTTTGTGGCAAAGTATCAGCGGAGGCCGACTATGTTCCTGTCGCCTGTCTGTTGAGCAGCGGTTATGCCTGCGTAGGATACTTTAACAGTTCGATCAATCAGAACCTGAGCGATACCCTCGTGCTTTTGAACATGCGGCTCGTGGATCTGCGGGTCGAAGAAAACGACTGACGCCGAGGCCGAATTGCAGACTTCAACGATTTTCTGTAAGACGTCGTCTTTCGAATTGCTTCTGCAGATGTAGATTCAGACGACGCATCTCATGAAGACACCATACCACTCACGGCGATTCCTGTTCAGGAAATTGCCCTGTTGTACCCTGTGGCTCACATTGCCTCATTGATGCAAAGCGTTCAAAAAGTCGGTGGCATTGAGTCAGGGGAAAAAGAGATTCCGACGTTTCTGCATTTCAACAACAAAAGCCTGGTCTTGAAAGTGTTGCGGACGAAACTGTGGTGAGGCCGTTCAGTCTGACTATGCCAACCGCTTCAGTTAGCGAAAGATCTCACAGCCAGGCAGTGCCGTGCGAAAAGTCTCAATGCCAGCAGTTGTTACGGGTGTGCCAAAAAGTATCAGAGTCTTCAAGTGCTGGAGGTGGGCGAGTTCTTGCAACCCAACGTCAGACACGCTTGTGGCACTGAGATTCAAAGTGGAAAGTTTGGGCAGTTGCCGCAATTCATTGAGTCCGTCGTCTGTAATCTGAGTTCCGTTCAGATAAAGCGTTTCCAGTTTGCCGAGCGAGTTCAACTCTTTGAGCCCGGCGTTAGAAATCTCGCAGCGAATCAGGTCCAGAGTTGTTAGGTTCCTGAGGAGCGCAACCTGTTTTAGACCGATATCTGTAACCTTGGTTCCGCTCAGAACCAGTGTCGTCAGGCTTTGAAGTTGAGCAAGTTCCAAAACGCCTTCCAATGTGACAGCCGTCCAACCCACTCGCAGCTCGGTAAGACGGCTGAGTCGAGAAAGTTTGCGAATCCCGACATCCGTGACAGCAGTTCGACTCAAGTCGAGAGAAGTCAGGTTTCGTATAAGTTCCAGCTTCGGAAGACCATCGTCAGTGACGGCAGTCTGATCTAATGTCAGTGCTGCAAGTTTTGGGACCTTAGCCAATTCCAAAAGGCCTAAGTCGGTCACGTGAGTCTGTTCGAGACTCAGAGTGGTTAGCTCGTTGCATCTGGACAAGGAAATAATGCCTGCGTCTGTGATGTCTGATCCGACCAGAGTGAGTGTGCTGAGCTTCGGCAAAAAAGCCAGCTCAACTATAGCTGCGTCAGAAATCTGAATACCATAGAAGCCGTTAAGGTTGAGGATTTGAATGTCCTCATCTCGCGCGGCCGTTGAACTATGCGCTCCTTCCGCATACGAAAGCGTATGCAGCAAACCTGCGCGGCGTAGTGGAGCAAACATTGAGTCGGTCAGGTCGAGTTCGAGTGTTGAGAGCCTGGAAAGTGCCGAAAGGTTTTCAAGTCCGGGA